>PUNJ01000059.1 GCA_003551705.1 Chloroflexota bacterium | reverse complement strand
TGTGAACTCTGCTCCAAAGTGCGCTACCTGGGCGGGTTGAACGCTGAACAAAGAATATAATAGGGCGTAATACCGAGTCAATAGCGCGCTGATCATTTCTTAACCTTCTACATGCCAGGATTGCGCAGGTTCTCGCGGGGGCCGCGTACTGCAGCAGCCAGGCGGCAGCCATCACCGGGGTACGGGACATCATGCTGTAACGCCGGTGAACAAAATGACACGGGAAGTGTATAATGAAAAGGTTCGACATGAAAAGGAAGGTATAGCTGATTGACCGCGTATCGTAACGACATCAGAAATGTAGCCATCGTCGCCCACGTCGACCACGGCAAGACCAGCCTGGTCGACGCCATGCTCAAGCAAAGCAAGGTTTTCCGGGACAATGAACAGGTGGGCGAACTCCTCATGGATGTTAATCCCCTGGAGAGGGAAAAGGGCATCACCATCCTGGCCAAGAATACCGCCCTCATCTACCGGGGCGTCAAGATCAACATCATCGACACCCCGGGCCATGCCGACTTCAGCGGAGAAGTTGAACGGGTAACCAGCATGGCCGACGGGTGCCTGCTGCTGGTGGACTCGGTGGAAGGTCCCATGCCCCAGACCAGATTCGTCCTGCGCCGGGCCCTGGAGAAAGGCCTGAAACCAATACTAATTATCAACAAAATCGACCGGGACAAGGCAAGGGTCAGCGAGGTTCTGGCCCAGACCCAGGACCTGTTCCTCGACCTGGCAACGCGCGCCGACCAGTTGGACTTCCCGGTCCTCTATGCCAGCGCGCGCGAGGGAACGGCCTCCGTGGACGCCGGCACCAGGGGCACGGACCTGACTCCGCTGTTTGACTGCATACTGAGGGAGGTCCCGCCGCCCGCCTATGAGACCGGACCGCTGCAGATGCTGGTCTTCAGCCTGGACTATGACAATCACAAGGGAAAGCTGGCCATAGGCAGAATATTTCGCGGCGGCATATCCGTACACGACCAGGTAGTCGCCATATCAAGAGACGGCGGCACGACGGTCTACAGGGTCAACGAAATACTCACCTATCTTGGACTCAAAAGGCTGCAGACCGAGAGCGCCCAGGCGGGAGATATAGTCGCCATCTCCGGCATAAAGCAGGTCAACATCGGCGATACCATAGCCTCTCCGGAGCAGCCGGATGCCTTGCCGCCCATTGATGTACTGGAACCCACCGTGAAGATGACTTTCGGCGTCAATGCCTCGCCCTTCGCGGGACGGGAGGGCCGGTTCTGTACATCACGACAGCTCAGGGAAAGGCTGTACCGCGAACTCGAGACCAATATCAGCCTGCGGGTGCAGGACACGGGCAGCGCCGATGTCTTTCTAGTATCGGGCAGGGGTGAACTGCATCTGGCCATCCTCATCGAGACCATGCGCCGGGAGGGATACGAATTCGAAGTATCCAAGCCCGAAGCCATAACCCGGTCATATAACAGCACCATACTCGAGCCGGTCGAGGACCTGATCATCGATACCCACGAGGAGAACATCGGGGCCCTGACCGAGATCCTGGGCAAACGGCAGGCGACGCTCACAGACATGGCCAATGACGGTCGCGGGAATGTTCACATTGAATACCGCATCCCCACGCGCGGTCTCATCGGCTTTCGCAGCCTCTTCCTGACCGCAACCAGGGGCGATGGCATCATGAATACCCTGCTGCGGGGCTATGAACCCTGGACCGGCGAGATCAACTCGTCCCGGATGGGCGCCCTGGTTGCCGCTGCGGACGGCATAGCCTGCACCTATGGACTGGACAACGCCCAGGAGCGAGGCCTGACCTTCATCGATCCCGGCACGCCGGTTTACGAGGGCATGGTGGTGGGTCTCAACTCCAGGAGCAACGACCTGGCGGTAAACGTATGCAAGGAGAAGAAACAGACCAATATTCGCTCCTCAACCTCGGATATCGCCGTCAGGCTGACGCCTCCGGTGAGGATGAGCCTGGAGGAATCCCTGGATTTCATCAACAGCGATGAGCTGGTGGAGATAACGCCCAGGACCATCCGGCTCCGGAAGCGGCTCCTCACCCAGCACCAGCGTCACCGGGCCGCATCGCCCGGTAAACAACCGGTGACATAGAAAACGGTTTTTGCATTCCTACCAATTAGGCCAGCAACGACGTTACTTCCGGTACGCACCGAATTACCATCTGCTTGTGCTAGTGGCCCCCCATCAGTTGGGCTCTGGTCATGTCGCCCAGTGTCTTGCCCCCTTCTCCACGTAAATGTCATATCTACGCAATCCTCCCGAGAGTCCCTGTTATGACTATTTGATATTGCCTTGCTAATATGTGAACGAGTGTTCTCGGATTGAGTTTTGCCGTCCGCAGGCAAGCAGCGAGTATCCATTCATGAGCCGGGAACAATCCCTTTTTGTTCCCACCTGCATGGCAACGGCAACAGACCGGACGCTGTGGGTTTGGTCGGTCATGGGACCGACATAGCCGGCGTCCCCACCGGGATCCGCCAATGAAGAGTAGAAAGGAGAGTCATGGGTATGCATTATAACGAAGTCACTCCGGACAAGTTGCGACTGCGGTGCGATCCCGATATCTTCAAGTTTGACTGCACCAGCGATATCCCTTCACTCCGGGAATTTATCGGCCAGGACAGGGCTATAAAGGCCCTGCAGTTTGGCTTATCCGTCGACCACGATGGGTACAATATCTTCGTATCAGGCCTTGGGGGGTCGGGGAAGACAGCTATTGTGAAGACCTATTTGCAAAGGCAGGAGGAGGTTCGTGGAGAGATACACCCGGATGACTGGTGTTACGTGTACAATTTTGACGACGCTGACCGGCCCAGTGTCCTGAGCGTGCCTCAGGGTAAGGGCAAGGCTTTTCGCGAAGGGGTAAGCAACGTTCTGGACCGTCTCAAGGAGGACCTGGCCAAAGCTTTCTCCAGTGAAGAGTATCAGAACCGGCGGAAGGCCCTGGTCGAGGAGGTACAGAAGGAACAGCAGGGGATGTTCCGTGAAGCAGAAGAGGAAGCTAAACAGCAGGGTTTCCTTTTCCAAATGTCCCCAATGGGACCGGTCGCCGTCCCCACCAAGAACGGGGAACCTCTGTCCCAAAGCGAGTACATGGCAATGAGCGAGAAAGACCGCGCTCAGCTTGAAGAGCGCCGGATGGAACTGATGAAGAAGCTTCAGACCATGTTCGAAAAGGCCGGTGACCTACAGAAACAGTTGGGCGAGAGACTCGAGTCCAGTGACAGGGAAACGGCGGGGTTTACCGTATCACACCTGTTTTCAGGACTTGAACGTGATTTTGAAAATGTACCTCAAGTTCGAAAGTTCATAGACGGCCTGAAGAAATACACGGTGGAAAACCTGGAAATCTTCAAACAGCAAGACCCCCAACAGCAACAGCAGCAGATGTTCATGGGTATGCCAGCCAATGTTTTGGCACGCGGCCGGGACCCCTACCTTCCCTATCAAGTCAACCTGTTTGTGGACAACAGCGAGACCAAGGGGGCGCCGGTTATCGAGGAGTCCAATCCCATGTTCACGAACATGTTCGGCAAGACGGAGCGACGTTTCCTGCTCGGCGGCTATCTGAGCGACCACACCATGCTCAAGCCCGGATCCCTGCACCTGGCCAATCAGGGTTACCTGCTGGTCAGTATCCGGGACATATTGATGAACCCTGGTGTGTGGATGGCGCTGAAGCGGGCCGTGAAGAGCCACAAACTGGGCGTGGAGGACGCCTACGAGACCTTCGGCCTTATTGCACCACAGGGCATGAAGCCGGAACCAATGCCCATAGATGTGAAGGTAGTCCTGATAGGCGACCCCTTTCTCTACCAGATGCTGGCCACTTATGACGACGACTTCTGGGAACTGTTTAAGATAAAGGCCGACGTGAATCCGGAGATTGAGCGAAACGACGATAACATGTTTGCCTACGCCGCCTTCATCGCCGGGTGCTGTGAAGACTGTGAAATCAAGCACTTCGATCCCAGCGGTGTCGCCAAGGTAATCGAATATTCCTCCCGCCACGTCGAGGACCAGAACAAGCTTTCCTCCCGTTTCGCCAAGATTAAGGAACTCGTGCAGGAGGCGGAGCATTGGGCGAAATCGGATAATGCCGATCTGGTCT
This sequence comes from Chloroflexota bacterium, assembly GCA_003551705.1. Taxonomy (GTDB): domain Bacteria; phylum Chloroflexota; class Dehalococcoidia; order UBA2247; family RBG-13-53-26; genus PUNJ01. The sequence goes on along the minus strand of PUNJ01000059.1, from coordinate 59,023 downwards.
CCTCCAGCCACGTAAGACGGGCTCTGGACGAGCAGAAGTTCCGGCACAACCTGCCTGACGAACGAATCAGAGAGATGATCACACGGGGGACCATCATGATTGACACCGAGGGATCGGTAGTAGGTCAGGTAAACGGTCTGAGCATTTATGCCCTGGGTGACGTAGCCTTCGGCAAACCCTCCCGGATTACCTGCCAGACCTTCCTCGGGCGCGGAGGTGTCATAAACATCGAACGAGAGTCCCAACTCAGCGGCCGCATCCATGACAAGGGCGTATTGATACTGAGTGGATACCTGGGATGGAAATATGCTCAAGAGCACCCTCTGTCCCTGTCAGCCAGTCTCTGTTTCGAACAGTCCTACACCGGAGTAGAGGGAGACAGTGCTTCCTCGGCTGAACTTCACGCCCTGTTGTCCAGTATATCCGACATACCGCTGAGACAGGATATCGCCGTAACGGGTTCGGTAAACCAGAAGGGTGAGATCCAGCCCATCGGTGGTGTCAATTACAAGATCGAGGGCTTCTACCAGGTATGCAAAGCCAAGGGCCTGACGGGGCAACAGGGAGTGATGATACCGTGGAACAACCTGCAGAACCTGATGCTGGATGAGGAGATCGTGGAAGCAGTAGAGCAGGGCAGATTTCACATCTACAGTGTTAAGACCATTGACGAAGGTATCGAGTTGCTTACCGGGATCGAGGCCGGTCGCAGAAGGGATGATGGTACCTACCCGGAAGGCACGGTGAACAACCGCGTAGATAGCAAGCTCAAGGAAATGGCGGGCAAACTCAGGCACTTTGTTTCACCGGACGGCGGTGAGCGAAGAGAGGCCCGTGTACCCAGCCATGCCTATGAGCCTGAAGGCTAGTGTAATCAGCTTCCAGCCTGGGAACTCTTCAACAGGCATGGAGGGAAAGGAGAAAAACATGTGGTGGCTTGGCGTACTTCTATTAGTGCTGGCAATACTTGCTCTTCTGGCAATATTGCCCGTTTGGCCCTATAGCAGGAGATGGGGCTACTTTCCAAGTACAATTCTGGTAGTAATTGTTATAGTCCTGATCGTTCTGCTCGCCGTAGGAGTGTTCTAGGACGCTGTGCATTCAGTAGCCGGAAGGCCTTAGCCAGGTATCAAGCCTGAGACGGACCTCGGAGAGTTGGTTTCGGGGTCCGCCTTCCCATTGTGGTTTTGCTATTCATTTATGGGATTGTTTGACTATGCTCGCCGTTCCCCTTGGCTCACTCCAGCCCTTACCTCCACAACGGCGGCAACGATATGGTTCCAATAACCCCGGCGACACCCTCTTGCCGGTACCTGCGCAGTTCTCACATTCTACCGAACTCGCAGGAACAAGAACAAACTTGAAACCATCACAGGCTACACATTTGCTCCATAAGCCGGTCACAGTCTTGTTGGCCACTTTGCCAGTACCACTACAGTACGCACATGGCTTCTTCACCAGTTTGATCATTGTTTTTCCAACCTCCCTGGGACTGGGTCCCAATCGAGTCCGTCTATGAAATAGATTCCAGCACAGCCGGCAATCCTTCAGAAGCCTGGAAAGATTCGTTATTCGGCAACCAGGCAGGATGTTGCCAAATAATAAATTGTCATCTTCGTTCTGTCAAGACAGTAGAAGCCCCAGACATATATCTCCGGCTGGAGTGCCTAACTGCAAGCCAGAGACACGGCAAAGCGAAATCAAAGAACTGTTCCCGCCCCTCCCGAGGATAACGTCACGTATTATCCAGCTTAATCAGGAAATGACAAAAGTCACAGACGTTAACGCAAGCACAGGTGATAATTGTCTTTAATCCATTAAGACATGGAAACACATGCACTCGTGGCAATCTCTGGGGAGGTAGCTGTAATTTTGAGAGATAATTCAAGACCAGACACGGTGGACGAAGAAATCATGCATATGGAAAAGGAAAATGCCCACATTGCAGGCTTTGCGATGTCACAAGCACCAGACACAGAAAGAGATTACCTTAGCTTGGCACCCCGGTGCGAAATCTGTGGCGATTCAATGCTCGAATATGAAAGTCACTCCTGTTTCTAGGTGAGGCGATCAGGACGATAACTTATGAAGATTGTGAAAGACAAAAACACCCCGGATTCCTACAGCGTAGAAAATCTCACGCCCAGCGAGATTGGTACCATAAGGAGAGCTTTGGAACGCTATGGCACACCCAAAGCTACAGAGATATATATCGGCCTGCGAAATGAATTACTCGCGCTCGGGGAATGCCCGGATGACAGGGTCAACGGAGACAAAGGAGAACGCGCTAAAGAGCGGACAGAGTACTCGGTCCCGCTGATCATCTGCCGGTCTTGAATTGCCGGGATTTCTCGAAGAATCGGGGAGGCGGGGTCTTCACCGGCCTCTACTGACTTCCACCGCCTTTTCCCAGCTGTTTTCAGGCCGGCAGTCTCTTAGACAGGGCCGTAGACCTCTCGGCATAAGCGCCCGCCTTTTCACCCCGTCCCCGCCGGATTTACCACCAGCCAGTCTTGGGAATCACGGGTTTCACCGCCTCATGCCCGCTCACCCACCGATCATGACCTACTATCCGGTTTCTGTTGTTCGGGGCGTGGTTCTCGCTCGGACTTCTTTCAGAACTCACCTCACACTGACGCCCTTGTCTCTGCGAAATAATTCCGTTCCCTGGACTATGAAGGACTTCCACTCCAAAGGCTGATGCATGACCGGCATACATGAATACAGGGAGGAGGTCCCAACCTCCTCCCTGTCCCGCTTCATGCGGGTGGAAATGGCTTGAATAGGATAACTCGAACCACTCTGTGCCCACAATCGTGGGCGTACCAAATTGGAACAAGGGAAAACCCCAACTTCAGAGGTACCATGGGATCGCCCGTGAGCCTCCATTATGGCAACAGGACGAATCAAGGGTCTTTGGCGCTCTCCAGGAATACCTGCAGATGATTCAACATTTCATCTACGGACTTCTCGAACTTTCTTCTCATAGCTATCATGCCGGAAATGCGCTGGGCCAAGCCGCCCGATGGATTGTAGCCGAGTGTGACCAAGACCATGGTCCCAAAGGGTAGAGGCCTGAATTGCCATTCTTCCTGTAACTGGCTACTATGTGTTGAAGTCCAAAAAAGTGACCGGTTGGGAACGAAGGCCCGAACAAGAACGACCGCCTCTTCACTGGAGCCATTCAGCGAGAAGATGACCCTGCTCATCGAACCCACCCGCACATGCCTGATTACCAGGGGTTGGACCTCTCTTATCATTGGGTCCCACTGCGGTGTTTCCTCGAGTTGCTTCATGACTCTATGGAAACACTCCTCCACCGGAGCTCTGATGATAGTGCTTCTTGTTATGTTAACCGACCGTCTGGTACCAAGTCTGCCCGACTTGGACGTGTTGTCATTTGTTAGGGCTTCAGGAGCCATCTCCACAATGCGCCGCTTGATCGGCTCCCGTCTATTTCTTGCCAAGTCTCCCCCTTTGTCGAGCGTACTTGCGGGTGAGGCTCGTGGTACAGCTTAGCATTGTCGCCTTAAGACAGGGTTAATTCAGAGTAATTAATAGTCTCTTCTCGGTGACAACACCGAAAGCGACGGTAACAACTCTTGTCAATATACCGACTCTCTGTTCTAGATGAGTTTGCGATAATTCCGGCCCCGGCCTTCGGGCCTGGGTGGGTGTGAGGCTGAAGAATCGTGGTCCGGAACATAATCAAGGAGAAAAGCCAAACCAGAAGTCATCCCCAGACCGCCATGAGCAGCGAAAGTATCTTCGAGAAGGAAAGGCATACCACAAAAAGGGCCTTGTAGCAGACCGTATTCGGCTGCAGCAAGGCCCTGTTCGTACGCTTCTGTTACTACTGCATTAACAGAGGGATTTATGCGGGTGATCCGGCTGATCGTACTCTCGACGAGTTCAGCGGGCGCTATTTCCTTACGCCTGGCAAGCGCAGCCAAGCCGGTAGCGTCAAGGCCTTGCGATTCCCTATTTATGGCCATGCGCACTCCTGGATGGTATTAGGCAAACCAACCATAACGGAGACAAGACCTTGATGTCAACCAGGCGTAATCAAGGCTGACGTCCAATCTCGTCTGACCAGCTAACGAACAGCCATCATTTGGCCCATAATTTCGAGGCCGACGCGTAGTCCTTCATCAAAGTCGACCACCGGGCGAAACTCTATATCCTGGTACCGGGCAAGCGGGTTTTCCATGGTCATACGGGTAGCCTCTTCGTGTGAACTTGCTTCTACGATTGCGATGGTCTGTTTAAGGTTTGGTTCGATGACTACATCGACGAACTTGCCTTGCTTGCGGTACTTCTCCGCATAGTGTATTGCCCCCCTGGTGAGCTCCATCTGCTCTTCCGTTGGTAACAGGTAGAAAATGTCCTTTGTCCGCGAAATCGCCACGAATTTCATTTCAGTCTCCTTTCTCACTCACGGAGCCGATGGCACTGGCACTGCGTTGCAGCCCTTCCGGACCTAAAGGCTTACCGTTGCTCATCTCAAAACTAGCACCACTGTATTACGTATCGCCTTCCGCCTATTAGGAAACAGTAGACGACCAGTGACGATTTCGTGAGAATTTTCCAAACCAATACAAGAGGCAGTGTCAATGCCTCAAGCACGCTGCCGCTATGATCACTGTGGCCACTACCCATGACCCAAGCATGTTACAATGTAGCTAGGCCCCGGCCCAGGTGATCTTCTGCGGGCCTAAAGGTGGATTGTTCAAGGGGCAGCACGTTCATGAAGCACGTTTAGTGCTTGAGCGGAACAGTATTAAATGCGCTTGAGAGGTATTCCTATGCAGGCAAAGTTAGAAAACAGGCTTTCCCAAATCCGGCGGAACGCAGGCCGCAACCTGCTCACTGGTGTCATCATCATAACACCGCTTGTGGTTACCGTCCTCGTAATGTTGTGGCTATTCAACTTCATAGACGGCATTCTGAGGCCCGTATTGGAGCCTGTTCTTGGCGCATATGTAGTGCCAGGAGTAGGACTGATCGTCCTGCTCATCCTGGTATACCTGATAGGACTGTTAGCCACCAACGTGCTGGGCCGGAGGTTTATCGAGTATGCTGAGTCGATGGTCAACAAGCTTCCGGTCGTAAGAGAGGTCTATAACACAGTGAGGCGTGTCTTGGACAGCATAACCCTGCCTCAAAAGACAGGCGGCTTCAAGGAGGTTGTCCTGGTGGAGTTTCCCCGGGCGGGCATGAGGACCATAGCCTTCGTCACCGGCAGAATACACGATTCGGCGGGCAGGGAAATGCTGAATCTGTATATCCCCACTGCACCCAATCCGACTTCGGGGTTCTTCGAAATCTCTTATCCGGAGCAGGTCACAAAGACCAGCATGTCCGTAGACAGCGCCATGAAATTGATACTGTCCGCCGGCGTAGTGACTCCCGCAATCCTGGATGTCGCCTTCCCTGACTTGGAGAAACAAGAGGGGTATGGCCGATAGACCATCATCATGAATAGCGCCTTATCCCGGACTTTGAAGCACTATGGGCGCGTAGCATTGATCAAGTACACAGGGCCGCACGGGACCGGTCTCATCGGGCTCACAAACGGCGAGGCCGCAACTTGTAGAGGTAGAGTTTGACAAGCAGCCCGATGTACCTGAATTGCTCTTTCACGTCAAGTTTGCTTTCGCCGGCATACCTGGTACCAAAGGTATACGGCACCTCCGTTACTTTCCGGTATCTGGCCTTCACCAGTATCTCGAGGAGGATCTTGTAGCCGATCGGCCGGAATTGGCTGGAGCACGCTATCTCTCTGGTAAGCATAAAGCAACCGCTCATGGGATCGCGGACTCTGGTAAGCGGCTTGGCCAGAAGGCCCGCACCCATTGACTTGATCCTTCTCAGCAGGGGCCATTCCTTCACGCCTCCGCCTTCCATGTAGCGGGTAGCTATCGCAATATCAGCCCCTTGGTCCATGGCCACTACCAGGTCACGGATCACCTCAGGCGGATGTTGCAAGTCGGCATCTATTACGCCCATTATGTCTCCACTAGCCTGGCGGAAACCCTCCAGCACAGCAGTGCCCAGACCGCGCTCATTCATTCGTTTTATGACCTTCACCGGATAACGGTCTGCAAGCGCCTGCACCGCATCGACAGTCCTGTCAGGACTGTTATCGTCGACCACGATGACCTCATAGTCACGCTCGCTCATAACGGTGTTGATCCTTTCCACTAGCGGCGCCATGTTGTCCCGTTCATTATAGGTTGGCACAATGACTGAAACTTTCATTAGCCTCTTTCAGTTGCCGAGCGGCAGTCGACCTTGCCCGGTAGACCGCCATGATATTAGCACAAAGGAGGGCCGAGGTCTACGCCCAACCACGTCCAGTACCGGGTCTTTATATGGGAGTAGGACGACGTCAATGCCAGTTACCCGCTCACTATCGAGACTCTTTTGCGCAATATCATGTTGCATTGGGTTCGGTGGCGTAGTATGATGAGAGTACTTACTGCATGATGAAGATGGGGCGCTAAAGTACACCTTCCCTGACATCTAGCAGTCTCTTAAGATTCCCGACCAGGCTTCGGAGAAGGCGATAAATCATTCAGACTATTGATGTAATAGGAACTCTCGATTTCAAGGTCGAGCCTTGCAACTAGACAACGGGCAAGGTGTTGCTTCTCGGATGCTGTCCCGGTTGTCCTTCGTAAGAAGCATAAGAAGCGTTAAGCCCCGAGTGAGCCCTTCGATAGTGATCCCCGTCAGAGCGCGTGGAGAAGATCAAGGCATTTAGAAAGCCTTTGAAGCCTCGACACCCAGGATAACTAAGTCAATACTGGTCAGATCTCTTCTATTCATGATGGGTTGCCTGCAACGAAGTCGGAACGCAAGATGTTCCTGGCTCCAGACACGAAACATTATGTTGTGGAGAGAAGAATAATGGAAGGAGGCAGTATGCCTGGCAAAAGACTTTATGTTGGCAACCTCAGCTACTCGATCACGGAAGAGCAAATCCGAGAACTCTTCTCCCCCTATGGGACTGTAGGCGAAATCACGCTGATACAGGGCAAGGACTTCGCTTTCGTGGATATGGCTAATGCCAATGAAGCAGACGCCGCCAAGGAAGGACTCAACAACACTGAATTTGATGGCCGCACACTCAAGGTCAGCGAAGCCCGGCCACGTCCTACCGGTGGCGGCTCCTTTGGCGGCAGAGGCGGCGGCTACGGCGGTGGCGGCGGACGCGGGGGCGGCTACGGCGGAGGTCGTAGTGGCGGCGGTGGCGGCGGTGGCCGCGGCGGTTTCGGTGGAGGCAAGGGCCGGCGACGGTAGGCCCCCTGATAAGCAGATTGCTCACCGCGGCGACTGGTCAGTCCGCCGGTGGTGAGCAATCTGCCAGAGCATACCAGGTCCCTGGTCAATCTAAAGGCTCGTCATCACTAGGCAGAGCGCGTTCAGGAGTCTGCAAATAATATGCTTTGCGGACTACCTTGTGAAGACTTGCATGAACAAGACTATGATGTGGCTTCACGCCTTCTTCTAATGAGCAAAATGCCCACTATGGCCAGAGGCACCATTCCTCCAGCGATTCCGCCAATCAGCGACCAGTTGATATCTGTGAAAGAGTCTGAACTGACGCTCACCAAAGCGAAATGGCTAAAATCGCCGTTACTAACTGCCTCAAAGACGGCTGAGTCCCCATCGTATCCTACAAACACGGTATCCAACACCTCGGAATTCAGACCAATTCTGCATATGCGGATGTTTTCAACTCCGTACATGTCTGCCCAGGCACGACCCACCTTCAACTGCATAAGGGCATCGTTGACGAACTCAGGCTCCAGATTAACTCGAGAAGCTGCAATTACGTAGGCAGCATCCATTATCTCCAACCGGACCCGCTCTGCCAGGAACTGCAAATCGGCCAATAAACTGTCCGGAACGTCCTTCATCACCGTCAGGTCCACGGCAACATTACTGGGAACGTTCTGCACATCAAGCGTGAGACCCACCGATCCATGTCCGACCTTATAGTCGTTACCGGTGAGGTCAAATGGCTCCGGGGAGAGAGGGACGAGGCTGGTCCCCGCTGGAATGTTCTTACGGGCGGTCACCTGCACGACAACTTGGACCTCGCTGTACATGCCTACCGTTTCGCCGGCATCCGTGTCGGGCTCTGTCATCGCGTGCACTACTCCGGTTGCTTGCCCTATTAGCCTGTTTACGGGCACGCTTATGGTCACGGGCGTATATGTCCACTCGTTATTCGCCGCTGTTATGGTACGGGTGGGACCGGATGCCTCCTCCCCTTCATGGAAGGATAGCCAATCCGCTATTTCGCCCGAAGTACTCAAACTGACCGGCCGGTCCGACTCACCCGTGTACATAATGAACAGCGTTTCCTGGATGTCCCAGCCCTTGATGCCGCGTTGCACCTCCAGGGTGGCTGGACCCATACCAAAGCCTGTTGCAGCCAGTACGCCTGCGGCTTGCAACAAGACCAGGATGGCAACCAGCAAAATCGCAAACCTGTACATCTTCATTTCCCGCCTCCTCATGGTCTGACGGCATTTCCGGTAAAGGAGCCACGCGCCCGCCTGGGCGAACGCGTGGCTTTCCGTCTCCATCGATCTCTAGCTTGCGTTGTTAGGAGGACCAGGTATCCTCCAGCCTATGAGCATCTCCCCGCATTTCACCGAAGGCTTTGACTTGATCACTTCGATACCAAAGTCCATCTTGTCAGTGGTGCATAGAGGAAGTATGTTCGGCAACACGGTCCATGGGATCGAGACTGGTACCGCATCACCCTTTGCCCAACCTGGTTCAAAGTAGACCAGGTCAGCTGGAAGATGTCCGAGCCTGGCCTTATATTGTACGTTCCATTCCTTGTCGGCACCGATTCCGCTATATCCAAAGCCCATATCGTCCTGAGCAACCATGATCTGCACGGGCGTATTGCCGATATTGCGGACAGTAGGCTTGCCGTCCTTAGATAGGAATGTCCTGTCGCCACCGACCATCTTTTGGGCTCCAACCTGGACAGTACCGTAGTCTACCTTTTTGAAGTCCAATTCGAGGGCTGGCACAGGAATATACCAGAAAGAGCTGCAGAGGTCGGTCTCATCCGTGCTGGCCCAGTTGCCAAAAGTGTCCATGGCATCAGCACAGAAAGCATATGTGCCGGCCGGCTGATGGTAGTGCATGTACCCCGTAGCCATATAGACCGCTGACAGCGACTGATCCAACTGGTGTTGTACGTTAGCATGATCGTAACCTGGCCCGTACTTGACAAGGCATGAGCTTAGAGCAGCTTGGTACGCCGGTATACCGACTTCCCACTTGTCCACCTTTTCCAGGATCAACTGGAACTTGTGGGCCCCATCAGGATAGTACACGTTGATCTCGACCAACTGGATGGTTGATACACCCTCAGGGTCTGTTACGACTACCCAGAACTCGAGGTCCTTCTTGCCCTCGAATTTCATAGGGGGCAGGAACTGTGAACCGGGTTGCACATGCGCAGGATCACCGTCTTCCAAGTAGGGGGTCGTATCCTGTACCCACATGGCCTTGATTATTGGAGCACTCCCTCCACCGCCACCGATAACCGTGACTTTTGTGTCTACCGACTTGTTATCTGCCATAGCCGGCACGCTGGACAGCACCAGAACCATGACTGCAGCCAGGATGATAAACAATGTCCTTTTCTTCACTTATTTGGCCTCCTTTCATTACTCCCGGTCTTCCGGGAAGTATGCGCCACCAAGATCGACCAGCCTGCAGAACAGGCCCAAGGCGCGCTTCTTAACATTTCGCCATCCGAAGCTTCAATTCGTTTTTATGTTATCAGCCAGCCGGTTCAATACCGGTTACTGGTTGTTGAGTATCGGTTTAGACGGGATAACGATTGTTTTTGAAACAGGTTGCTTAATAGTGATGAGGGCATCTTTCGTTTAGCCGAAGTTACATGGGGGGGTAATAGAGGTTCAGCTATTGGGGAACCGGAAACACCTTCAGACGGGGACCGGCGGAAGTCAAGCCAGATTTGTAAAACCACCCCACATCCAATACCAGCGGGGTTCCGCCGCCACCCTCGCTTCCCACAATTTGTGAGGCCACGGCCCACGGTGTTATACTGGCCTCATCCGTGCATGCACCGTGCATGACCTTATTGGCTACGCAGACCGCACCCCCAACGAAGACGGATTCATTCGTATGAGCATTGATGACAAGGTATACCAGAAGAAATGGCAAGTCCTCCTCGCCGTCATGATCGGGAATATCATGGGCCCCCTGGATGCTTCCATAGTCAATACCGTACTTCCGAACATCACCAACCACTTCCAGACCGACATCGGTGTCGCTCAATGGGTACCAACCGTCTACCTGTTAACCATCAGTTCTCTCATTCTCCTCTATGGCCGTCTCGGCGATATGTTAGGCTACAAGAAGGTATTCATCACCGGCCTGGCAGCCTTCACCATCACTTCGGTCCTCTGCGCTCTTTCCCAGTCGATATGGATGCTGATAGCCTTCCGGTCCCTGCAGGGCCTCGCAGCCGGCATGATGATGTCGGTAAGCTTCGCCATCATTACATCCGCCTTTCCCCCACATGAGAGGGGCAAGGCTCTGGGCATCAGCGCCATTGCAATATCGGTCGGACTGGCCGCCGGACCTACACTGGGCGGACTGATAACCGAACATGCTACATGGAGGGCAATCTTCCTCCTCAATATCCCCATTGGCATCTTCTCATTCCTGTGGTGCTTGCGAGTCATACCGGCAGGATCCAAGAAGCCGGGACAAACGTTGGACTATCCCGGCGCCCTGGCGGCCCTGGTATTTCTCGTAACCATACTCCTCTACTCCAACAGGGGCCAGGACTGGGGATGGTTGTCCCCTGCAGGCCTGATCATGATCGCGGTCGCAATCCTTTCCAGCCTTGTTTTCATTTGGATCGAGATGAGATCGCCCCAGCCCATGCTCAATCTATCCTTGTTCTCCAACCGTACCTTCGGTTTCGCCAACCTGGCTGCTCTGCTCAGCTTCATGGCAATCTATGGTGCCATCTTCCTTACGCCCTTCTATCTTGTCTTTGTCCTCAAACAGTCCGTGGGGACGGTAGGTATTGTCATGGCTGCTTCACCCCTCGCAGCGCTCATGGTAGCACCGATCAGCGGAATCATTTCCGACCGCATGGGTACCAGGGGTCTCGCCTTTCTGGGCATGGGGCTTTCCTGCCTGGGACTCGCGCTCTTGAGCACTCTGAATACATCTTCTTCCGTCATGGATGTTGTCTGGCGATTGGCCATCTTCGGTTTCGGCATGGGCATATTTGGCAGTCCCAATAACAGCGCCGTTATGGGCAACGTGCCCCCGGTCTACCTGGGTGTCGCCTCGGGCATACTGGCTGCCATGCGCAATGTAGGCATGGTGTTGGGTATCGGTATTGCCGCAGCCGTGCTCTATGGCATAGCCCCGATCACGCTATCGGGTCAACCTGGATCGTTCACCCCGGCAGAGATCGACCAGTTCCTGAGCGGGCTTCATTGGGCCTACATCACTGGCGCAATACTGGCAGCCGCCTCAGCAGTAGTCTCCTTGGCAAGTGTACAGAGAAGGTACGAAAAAGAACAAAGAGGTATCACTCTTCCCCCGACACAGCAGGACCAGGACACAGTGACTTGAGAAACAAGGCAGCGGTCATGGTGCCATACGTGACGGACTGGCCGCCGAAGCGACCAGTCCGTCACCTACTGCATTGTGAACTAATTCTTCCCTTGCTTAAAGCTTACTGTACCGCACATTAACAACGAGTTGCACGAGCTTATGGCTGGGTAACGAGCAAGTTCCGGACCAAGTAGGCTGCTGTTACATAACTCGAAGGAGGAGTATACCTGACGGCATGATGTTCGGGTGCTTATTTTGGCGAGACCCGGCTATTCACACGGTACTTGAGAACAGTTTCTCGAGGATGGCACGACCGCTGACCATTTCCCGGGCCAGATAACGTTACAAAAACCCCAGTTTGGCCAGTTCCCGCTCAAGGTGCGAGTAGTCAGCATCCTGTATCTCGGCCGTCAGTTGAAGAATGCCGGCCAGGCTTTCCACCTCAGGAGTCAGGTCTGGATCACCAGGTTGGCGCACATAGAGCAACTTTTTGTAATTGCCAAAGAAAAGGTAGCGCATCTCTTGGTCATGAAGTTCCAAGGGGTCCAGGCAATATTCCTTGAAATGTGTAATCAGGTCGCTTTCTACGAAGAAGGTGCCGGCTTCCTGGTCCATTAACCGCTGAAACCTCTCATGTCCCAAGAGGATCTGATAGCAGTGCAGGCAAGGTATTTTGTGGACCCCGCTTAACTGACAGAAATGTTGCATGTCCGGGAAGCATTCTCCATAGAGCAGGGTCACTTCCTGCCTTTTCTTTTCAGCCACCCTGATTTCCCGCCGGAGCCGGTCCTCCAGCGCCCGGGGCGCTATGTGCAGGTATGACGGAACATAGTCTATGCGCAGGTGCGGCGACCTTCTCGATAGCTGAAGATGAATCAAGGCAGGCTTGAATACCCTGCAAGCTAGCAAGCGACGAACCTTTGGGGACTCAACAAGACCTTCTCTATCATTGCGCATTCTGTATACCAGGAAAAGTCTTCCGTATCCTGGACACCAGATCCGGTCCCAGGACACCGCCTTTACTCTTTGCCAGAACCCTTTGCACAACTTCCTTCGAGCGACTCAGCATATCAGGGCGGCCTTGTTCCTCCCAGACATCGTAACTGGAGCGCACAGCGAGTTGTGGATAGAAAAACTCATCCATCATGTATTCGATGGTGTGATCATGCATGACATAGTTGCCACCCGCCCCCACTTCGCCAATTACATCCAGAGCCAAGGTCCCCTGGTCCACCCGGATTCCAGAAAGCACTCTGTGAATCGTGCCGATAATTTCGTTATCAATCACATACTGAGCATACGAAATTGAGTTCGCTGAGTCCAGCATGCCAGCCGCCAGATGGATACAATCAGCCCCCGCCATGGCAACCAGTAGACTGGACATGCTCTTCTCAGATCCCGTTTGAACGTCTGATATCTTGGATTCGGTCACCCCGGCGGTCCCAAATATGGGTAGTTTGTACAACCCGGCCAGCTGCACCGCCGCCGCATTCATCATTGCCATTTCAATCGAGCCCATGGTGACATCCATCTTGCGCATGTCCATTACTGTAGGAACCGCACCATAGAGGACCTTGGCGCCGGGAGAAAAAACCTGGCTTATGGCCGCACAGGCCAGAGCTTCAGCATGCATCTGTGCAAGAGTCCCAGCAAGGGTAACCGGTGATGTAGCTCCGGCCATGGGCGACGGGTCACAAGCTACCGGGATGCCATGCGTGCAGCAGAACCGCAATACATTCAGCATGTTGGACTCCATGGTGAGCGGGCTAATGGGATTTACAACAATCGAAAGGAACGGCTTCCGGCGTAGCTGCTCTTCACCTCCGGCAATGAAGCCAGCAAGCTCCCATACCTGCCTGGCGCCCTCCAGATTGTCACACCCCCCCATTACATGCTTTGTAGTGTTGTTGAAGGAGTGAAAGAAGTCGTTCAGATGATATACCTCCCTCTTGACGGTGTGAGCCTGGCAGGCAATCATGTAGAACCTGATATAGTCCAGATTTTGCACCAGGGCAGCAGTTCGGGCCACGTGTCTCAGCATGGTATACCGGTACTGTCCCGTCCGGCCGTCCCTGAAATGGAAGACCCTGCCCCCATTTGTGAAGTGCACCTTGCCTTCACCCAGGTGGATATCGTTATATCCATCCCTTGAATGCAATACGAAGCTAGATGGTGCCTGAGCCAATGCCGAGTCCAGCCAGTCAGGCCTGAATTTGACCATCTGGTTCGGGCGATCTACCTCGGCTCCAGCCTCGCCCAGCATGTCCAGACAGGCATTGTCCAAAACATTGATTCCTACGTGCTCCAGTATGTAGCGCGCCCCCTGATCGATCTGTTCAACCTCATCAGTAACCAGGGGCTTATACAGTGGAATAGCGGCTGCCATGCTGCCCCCTCTAGTTGCGCTTGATTACCTTGTCGATTTCCTTGAGTACCGTTTCCGGCTTCTGTTCAACCTCGTGTTCAGCCAGCAACCTCCTGGCCTCGACATTGCACCGCCTGTACATGTCCAGGGATCCTGCCTCCGCCCAGGCATCATGCCGGCTCCGATCGATAAGCCGGGGTAGAAATTGGGCTTGCATGAAGTGTTCATAGGTATGATCATCCATGAGGAATATCGAACTCGGCTCCTGACCGGCCACCCGGTGAATGGCATCAAGGGCCAAGGTCTCGTCACTTACCGGGATACCGTCGACGAAGAAGCGACTCATGGCTATATACTCGTCTGCCATGACAGCCATCTCGAGAGACGACGTGAAGCCATATTCCAGAAAAGCCACGTCGTGTACCAGATCGCAACGCGAAAGCATAGCCGTGACTATGGAGAACATGGCCTCCGCTCCAGCCTGAGCATCCATCACCTTGGCGTCGGATGCCCCAGCATAGGCCCACACAGGCAGCCCGTATAGTTCGTCCCGCATGTCAGCCAGGGCAGCCTGGGTCAAGCTCCACTCAGGGCAGCCGTAGGAGACGATGCTGTGTTTCATGTCCAGCGTACTGACATTGGGACCGAACAGGAAAGGCGAGCCCTTGCCGGCCATCTGGTGCACAACCAGGCCCACCAGGTTCTCGGCTATACCTAAAGCCATGGCCCCGGCAAGGGTGATGGGTGATCCACCGCCTGCATTGGCGCCGGATGGAAAACATATGGGTATCTTCTTTTCAGCGCAAAATATCAGCCTCTCCATTACGTTTTCAGGGAAGCGCAGAGGACTGATGGCCTCCGAGTAATTGAGCATGAATGGTCTCTGCTGGAAACCTTCTTCACCCCCGCATACCAGACAGGCAATATCGTATATCCGGGCCAAATCGCGGCCGCTGTCAGCTATGAATACCAGGGGTTTGTTGGTATTCTTGACCATCTCAGCAAAGACCTGCACATAGATATCCTTGATCTCCGGCACATCCTCAGGGTTCGCCATGGACATGTTAAAGGAAATGTTGTCCAGAGCATCTATAACCGTGGCGAAATCGGCGACGTCCTTCAACACCGCCCGCCGGCGTTGGCCCGTTTCCACATCGATGGTAAAGGTGGCATCAGAACCCGTCCCGTAAAAGGGGTTGCCATCGACGAGCGGCATGGTCTTGTTCCCCTTCTGGTCATGAAGGGCTATCTGTCTGGGGGCCGACTTCAGGGCATCCTCCACGAGATAGCCGGGCAACCTGACGCGCCCATCGCTCAGGACCCTGCACCCCGCACCGGTGAGCATCTCCAGCGCACCGGGATGCTCCATCTTGAAGCCGGTCTTCTCAAGTATCTCCAAGGCTGCATTGTGAATCGCCAGCGCCTGCTTGCGGTCCAGTACCTTAAGCCGGGGCTGAAAAGTGGGTATACCCATTGGTTTCATGTGCGCCTCCCTTCGTATCCAAGGACTTTCACGGAATGCCCAATAGGCCTTTTGCTTTGTTTACAGCGCCGCCGGCGTCAGAGGCATAGCCATCCGACTTGATTTCCTGGGCGTACTTCTCCGTTACAGGCGCCCCGCCTATCATAACCTTGACCTTGTCCCGTAACCCGGCCTTTTCGATGGCTGTGATAGTTTGCGGCATGGCCGGCATCGTAGTGGAAAGCAGAGCGGACATGGCCACGATGTCCGGTCTATTCTCCTGCACCTTTTCCACAAACTTTTCCGGCGGTACGTCCACACCCAAGTCTACAATCTCAAAGCCAGCCCCCTCCAGCATCATGGCAACCAGGTTCTTGCCAATATCATGCAGGTCACCCTTGACAGTACCTATCAATATCTTGCCCTTCGAGACAACGTCCCCTTCTTTCAGCAAGGGGTGAAGCAGCTTCATGCACTCTTGCATGGTCTTGGCCGCTCGCAGCATCTGGGGCACAAAGAACTGGCCCTTCGAGAACCTGTTACCGACCTCGTCCATACCGGCGACCAGTCCCTTGTCAATGACGTCATGTGGGTTGTGACCAGCTTCAAGCGCCTGCTGGGTCTGGGCCACCGCAGCGTTTATGTCCCCCTTGATAACGGCATCTGACAACGCCTTGAAGTCACTCATATTGAACCTCCTTCAGACTCATATGGAAATGATCAATCATGCAAGTGAATGACTATGCAACGAGACGGCCATTCTCGTAAGCTTCAATGTAGTTCTGGCAGTATTCATCCCGCCCCAGAAGCAACTCGATGGATAGAAGAGTTGCCATCAGTTGTCTGTCGGTGGGATCCAAAATCGCGGCATTCAGACCCGAAGCAATGGCCACTGCCAGGAAGTTCCGATTGATCAGATGGCGATGCGGCAGACCATAGGATATGTTCGACAGACCGCAAATGGTGTTTACACCTGGGAACGCCTCCATTATCCTGCGGATGGCTCCAAGCACAGCAAGCCCCATATTGGTGTCAACAGAAACTGGTTGCACCAGTGGGTCGACATAGATCTTCTCCAGGGGAATGCCCTCCCCCGTGAGCCTGCTGATCAGCTCGGCGGCCACCGTGAACCGTTCCTCCACGGTAGTCGGCATCGACGTCTCAGCCATACAAAGGGCAATAACCCGACAGGGACGTGAAGTGATTACAGGGAGAAGCGATCGGTACCGGTCCGGTTCCAGTGAAATGGAATTGATCATCGGCTCGCCTTTATGGCGCTTCATAGCTTCGGCCAACGCATCTGGATTAGGACTATCCAGGCATAGAGGCAGGTCCAGGCCGCCCTGGACTGTTTCCACCAACCAGCATAGACGATCAACTTCCTGATCAAGGAAGGTGCCGGCATTGACATCGATGAAGCCGGCCCCGGCTTCTGCTTGCTCCCGGGCCATCATCAGGATGAACTCCGCGTCCTTTTTCTCCGCCGCCTCGGATATACTCCTGCGGCTTGTATTTATCTTCTCACCGACGATAATCATTTGCAGCTTCCAACCTCTCGTCCCCCATGCTCCCCGGGTGGTGGTATGTTAAGAGCAATACAAACGTGTGTCAACAGTTCTTCAATTACCGTTGCCTTGTCTAGCCCCGTTCAGGGCCTCGGACCAGTTATCATTATCGGATTCCGGGATTTCGTTACAGCCATTCTCCCGGGCCGTGGCCTTCTTCAGAGCCAGGCGATAAGCTTTCATGATGTCCTGGCGACGCAGAACACCGACCAGGCATCTCATGTCATCCCGTTCCACAACCGGGATGCGTCCATAGTCTTCTCTGGTTGCCCCTAATACCTCATCCAGCAGCTGATCGGGGAAAGCAACGAAAAGCTCCTGGGTTGCGATTTCACCCACCCTCAGATCATTGCCGCCCTTCTCAAGAGCCCTGGACAAATCGGCTATGGTCGCTACACCAAAAAGACGGCCATTCTCATCCAATACGGGGAAACCATGGCGGCCGGTATCCCGTAAGAGGTTATTCATTTCTAGAACCGTCGCGGTCGTGCGTATTGTGGGATAATGGGTGGTCATCACTTCTCCAACACTGACTTCGCTGACAATGTGGTTCAGCGCCTCATTGTTATGAAGGTGCAACGCATTGTCTTTGGGGAAATCCATATTAGCAACAAAATGGTCGTCAAAATCAGTGCGCCAGGACAATTCGACGTGCTCGATGGAAACGGCCAGGGCCTTCGCCATCTGCCAGTACTCCCTGGAAAGGATAACCATGGAAGCGCCTGTCCCAGCAGCATTACCCAACAGCACCAATTTGTCAGGATCAAACCTCGGCAACAAACCGATCCTCATGGCACTGTGGCGGTTAACATAGTTGCCTAAAGCACCTGCAAGATACACCTGGCTGATGTCATCAATTTCGACACCCATTTCCTCAATCAAGGTCCTTATGCCGGCCGCAACAGCCGCCTTCGCCAGTTGCAACTCGCGCACGTCTCTTTGTCTGAGGTAGATCGGCTTTCCGTGGAAGCTTTCGTCGGCGGAACAGACCAGGAAATCGTTGACACCTCCCCTCCGGACCACCCTCGACCGGAGTTTACGGGCCACCTTGTTCCTGGGCCTACGAATAAGACCCTCATGATCTATTATGCCAAGCTCCAAGAGTACCGCTACCAACTCGACCAGACCGCTGCCACAAAGGCCTTTGGGCTTGATATTGCCCACAACGAGATAATGCAGATCTCCGCCTTCGAAGCTTACTGACTGGATGGCGCCAGCCTTGGCAATCATGCCGTCGCTGATCCTGGCCCCCTCCAGTGCAGGACCGGCTGCCACCGAGCAAGTCATCATCCTGGAACCATTGCCAAGAAAGATCTCTCCATTTGTGCCAAGGTCCAGCCCAAGCACAATCTCTTCTTCCTGCTCCGATGCACCACTAGCGAGGATCACACCCAGGAGATCGCCACCAATATACCCGGATTTTGCCGGCATAACATGTAGCACAGCATCCGGGTGCAGCATGAGACCCGTTTCCGAAGCCCTGACTGCCATGCCATCGGTTACCACGGGCGTGAAGGGCGCCTCGGCAATCCATGAGGCATTTAGCTTCAATAGTAGATGCTGCATGGCAGTATTGCCGGCAGCTACAGCAACAAAGACGTC
Organism: Chloroflexota bacterium; assembly: GCA_003551705.1. Taxonomy (GTDB): domain Bacteria; phylum Chloroflexota; class Dehalococcoidia; order UBA2247; family RBG-13-53-26; genus PUNJ01. The sequence continues at coordinate 40,386 of PUNJ01000059.1, read as the reverse complement.
TTCCGCCTTAACGCCGGCTGTTTCAAGGAGATGGGCGCAAAGCTGGTTGAGGTTCTTGATCAAAATGCGGTGCAAGTTCTCGACACCCCTGGGATGATTCCTGACATACTGGAGACGGCTGATGACATTTGTACCGTATCTGCTCTGGCTATTAAGGCAAGAAGCCACTGCAACCTCAACCCCGTCCACCAGATTGATGAGCTTGCCCACCAGGGTGCTGGTGCCAAGGTCAAAAACGATACCATATTGGTGGAACATTTCCGCCCGGTCTTGCCACGCCAGCAGAAAGTCCTCATGCAATACCGCCACGCCATCGTACCCGGTCGCTCTCAGCGCCTCCGGCAGTGTCTGTAGACAGTTCAGCGTGGACTTCAGTTTCTGGTATGCCGGTCCCATTGCAAGCCTTAAGCGTTCAAGGTCCGCCAGACCGTCAACCTGAATGCCGCCAGATACCGTTACGAGTCGCTTCTCCACCAGCGGTTCGAAGTAATGTACAGGGAGATGTCTACCTCCATGGGTATGGCTGGTAGTAAGAATCTGAACATAGTCTTGGTCGGAATCCGCTTCTTCCGTCGATACGACCAGATCGCGCTTGAGTCCCGTTCTGCAGGCAAGCCGTATGCCCTGGTCCAATTCATCCTCAGTAAGGAGGTCACGTTCCCTGATCGGTGGTATGCCTACTGGAGACAGTATCTTTACTTTGCATTTGCCGCATTTGCCAAGCCCCCCGCAATCGCCTCCAATTTCCACATCCGTCGGCTGCAGTGCCTCCCAGACAGTTTCGCCTCGACGGACCTTGAGCCAGAGGTCCTTAGGCAAGACGTGCAACCAGACGAAATCAAGCTGCTCTTTCTTTTTCCTTACTCGTTTTTGCTTCAGCTCTTTGTCCATTCTCTCTTTCAAATGCGATTAATCCCGTCAGGCATCACGCTTAGACCATGTACTGTTCACCCCGGAGCCTAACTGGTTCCACCTTAACACTATATCACCTGTTAGCTTCGAATTACCAGAGAAAAAGCAACTTCCGTTAATGCTCATAATGTATGCCGCCCAGGCGCGTCACCGCCACTTGACCTGGAAGCCCTAAACACAATATGATTCCATATGAGCATGGCCAAATTGGAGGCCACGCCGGCAAGAAGAAAAGGGTCGAACATGCATAAGCTACCCTTGTTAGTCCTGCTACTTGTGTCTTTACTTTTGATATCATGCGCTGAGGGGAATACACCCCCCAAGCAGCCCAGCAATGTTGCCCCGATCGCCGGGCTAACAAATACGAGCTTGATGCCGGTGCTTGAAGGCTCCCCCTTCTATGACGTGGACAGGACCGATACACGTGCGGCTGCTCACTGGCAGATAAGAACGGAAGCTGGCGATTACATGGCCGACCCGGTCTTCGACTTTGTTGACTCCTCAAAGTACAGGTTCATCGTTGTGCCCGCAAATACCTTGGAGCCGGACACAATTTACTACTGGCGCGTCCGCTATCAGGATAGCCGGGGAGCCTGGTCGGATTGGTCAGCCGAAACTGCCTTCACTACAGGGCTAGGAGGGATTTTGCGCACTGCAACAATCGAGACAAGTATGGGCAACATCAGGGTGGAACTCTTTGAAGACAAGGCACCCATTACCACGGGCAACTTCATCAAGCTGGTTGACGAGGGTTTCTACCAGGACCTCATCTTTCACCGGGTCGTTGAAGGCTTCGTAATACAGACCGGTGACCCCACAGGAACCGGGGCAGGCGGATCGGATGACAAGATCCAGCTGGAAGTCCACCCCGATTTGAAGCATGTCGATGGCACCTTGGGCATGGCCAGGTCTCAGGCACCTGATAGCGCATCATCCCAGTTCTATATCTGCGATGGACCTCAGCATAGCCTCGACGGCAACTATGCAGTATTCGGCCGGGTTATCGAGGGCATGGACGTAGTCAGGCAGATAGCTGCCGTGCCGGTTGACAGCAATCACAAACCACTCGATGCCGTAAGATTGGTAAAGATCACTCTAGATTAGTCCTGCCTTTTACAGGCTTTCTACCTGGTCCCGTATCTCGGGAAACGCCAGGAACTGTTCAATGGAAACCTCCTCGCCATCCATGTTGACGGCACTGCGCCCTTGTGAAGAGATCATGAGCATGGCGACCGGAACCTTGGAGCCGATAAAGACTACCCCCCCTCCCAGGCTCGAGCACGAACAAGATACCCGCAGGATCGGTACCAGCACCAAGTCTCCCAGAACAATCTTTGCTCCCGCCAAGACCTTGTCCTGACCTAGCCGCACTGGCTTGCCCTTGTCAAAGGGCGAGACCTGGCTGAGAAATTTCATCAAGGGTCCGGTCGCTCCTGTGTCTTTCATCATGCAATGCAGGTATGTCTTACTCCGGCTTACCCTCTTCCTTTTTCTCCGCCCGCTTCTCCAGAACGCGACCGACAACTTCAGTAACGCGGTCGGCAACTGAAGCGGCTCCACTCTTTATGGGCTCAAGCTTGGCGCCTTCCGGGCCCACGATGACGACACCAACGGGCCTAACGCCGCCGCCGGCACCACTGCCAACGCCCTTGCCCTCGCCGCCTCGTTCCTTCTCCTTGCCACCGCCACCCCCACCGCCGATGCCTATGCCGAAGAAGAGGCTAACCATCGGAACCAAGGTATAACCATCAACCTTCATGGGATCACCGACCACCGCCTTGCTGGTCAGAAGCTTCTCGACTTCTTGGAGCGTGGTCTTAAGTAAGCTTTCTACATCCTCCATCACTTTGTACCTCCTTTACCTGATTGAACCGGTTCAGTCCGAATCCGGCCGAAAGACTCCGTATGCTGGCTATCGGTGGAATCGGGGCGCACACCGGTGCCAGCCCTGCCTACCTACTAATGCTAGCATCGCGTCTATCAAAAAAGCATAAAAAATCGGCAAGCATCAGTTGCTTTTCTGTTACATCCCGGCTGCCGAGGCAGATCGTGCTGATTGCAGACTCCTGTTATCTTACCCTGACCTTAAGCCTTCTTCCGGATGCTGAAAGAGGAAATTGTTACTGCTCTCATTGTTCAGCGCAGATCTGTGTCCCAGGCTGTTGACATTAAGCCTGCCGTAGATAAGAGTAGGTAATCGACAAGTACCTACACGGCCCCCTTTGAACGTGAAGGGGTAACCGTGCATAGCGAGGAGGGATTATGAAAGCAATCAAGAAGCGTCATAAGCAGAAGTCCAACGACTCTGGCAGACCAGAACAGGGTAATGGTAACCATACCAAGACCGAGAGGACAGAATCAGCCAGTAACGACTTGCATATTGAAATGATCGAGTTGCGGGATGATGCCGCCGTGATCAACCTGACCGGTAGTATAACGTCTGCCGCAGATAAACCCCTAAACGACGCCTGGGAAAAGTCCCGCCGGGCAGGATACAGGTTTGTGATCCTTGACTTTGCCCGCGCAGGAATTATCGATGGTTCAGGCGTGAGTACGCTTATCAAGCTTCATACCCGTGCCAGCCAGACTAAACAGGAGTTGCTGGTAGCGTCCTTGAACGCACATCACAAAGAAGTATTCGCACTTATTGGGCTTGATCGGATCCTCAAGTCCTACCAGAGCGAGGCTGATAGTCCGCCTATAGAAGGAATCTTTACTCATAAGAGGTCCAGGCCAGACTCAGAAGACAAGCCTCCCAGCCGCCAGTCATCAACCTCTGCTAACTGGGCACGGCCTGATATGAAACTGGTTTTCGAGGACAGTCCTCCCTCAGCAATTAACGCCAATTTGGCCGGGCTTCGACCTGTGGGCCCCTTGGACGGCTTCGGCCGGCTCTGGGAAGAGGTCTACGAGTTGCGGTTAGAGGGGCTCGAGATTGGACCAAGACAAGTGATGGACACATTTAAGAGGACCTTCCCCAAGCTGCATCCACCTCACACCCGGTGTTATCTCACCCCGTCTGGTGTTCAACCAGGAGAATCTATGTTGATCAACGCGTCCAATCGGGGTCTTACCATAGCCACGGGCAACCTGGTCAGTTATGCCAGTGATGATTCTTTCGCTCTCATGACTACGGAAGGACATCCCCAAGCAGGTTGGGTAACCCTCAGCGCTTACAGGCAGAATGGTTGGATAGTATGCCAGGTCCATAGCCTGGCGCGCGCCAATGACCCACTCTACGAGATCTTCTTCCGCTTTGGCGGGGCGGCGCTCATCCAGGAGCATATCTGGTCTCATGTGCTCACCTCCCTGGCATCTCAGTTGGGTGTTGAAGGACACGTACAAGTGGAGAAGACCAAGTTGGACCCCAGCCTACAATGGTCACAAGCTGGCCAGATACGCCATAATGCCCAAATCAAGACACTGGTCTACTTGGCCCTTACCCCAGCGCGCCGGTTGAAACGGTTGTTCAAGCGACCCTGATACACAGTTCGTGGTCGTATACGGTCAGGCAGGTAACAGGATTACGCGTTGGTGGCTCCGGGCTAACAGAGATGGTGACCCTGCCAGGCTCACCCAGGCTGCTTCCTCTCTCCGCCACCCACAGAACAGGCGCGGAATGCGGACGCAGGCATGTCGAAATGTGCTCTATCAGCGGCCATGGGAAGAACAACCCCCGCAGCCCGCTAGCGCCGCCAACCCAACTCTTTTGTTATCTCGCGCTATCCATATGGGCACCAAGTAGCAACCACAATTACACAGGCCTTAACCTCAATTAAACCACGTTTATGTTAACCTGAAAATTATAGTGGCGTATCACAAAAGGGTACGAGCTGCAATTGACCAGAGCCGGCCCAATAGGCACATCCAAACTCGTACCAGTAACGCTGTTTGCTACGTGCGGCAATTACCAGGTGCTAAGCCCGCAATCGTAACCCCCCACGGGGGCGGGCTAGATGGGGAGGGAGAAGGTATGTTTGGCGGGGTGGAGGAGCCTCTCCCTCCCCTCAATATACGCCCGGCACCTCTTAATTCACTGTGGGCAGCCGGGACTTCCATTATCCCAGTGCAGGTCTAGCAATCTGGATACCATCTATTCACCCAACATTAACCGTTTTCTGATGCGCCAATTGTTAATATGGAAAGTGAAAGCTATAAGCGCGGATACTTCTGCCCAAAGAACCACAAAGGGAGGTTATTATGTCATTGGAAAGACGTAGAAGGCCGTCAAGGTTCTTCGAAGAAACGGAACAGCTTATGGAGGAAGCGCTGTCGAACTGGCCCCTCCGCTGGCGGCGTTTTCCTGCCACCGAGATGGGTTGGTCACCAGCTTTGGAGATGTACGAGAAGGAGGACAAATTCATTGTACGCTTCGAGTTGCCCGGTATAAGTCGGGAGGAAATAGATATCTCGATTACAGGGGATGTGCTCAGAATCAGCGGTGAACGCAAAGCGCCAGAAGAGGTCAGCGAAGAGGACTACCACCGCTGCGAGGTCTGTTATGGCCCTTTCAGCAGAGCGATTTCGCTTCCCTCGGCTGTGGACGCTACCAAAGCCGATGCCAACTTCGAGAATGGCTTGTTGACGATCATGTTGCCAAAGTCCCAAGAGGCCATGCCGAGCAGAATTGAGATCAAGGGAGAGTAGCAGGGCCTGCTTCACACAAATTGCGTAGCTGAGTAAGAAAAGGTCATCTTGTTACCTGCTTTTTACCTGTGCGCCTCCACTTTTACCGGTCCTTAAGGCCGGTTCCCTATCCTGGAAGTGGGAGGGATCATGGAAAAAGTCGAGAGGTTCCTGCTCTGCGCTATTGCCATCTGGTTCTCTGTAATATCCATCATCATCCTTGCCAGTCTCTGGAACGGCCCTGTAATCATCCACGAGACCAACAAAGCCTTGCTGGCTTTCGAAGTCTGCATAGCGTCCCTCATTGGCCTGTTCGGGTTCCTGGCATATGTGAGGTTCATGCGCTCCGTGGTAAGAACTGGGCGCCCCCGACAACCCGCCCGGCCTGCCCTCTCGCAGCGCCTTCAAAACAAGAAGTCTTTATCCTCCGACTGGGGAGCCAGCAATTGGGCTAGTACCACGCGAAAAGCTTAACCCAAGCAGTTCGTTTCCCGCCTGAGCAATTCCAAGAGCGAAGACAGGCATTGATCATACCGCGCTTCGTCGTGAAAACTGACCCGCACATTCTCTATCAAGAAGGGTTTGAGGTTATGTTCACCTCGCTTCACCGGAAACCAGGGTTCCTTCCAGGCATCATCGAGAGATACCGGCAAAAGCAGTTGGGGCTCTTCATCGACACGCCAGGCAAGCTCCATGAGTACTCGTTCTCGAACCAGTGACTTCGCCGAGCAGAGGACAATCATCTTCTCAGCACCTATACGCCTCAGGATCGTCTCGCCACGTCCTCGCTTAGCTGAGACCCCGTCAAGAGAATAGCGCCAGCAGGATACTCCCCGGTCAATAAGACTCGCTACCAGTCTCCTTGCGAATTCCCGATCAGGCTCTCCGTGGGCCACGAAACAGTTATAATAACGCACTTTTGACAGGATTTCCGGCAAGGATTTCAAGAGGACTCTGGACACCCCGGCAGTGAAGAAGAAAACGCCTACGTTCTGTGTGAGTCTGTTGCCTGCAGAACGATAGGTCAGGACCAAAGTGTCCAGGCCTATGGAGCTGGGGGAATGGTGCATAGAATTCCTCACGCCAACGCACCCGCTCATATCGCAATTCGCCAGAGTGGTGCCCCGGAAATGCGTGCCAGTGAATCTGGTACCTGCCAGCCTGCTCGAATTCAAATAAGCGAGGGTCAGGTCGGCAGCCTCAAGGTTGGCCCTGTTCAAGTTCGTGCCGGCTAGAGTTGCAAAATAGAGAGTCGCCTCTTTCAGGCTGGCACTCATCACGTCTGCCAGTGTCAAATCAGCGTAGTCAAGGTTGGCACCATCGAGTACTGCTTCTCTTAAAACGGCCCCTATGAGGCTTGCCTGCTGCATCTTCGCCGAAGCAAGGTTTGCACGCCTGAGATTAGCCCCGTCCAGATTGGCACAGCGCAAGTCCGCACCCATCAGATTAGCATGCTCAAGATCGAAGACCGCACCTGGCCATTTTGTCCGCCATTCATCAATGGCTCTCTTTCCCTGCATGACCACTTCCAGATGCTCTTTGCTACTCACGGTCGACCCTGCAGTAATGACCTTTATCTAAAGATTCTATCATAATCCGAACATCGCTCCGGCTGGGCAGTCAAAACCCAAATAGCAGCCTCGACAACCTGCGCAATCTCTTCTCTGTTTCTGTACTAGATGTTAAGCCATTCTTGAGTTAGTTGCCAATATGTTACCTCTTTCACCGGGCGAAACCTTGACCGGTCATGACCTGTCATATAACCTCAATGTAGTAACCGTTTGTTTATCTTGTCTTTAAGCCCTGATACGAAAACTGTTACATAAGGGGATGTGGGGCGGGGACGCTCGTGCTGCCTAGTCCAGGAACCTGTTCGCACAATATGGGCCAATCGCATGGACCGGACCCAATTTGGTACTCTGATAACGGTCCATGTGTTCGTACCTCTCCCCAGGTTGAGTCTTGGCCTCAGGTAGGGTTGTGGGACTATGGTTTATTGGGTTGCTTCGGCCATTGTCGGGCTGGTACTAATTGGTTTTGCCCTAATCGCCTATTGCCTTCGAAACAGCAAGTCAGGCAGCCTGGCCAGATTTGTTTTCCGTTACCTGCTCATATTCGTATTCTTTCTCTTGTTCGAAGCCCTTATCATCGGCTCCGCCCCATGGGTGCACGAGACCCTGAGTTCAATGACCGCCGGTGTTATGGTGGGAACACTCCGTCCCTTGGGCATTGAGGCCTCCAGTTCCGCCTCGCTTCTCTCCGTACAGGACCCTTACCTCCTTTTCGACATATCTATTTCATGCCTCGGAGGGCTTTTGTTATGGATCTACATCGGCCTGGTCTGGGCGGAGACCGGACTTACTGCAAGGCAAAGACTGATAGGTATCGTGGCAGGAGTACCACTTCTAATTGCATTCAATTTCTTCCGTATTTTTTCCACAATTTATGTCGAGTGGGCATTCGGACCGCAAATACATGATCTATTGTACTTCCTCAATCTGGTATTCGTAATCATTGCCTGGATGCTATGGTTTCACAGCATAAGGAAGAAACCATCTTTCCAGCCGGCATCCCAGCCATTGGAAAACGTCCATCTATCTAATGAGGTCACAACAAGTCCCACAAGCAGATCGATGGCGCTCACAGGCAAGTGGACCGGGACTGCCAGGAAACACGGGAAGAATATCCTCACCAATTATCAGCCCCTGAACGACCCGCCAGAGCAAAGCGGGAATGGACGGCATTGAATGGGTCTCTAATTCAGGGCTCTTCTCAACTCTATTATGCGGTCCCGCAATAGAGCAGCCTTTTCGAACTCCAGGCTCCTGGCAGCCGCCTTCATCTGCGATTCCAGTTCCTTGATCAGACGGGCCGCCTCTTCCCGGGAGGCAGGGGAAACCCCGGCATAAGGCGCTCGCGGCTCCGCTATCGCCTTCACCCTCTCGGCTATGTCCTTGATGGCCTTTCTTATACCCTGGGGCGTGATACCATGGGCCAGGTTGTATTCCTCCTGAATCGACCGGCGCCGGTAGACCTCGTCAATGGCCGCCTGCATGGAACCGGTAACGTGGTCGGCATACATGATAACATGACCGTCTATGTGCCTGGCAGCCCGTCCCATGGTCTGAATAAGAGCGCCAGTGGACCGCAAGTACCCTTCCTTGTCGGCGTCCAGTATGGCAACCAGGCTGACTTCGGGCAGGTCAAGACCCTCCCTGAGCAGGTTGATTCCCACCACGACATCGTAAATACCAAGCCGCAGGTCCCTCAGTATCTCCACACGCTCCAGAGTGTCCACCTCTGAATGCAGGTAGTGCGTCCTGACACCCACTTCCTTCAGGTATTCAGCAAGGTCCTCCGCCAGCCTCTTTGTCAAGGTGGTTACCAGACACCGCTCGCCGCGTCCCACGCGAACCCTGATCTGTTCCAACAAATCGTCTATCTGACCCCTAGTGGGCTTCACTTCGATGGATGGCTCCAGCAGGCCTGTCGGCCTGATGAGTTGCTCAGCCACCCGCCGGCTGTGCTCAGCCTCATAAGGCCCGGGAGTGGCCGAGACGTATATCACCTGATTTATGTGTTGCTCGAACTCGGCAAAGGTCAAAGGCCGGTTATCCAAAGCGGAGGGCAGGCGAAAACCGTGTTCCACCAGGGTCTCCTTGCGACTCCGGTCGCCATTGTACATGCCCCGCACCTGTGGCAGCGTCATGTGGGACTCGTCCACAAACATGAGGAAGTCCTCGGGGAAGTAGTCCAGGAGTGTCCAAGGGGGAGTGCCCGGCGCCCGCCGGGAAAGGTGACGGGAGTAGTTCTCGATGCCGTTGCAGTAGCCTATCTCCGCCAGCATCTCCAGATCGTAGTTGGTGCGTTGCTCCAGCCTCTGCGCCTCCAGCAGCTTGCCCGCAGTCTCCAGCTCTCTCAATCTCTCCTCAAGTTCAGCGCGGATGTCGTACATGGCTTCAAGCAGCTTGCTCCGGGAGGTAACGAAATGTTTGGCTGGGTAGATATCTATGCTGCCCCGGTCCCCCAACAGTTCGCCGGTGAGCGGGTCCACCTCCACTATCCGTTCGATCTCGTCACCCCAAAACTGCACCCGGATGGCCAGTTCTTCGTAGGCGGGTTGTATTTCAAGGGTGTCCCCGCGCACCCGGAAACGGCCCCGGGTGAAGTCCACATCATTGCGCTGGTACTGCATCTCCACCAGTTGCCGTACGATGCTGGTCCGGCTGCGCATCTCCCCTTTCTTCAGATTGACTACAAAACCATAGTAGTCCTCGGGTGAACCCAGGCCATAAATACAGGAAACGGAGGCAACAATGACCACGTCCCGCCTCTCAAAAAGGGCCCTGGTGGCAGCATGGCGCAGCTTGTCTATCTCCTCGTTTATGGCCGAGTCCTTCTCTATATAGGTGTCAGTCCGGGGAATATACGCCTCCGGCTGGTAATAATCGTAGTAGCTGACGAAGTACTCTACGGCATTGTCGGGAAAGTACTCCTTAAACTCGCTGCATAACTGGGCGGCCAGCGTTTTGTTATGACAAATAACCAGGGTGGGCCGCTGTACCCTTTCGATGATGTTGGCCATAGTGAAGGTCTTGCCGCTGCCCGTAACACCAAGCATGGTCTGCTTGTCGAAGCGGCGAGAAAGCCCTTCAACAAGCTTGCTCACCGCCTGCGGCTGGTCCCCGGTCGCAATAAAATCCGAAACAATTCTGAACTGGGTCATCCTTCCAACACCACCACTATAATTATCCCGCATTTGCCTGTTTTGAGCATATAACTTATGCACGCATGGAGGGTTTGCATGGACTTGGGAGCAAAGACGGGCTTCGTCACCAGCCGGTCACCGGTGGCCAGTCCTTAGTAGATGTCCGGGCTTTCTAACATGTGACCCTCCTCTTTGCCGGCTTGCTTTTGTCCCAAGAAGGCTGTGTCCCGGCCAAAAGATAGAGACAGCAGCCAGTCGATGACAATCCTTATCCTGTTGGGGGTTCCCGTGATAAGGAAAAGATAGATAACCATGAGAATAAGGCGCGGCAACATGCCATAGAGGCGCAGAAAACGCCAATGGAATACGGCTTCATAGGTGCCAAGAGAGACCAGGTCGGGAGGTCTGGTATATCGATAGGGCTTCTTGTTCATGCCACGAATATCAGCCAGAATATTTCCGGCAACAATTCTCGCCTGGCGGACAGCTGTGTGTGCCGTGGGTGTAATGGGCCGGCTCGACTCAGGGTTGTGAATGTGAGCGCAATCACCGGCGACGTACACACCTGGAGCATCAGGCACCTCGAGATGTTCATTCACCATTACACGACCCATGCTGTCCTTGGCCACATCAAGACCGACAACAAGCGGACTCACCGCAACGCCCGACACCCAGATAACCGTACCGGCAGGTATGTACTCGCTGTTGTCAACCTCTACGCCTGTCTTCCAGATACGCGTTATGCGCGACTGCAACCTGACTTCGATACCAGTATCCGTCAGATAGTCCATTACATAGGCACCAAGCTTGTAGTGCATTTCAGCAACGATCCTCGAACCTGCCTCAACCAGGACAATCCTTATGCTGTTGCGGTCGACATTACGGTATATCTTGGGCAGACTGCTGCAGACCAGGTCACGCAGCCCGGTCACCACCTGAATTCCGGTATAGCCCGCCCCGGTCACCACGAAAGTAAGCAGCTGTTTCTGACGGTCAGGACAGATCTCTGCATTGGCCTGTTCAAAGATGCGAATGATATGGTCCCTTATCAGCCTGGCATCATTCAGGGTTTTCAGGGTGAATACGATCTCCCCCCTATCGCCCAGGGCAGTCATACGGGTGGTGCTGCCGGGAGCGATGACAAGATAGTCGTAGTCCAGTACACCGGCCTGAGTTATCACCTGCCGGGCATCGAGGTCTATCTTGTGTATCGTGGTATGCAGGAATCTGAAACGGTCCCTCCAGTGCAGGCTCCTGATAGGGAAGGCTATGTTCCGCGTTGCTATCCTGCCCAGGGCTACTTCATGCAACAACGGTGTGAAGAGAAAGTAGTTCTCGTCGCTCACCAAGACGGTCTCCACGTTTTCATTGCGATTCAGGGCTGGAACCAGGGAGCGCAGGGTATAGGTGCCGCCAAAGCCGCTGCCCAGTATGAGCACTTTCCTGCCACCAACGTACAGCCTCCTATGGCTACCGTCACCTCGACTGATGTTCATGCGAACACTCTCCAGAAGCAGCTCCTTGATGAACCTGCCCACTGAAGCCGGTCGAATCAGGGCCCGCATCAGGTCCTTGTAGGGATAGCTTCCTGTGAGCATGCCCCAGGCTGCCCTGGTGAAGGGCTGAGGACCTCTTGTGTTCGTCTGTTCGTTGCTGGTCAATCTATATTGCGTCAGAAGAAAAGTCCGCGAGGCCTTGGCCCTATGGTTGGTGGAGAACAGCAACTGTCCCCAGCGATTGTCACTCTCCACCTGGCGGAATACCGGCCGGTAGTGGTCTGCGAAGTCACGCCGCCTTATCCCATGATGGACTGCGGTATAAGCAGCCTGCCTGGCAGTCAGAAAGGCCGAAGTGAGCCCGTCCTGGTACAGCTTGGAAACGGATGCATCACCAATAGCCACGAACCTGTCGGCATAATAGTTGCGGGCCGAGCCAACCACCGCCCTCGGACGGCAGCCGCAGGCCCGCTCATATTCGTCGGGCAGCACCTGTCGCACGATATCATAGCTCAGGAAGTCTTCAATGGTGACCGGAGGCCTGCCCAGGCTCAGGACCGTAACCGTGATGAAAGGGCCTTTGGGAACCAGACCGCCAAATACCACGCCCAGTCGGGGTATCAGGAAACCATGCGCCGCATTGCCCAGTCGCGATTCCACCTGGTCAACACCTGCATACAACTCACCCACGGCCATTGTTCTGGTCCTCGGCGGCACATAGTCGATTCCCGTGACCGGCACCGGCCTTGAAGCAACGCCCGTGGCCAGGACCACCAGATCACACTCCAGCCTTCTGCCCGCCACCGCCACTCCGGGGCGGAAGCCCAGGTCGATACCCTCTACAGGCTGGTTGACCACGGTGATGCCGCGATCCTGAGCCTGTGCCAGAAGCCAGCCGTCAAAGCTGGCTACATTATTGCCATGCGAGAGCCTCGGGCCGCCGCCACGATAGATGCTGACAACATCATGTTCATGCTCGGTGTTGGTGATGGATATGGAGGTATGCGGACTGTGTATGGTGTAGGTGGTCAGGCGGTTCTGGACCACCTCCTCAGGCGGCGTCAGCCCCAGGTCTTCGAGATGTCCGAGCAGCGATCCGGAGAGTATGCCGGCGCAACCTTTGCAGCCCTTGGGGCCGCCTTCAGCGAAGTCCCGCGGCTGATAGATGGTGATCTGCGGATAGAGTTCTTGCTGGAGTGCGTAACGCTGCAGATACAGGGCAAAGATGATGCCCGCCGGGCCGCCGCCGGCTATGGCAACCCGGGAACTAGTTTCTATTTTCATAATGTCTAGCGATTGTACAGGACAGACGCGGGACGGACAACCCGGACCCGCCATTGGCTCCCACCTGGCAACCTCCTCAGAATGCGTATCCGCATGGACCAGGATCTTCGGTCCCAGATCCCGCCTACTCAACAACCTCCTCAGCCACGCCTATTCGCTCGACGCTGAGCTGCACATAGCGCACGCAGCCCCTGTCGATCAGGTACCGCAGACGCTTCTCGTCGGCAGACAATCGCCCCTTGCCCGATTTCACCTCAATGAAGTCCACTCCCTCATCATACTTAATGCCCACGAAGTCCACCGGCTCACCCAGGTAGAAGAGGCGGTCATACTGCGTCAGTTCAAAGGTGGCCATCAATTCGTGGAGCCGACCGCTTCTCTTGCTCAGGCTGCCCGTGATCGATTCCAGCACCTCCCGGGGCAGCTTCTTCATTGCCTCCTGGCTCTGCCTGGTTTCCTGGGCAGAGATGGAAGTGGCCGAAACCAGCATATCGAGCCTGGTGCGAAGCTCATTCAGACCGTCTTCGACCTCAGGGACACCGTTCCGCCGGAACCTGAGAAGCAGGACAAGTACAGCCACGGCCAGGACGGCTACCGCAACGATCAGAGCTATCTCCATGATGCCTCCTTGGATTTCACCCTATTGTAAGGGAAAGCACCTGCCAGGGAAACAGCGGGACGCGGCCCATAGAGCCTCATCATAGTGCCAGGTGTCTACACGACGAAAAGCGTCGCATCTGCCTGGAAATGACTGCCCCGAGCCATTACAATCTATGCAAGGTCCCAACAGAGGACAACCATGACAAGACTGATCAAGCAGACCCTATTTGAGGTCCTTCAGGCCATCATGCCCCTGGTACTGGGCGTGGTGATACTGCAGTTTGCCTTTGTGCAGATGCCGACCACGGTCTTCCTGCAGTTCCTGGGGGGCACCGTTATGGTGCTTATCGGCATCACTCTGTTTCTTGTTGGAGTCAGGGTGGGTATCATGCCTCTGGGAGAAACGGTTGGCTCCGAACTTCCTCACCATGCCTCCCTGCTCTTTGTCCTCGGTGTGGCCTTCGTACTGGGTTTCTCGGTAACAGTGGCCGAACCCGGTGTAATTGTCCTGACGCAGCAACTGGCCGATGTGAATGCGGGGGTGGGCCTCGATAATGCACTGGCTTACGTCATCGCTGCCAGTATAGGCCTATATATATGCATGGCTCTGTTGCGGATCGTGCTGGGGATATCCATCCGGTACATATTGATATTCAACTATGGCATCGTCCTGGTGCTGTCCTTCTTTGTTCCTGGCCAGCTCATCCCTGTGGCCTTTGATGCCGGTGGGGTCACGACGGGGCCTATGACAGTTCCTGTCATACTGGCTTTGGGCCTTGGGTTCAGCGCCGTACTGGCCCAGAAATCCACCCTGGCAGAAAGCTTCGGGCTGATCGGGCTGGCCGCCATCGGACCCGTCATCGGCATCCTGCTGGTCGGGGTTTTTGCTTGAGTAGTTGTCATGGCCATATTTGAAAACCTCCATCAGACCTTCTTCACGGTTGCCAGGTCACTTGCGCCGCTCTTGGCCCTGTTCCTTTTCTTTCAGTTCGCTTACGTCAAGCTGCCGCGCCAGTTTGTTGTCAAGCACCTGGTGGGATTCCTGCTGGCTGCGATCGGGGCCATTCTCTTCCTCCAAGGTGTGCAAGTTGCCTTTTTCCCGGTCGGCGAAGAGATTGGAGCCGCAATAGCAGGCTTAGATCACAGGTGGATTGCAATACTCCTGGGCTTTTTGTTAGGCTATGCGCTCACCTTTGGAGAACCGTCAGTCAGGGTATTGAGTGATCAAGTGGAAATCACCTCCGGAGGCTCGATACGAAAGCATCTGATAATACACGTAACGTCGCTGGGAGTGGCCGTTTTTGCAGGACTGGGCATGGCCCGGATTGTATACGACTTTCCAGTGTACGTGATACTGGCCCCCGGCTATGCTTTGGTTCTCGCCATAGTCTGGCTCAGTCAAAAGAACATCGTATCCATTGCCATAGATGCAGGAGCCGTTGCAACGGGCCCTATAGTAGTCACCTTCTTACTGGCAATCACCCTTGGCCTTGCTTCGGCGCTGGAAGGCAGGGACCCGGTGACTGATAGCTTTGGGATTATAGGACTGGTGTTCCTGGCACCAATCCTGTCAATATTGACTCTCGGACTGATTGTGCGCATCAAAACAAAGAAAAGGGGGTAGCCATGGCCACGGAAAAAGTCCTTCTTGTCACCATTGTAAACAGAGGATGGGGAGACCGGGTCCTCGAGGCCTCCATGAAGGCGGGGGCCGAGGGGGGCACAATTGTGTTCGGTCGTGGTCTCGGAATTCACGAACACCAGAAAATCCTCGGTATCTGCATAGAACCAGAAAAGGAGATCATGCTCTCCCTTATCGACAGGGACCGGAGCGAGGGCATTATAAACGAGATCATCAAGGTCGCCAGATTGGACAAACCCGGAACAGGACTGGCGTTCACGGTCCCGGTGGACAGGGTTATGGGAATAGTGCACTCGCTGGAAGAGAAGTCTGAAGGGTAGAACCGGACCCTTGCAGCCAGTGAACATGGGATAGGTCATTCAATGTGTGAATTCTGCACCAAGCACGGTGAAGGCAAAAAATGGTACCTGCAGGCAGCCAATTACTCGGACCACCTGCTGAGCGACCTCAAGCGACGCCAGTTCATCATCGATTTCCTGGGACATCCGGAGAGATTGTCGAACAACGTTAACAAGCTGAAGGACTTGGACCGCGCCCCCAGCTTCGTCAAACGCCTTGCCAGGTCTGCGGTCACCAGGCGGCAAAAAAGAAACCATTTCGGCCAGGTACTGCCCCTCGAAGATGTCGAACTGATCTTCGATTTTGTCGGCTCCATCGTGCGATTGCCCTGCATCTGCCGGCATTCCCTGAGGGGCTCGGAGCATCGCTGCTGTTATGCCGTCACCTCCCTGCCGGCCGCGCAAAGCAACTTCGCCTCACTTATGAAAGAGGTCTCGGCCGACTATCTCAACGGTCCGGACAGCGCCGGTCTTGAGGAACTGAGCAAAGAGGAAGCCCTCCGCTCCATGGAGGACCATGAGCAGGACGGGCTCTGTCACACTGTCTGGACCTTTATTACCCCTTTTACGGGAGCCATCTGCAATTGCGATCGCACCGGCTGCATGGGCCTGCTGGCGACAGTCAACTACGACATGCCCGTACTATTCAGGGCGGAATACGTCGCTGTAACCGACCCGGACCGCTGCAACGGCTGCCGGGAGTGCTTGAAGTTGTGCCAGTTCAGGGCCATAGCCTACAACCCCATACAGGAGAAGGCCGAGATCGACCCCCGCCAGTGCTACGGATGCGGCATATGCCGCAGACATTGCGCCTCCGATGCCATAACGCTGGTGGACCGCAGCAAGGTGACCGTGGCCGCCGGGCTGTGGTGAAGGACCTGCCTCATGCGTTGTTTGACAACCAGTTATGCCGGCCACAACCCGGGGATGAGCATACATAGCCAAAACTCGTGACAAAGGAGAAAATGGGATAGAATAGGGGGAAACTAGGACAACTTAAAGCAAGGGGGGTACCGAGCATGAAACTCGTAGAAACCGATGCCGAACTAGCCGCACTCCACGCCAGTGGCAGGGGATTAGTATACAACGATTTCTCGGGACACGGTCCCTCTGGAGTGAAGTACAATATCCTGCATACTGCAAGCTGTACCAAGTTGAGAATCATGACGGTGGACGTACCCAAAGTCTTCTTCGATAGACTTGACGAGGCCGTAGCCTGGTTGGAGAAGAACCGGGGCACAAATTGGAAGATCTGCAATTCCTGCAAGGCGATATATAAATCAACGGCCGTCAACGGGGAGAGAATAGCATTTAGAGAAGGCGAGGTTTGCAGATTTCTGGTCGAGCATATGCGCCAGGCGGGGTTCAAAGTTCTCGAAAAGGTAAAGGTCCCTAATGGGACCATTGACATCTCGGCTAGCCGTCCGGGGGAAAACTGGGTGGTCGAAGTAAAAGGCGAGACGTTAGGGGGCTTTACCTCAGCGGAAATGAACTTCCAAGTGGGTGTAGGACAACTGGTCTCCAGGATGTGTAACGCAGAAGACCACTACGCTCTGGCAATACCCATGACCCCAAACTTCAAACAAGTGCTAAGGAAGTACAGAGAAACCGTAGGATTTCGGCGTTTGGGGCTCGTATTCTTCCTTGTTGATCAAGATGGCAGTGTGCAGCAGTATGACGCCGATGAAATGGTCCGGTTCATGGATACCCTGACCTGAATTCTCACCGGGGCACCAAGGCGGGTTTAATTTCTTCCCCCGGTAGAAAGCCAGCGATGAAAGCCCTTATTCTGGCACCATTCAGTCCGTCAGGCCTCGACAGGCTCAAGAAGCTGCTTGACGGCATCAGCTACCAAAGCTGGATGGAAACCAAGCGGCTTCTTTCATCCGCAGAGTTCATCACGGCCATACAGGAGCAAGGCTACGAAATACTCGTGGTCGAGGCCGACTTCCTGCAACGCGAGGTCTTCGAAAAGGCCCCAAACCTCAAGCTGGTCGGCTGTTGCCGCGCCGACCTGGCCCATATCGACCTCGCCGCAGCAAACGAGTTCGGCGTCCCAATAATCAACACCCCTGGACGTAACGCCGTTGCCGTGGCCGAACTAACGATCGGCCTCATGCTGTCCTTGCTGAGACATATCCCCACCGCCCACCACATGGTGCAATCAGGCCAGTGGACAGACCCCATGGCTGCCTACCTGCATATGCGCGGTAGCGAGTTATGGAACAAGACGGTTGGCATCGCTGGTTTGGGTGCCATAGGCCGTCAAGTGGCCCGGCGGCTGGCCGCCTTTGATACCAGAATCCTGGCAACCGACCCCCACGTGAGCGCCGAGACCATGAAGTCTCTGGGAGCCACGCCCACCGACCTGGATAGCCTCATGCAGCAGTCAGATGTTGTAAGCATCCATTGCTCAACCACCCAGGAAACCACCGGCCTGATCAGCGCCGGTCGGATAGCCCTCATGAAACCCACTGCCTATCTGGTAAATGCAGCCAGCAGCTATGTTATTGATGAGGCCGCCCTGGTCGACGCCCTACGGCAGCACCGCATCGCCGGCGCCGCATTTGACGTTTACAAGGCGTGGCCGGTGAAACCAGACGATCCCATTCTGGACCTGGACAATGTGGTCCTTACCCCCCATATCGGAGGTGCTACCGACGAGTCGGTGGCCCGCCATTCCATGATGATCGTCGAGGGCATTGAGACATTCCTGAAGGGACAGCGTCCCGGCAACCTGGCCAATCCTCAAGTATGGAAAGGTCATGTCTAGCCGGTATGTTCTAGTCATTGATGCCGGCTCCGGCGGATGTCGCGCCTTCGTCTTTGACCTGCAGGGAGCGACTGTTGCTGCAGCCCGCCGGGACTGGACCTACTTGACGCCCGCAGACGCCTCCCCCCTTGGCAAAGAATTCGACACCAGCGAGTTCTGGGACTTGATTTGCCAGGTCATAAAGGAAGCAATCGGCAAGTCCGCCATCAACCCTGCAAACATAGCCGGCATCAGCGTCGCCAGCCAGCGACTCGGCCTCGTGTTCCTGGACAAGGATGGCAACGAGCTCTATGCCGGACCAAACACGGACCTGAGAGCGCTCATGGAAGGATTTCTCATTGACTCAGACATGGGCCGGCAGGTACACCGCATAACCGGGCACATCCCCTCCTTTCTCCTTGCTCCTGCCAAGTTGCGTTGGTTCCAAGCGCAGAAGCCTGAAATACATGAGCGTATAAGTACTGTGCTTTCCATTGGGAACTGGATCATTTTCCGGCTGTGCGGCGAGCGTGTCGGTGAACCGTCGCTGGATGGCGATACAGGCTTGCTGGATGTGAGCTCGGCCTGCTGGTCAGACAGCCTGCTGGCTACCTTGAGAGTACCGCCGGGATTGTGTCCCAAGATGTCTTTCGCCGGAACCTGCGCGGGCAAGGTGACTGCGGCTGCCGCGCAGCAAACAGGCCTTGTACCCGGCACTTGCGTCAGCACCGGCGGAGGCGATACCCAATGCGGGCTATTGGGCATGGGACTGAAGGACGCAGCGCAGGTCGGGATAGTGGCAGGATGGAGCGCCACGCTGCAAATGGTCACCCAGCAGCCGGTGATCGATCCCGCAGGCCGGATCTGGTCCGGATGCCACGTCCTGCCCGGAACATGGGTACTGGAAAGCAATGCCGCGGAAGCAGGAGGAGCCTATAGCTGGCTCAAGTCCCTGCTTTACGAGACCACCGGTGTTGACAGCAAAGAGGATGCCTATGCCGTCATGGACCGGATGGCCGCAGGCATCGCCCCAGGATCAGAAGGTGTTCTGGCATACATCGGGCCGGTCATTATGGACATGACTCGCCTCAAACCCAACCTGGGCGGTTTCATCTTTCCGATAACCCCGAGTGTGACTGCAATCCGCAAGGAGCACCTAATCAGGGCCGCAATAGAGAACCTGTGCTATGCTTTCAAAGCCAACTGCCTCCAGTTGGAAGCTGTGTCCGGAATGAAGGCGGCCGGGGTCAGCGTGGGCGGCGGGCTGGCACAGAGCAGGACTCTGGCCCAAGTTCTTGCAGATGCCTTGCAAGACCGGGTAAAATGCTTCGATGCCGCCCAGATCACGGCTTCCGGAACAGCCATGTGTGCTGCCACCGGCGCCGGCGTTTATCCGGACCTGGCGAGCGCCATGGAAGGAATGCAGCCTGCATGGAGATTGGTCGAACCTGACATTAAGTGTGGCGAAGAGTACGAGCGTCATTTTGAGCGTTGGTCCCGGGCGGTTAAATCCTTGGAGGAACTGCTGGAGGAAATAGGATAGACATGTGGGAGAAGGAAAAGAAGGAAGTTTTGGAAGCGCTGCAGAGGATGTGCGAGAAGGACCTTGTGGTTGGCACATCGGGAAACGTGAGCTTGCGTATCCCAAGCGCTGGGGACGGCACCCTGGCAGCCATCAGTCCCAGCGGACGTTTCTACGATACGATGACGGCCGAGGATATAGCCATAGTGGACTTCGATGGCAAACTCATCGAGGGCCCGTACTCACCCTCCATCGAGATGCCTTTGCACCTGGGCATCTACAAGACTCGCAAGAAGGTAAATGCGGTGATACATACGCACTCCATATATGGCAGTGTTCTGGCTGTGGCCGGGATGGAGATTCCGTGTATCTTGGATGACCAGATAACGCACTTGGGGGGCGAGATACTGGTAACCGAGTACGGACTTTCGGGCAGTCCGGAATTGGTCCGGAATGCGCTGGCGGCACTCGGTCCGAGGAACGCAGTCCTGCTGGCTAATCACGGTGTGCTGAGCGTTGGAAGAACGATACGGGAGGCCCTCGTGAACTGCGAAATGCTGGAAAAAGCGGCCAGGATATACATAGGAGCGCGCTCTCTGGGCAATGTAAATCTTGTTCCGGCAGAAATGGTCGAAGTGATGAAGGCCTATTACATCGCCGTGAACGGTGATTAGTTCCTTAACGGCAAGTGTTGAAAACGTCCCCCGATCGGACAAGCAAAAGGGGCCCCCAAAACTAGGAAGCCCCCAGCTGTCCTCCAGATTGGAATGTGAAGTTGCTCCCAACAAGGGGAAGGTGGTGCTAGCCGATGCCCTTCTTTTTCAGGAGCCTGGCAACACGGAACAGCAATTCGTCAGGTTTCACCGGCTTATCTATGTAGTCCTCAGCCTCCAGCGTCAGACCGGCACTGACTGGAATGCTGGTCTCACCCCTCTTCTCGGCAAAGCTCGTGAGCATGATAACAGGAATATCCACATACTTTGGATCACCCTTCAACTCCTCACAAACAACAAAACCATCCTTGTTGGGCATGATCACATCAAGGATAATCAGATCGGGCATCTCCGAGGCTACCTTTGCCAGACCTTCCTCGCCATCATAAGCAGCAACAACACGGTAGCTCGCGCTTTCCAGAACAGCAGTTGTTGCCTTCACCAGTACCGGGTCATCATCGACTATCAGTATCTTGGCATGCTCTGACATTATGATTCCTCCTTTGGATTACCCACGGCTTTGTACCGTAACAGAATCTTCTCCACGTTTTGTATCAATTCGGGAGGGGCAATGGGCTTTACCAGATAAGCATCATATTTGAATGCGGTCTTGGTTTCCAACTCATAGCGCCGTCGGCTGCTGTCCTCCCTGACCGCACTGAGAATTATAATGGCCACTCGCTTGCCACCCTGGGCCACCTTTTCCTCAATCCTCTTGCAGACCTCGAAACCGTCCATCCTGGGCATGAGCAGGTCCAGAATAAGAAGGTCTGGGGCGATCTCGTCCACCTTGGCCAAGGCTTCCTCCCCATCGGAGACCCCGAAGACCTGATAACCTTGTGACTGCAAGAACAGGCTCGTAACCCTAAGCATATGGGGGTCGTCATCAGCAACCACTATCTTCGCCCCGTGCGTCGGGCGTAACTCGTCCTTCTCCTGATCATCTCCACCGGGCGAGACCTTGGGCAGTGTGAACGTGAAACGCGTACCCACGCCCGTCTCGGGACACGGGCTTTCTACGTAGATCATGCCCCGGTGGGCTTCGATAATCCTCTTCGCTATGCCCAGGCCCAATCCGGCACCCTCGGCATCAACCCTTATACCTCGATAGAAATCGTCGAAAATCTTGTGGATTTCTTCCTTTGATATGCCGATGCCGGTATCAGAGACCTTGGTCAGTATGTAGTTCTTTGTCTCTTCAATATCAATGGAGACCGTCCCGCCTGACGGAGTAAACTTCACGGCATTGCTGAGCAAGTTGTTCAGCACTTGCAGAAGCCGCGCCGGAATACCCAGCACCAGCGGTGTATTGCTCGGTACGTTATTGACAATGCGGACATCACGCTGCTGGGCAGGTCCCTGTACATCGTCGATGCTCTTCTCCACGAGTTCGGGTATGGATATCTGTTCGAAATCGCCTTTCCTGATCTCAATGTGTGAGATCTCCAGAATGTTGTCCACCATATGAGTAAGGTCAAGGATACGTTGCCTGCTGCCAGCCAGGAGTTCTCGCTGGGTGCCGTCTATATCGCCGGCAAACCCCCCCAGGAGCGCATCTAGGCAGCTATGAATGGTAGCTAATGGCGCACGCAAGTCGTGCGAAGCCACGGAAAGAACGTGGGCCAGTGTTTGCTTGGCACTAGCCAGCCTGTCCGACACCACATTTATGACCGCGTTAGCGACCTTGCGGTACAAGTCTGCATCTGTTTCGCAATGCTTCAGCAATAGCTCGCCGCTGATCGCCAAGAGTTGTGTATTTTCGATGGCGACTGCGGTCATCCTGTGAATTGGTTGCTCAGTGAGTGATGGCCAGCCGAAGACCTCCCCTTTGGAGGCAACGTCCACGGTAACTTGCTTCCTGGATCGAGACCCTATACGCATCTCCATTTCGAGACGTACCCTGCCATAAGCTACTACATACAGGTTCTCCGCCCTTTCGCCTTCACTATGTATCCGCACCCCCGCCTCATAAAACTCATCGCGGCACAAATCAAGGATAAGGTCCATCTGCTCGTCATTAAGGAAACGGAACATGCGGGACTCTTTGAAGATTTCCCTTTTATCAGCGATGCCGGGCATCATGGCTGCCCTCTCCTTTCGTCACACTAGACTTAAACGCGGCACTCAGCAGACCCCACGGAGTCCTTAACCAGTATAACGTCACGAACAGACAGGGGTCAAACTCGACGAACAGGAGCTTGCCGCTTTGTGGCCGATTAGCCAAGCACGCGAAGCTATGTTATACTTGCGTTACTGAGGGCTTGAGTATGTCACGCTTATTGACCAGACTGGCCGCAGGTTGTACCGCTCAGGCTCTCGTATATTGGATCTCCGCTCGCTCAACCTCCCCACCAACCTCTTTCACTATAACCGATCCGGCAAACTGCGCCGCTCCACGCGCTGATGCCGGATAGCTTAATATGTACCTGAGGGAAAGATGAATGCATAGAGAAGAACGGACAAATCAAATCCTAGTGATAACCAGTCATCAGGGACTGGTAGGCATAATCCAGGAAGCTGTGCAGGGGTCCCTGGAGATCACTCATGCGGCAGATGAGAAGGAGGGACTGGAGAAAGCTCGCAAGAACTTTCCCAACTTGATTGTCCTGGGATATATCGACCCCCCAGGGACGGCCTTTCAACTGCACCGTAAGCTGCGCGAAGGATGGATTACCAAGAATATCCCGCTGCTTCTGGTAGATGCAGACACTTCTGATCAGGCCCACCGGGTGTTGAGCCTGGAGGAAGGTCTCCAGATCGAGGCCGATGACTACATTACCTTATCAGGCGTTGACACCCAAGCTTCTGCGACCCGGCTAGCCCGGCCCATAGCCGCCCTGATGGACAGAGTCCAGACCAGGATCCAACAGAACGCCAACGTGCTCAGAGAGGCCATATTAGACCCTGAAGTTTTTTGCATCACCTGGGAGCAGATTCCCGGTCGAGGCGCCTTCGAGATGCAGCAGGAAGAATTGATCGAAAACGCCAGAAGGGCTGCCAAAAAGGGCACCGTCCACGCCGTCAGCGTCACCGACAACCCTGGCGGGAACCCGGCCATATCCACGGAGATATTGTGCACCGAGGTAAGAAAGCTGGGTATCGAGCCCCTGGTCCACCTGGCCTTCCGAGACAAGAACAGGAACGAATGTGAGAGTGTGCTGTACGGGCTGGCCGGACTCGGTGTCAGAAACGTCCTGATGTTGACTGGAGATTATCCCTCTGATGGCGGCTTCAAGGGAAGGTCCAAGCCCGTTTTCGACCTGGATGCAGTGCACGGCCTGCAGATGCTCGACATGATGAATGCCGGTATGGACCATGAGACCATGGGCCGCAAAGTCAAGCTGGCCCCTACCGACTTCTTTGCTGGTTCAGCTGTTTCCCCCTTCAAGGCTACGGAGTCGGAACTCCTATGCCAATACTATAAGCTGGACAAGAAGATCAGGGCAGGCGCCAAGTTCGTAATTCCGCAATTGGGCTACGATGCCAGAAAGATGCACGAGATCATGCTCTGGCTTAGAATGCACGGCCATGTCAACGTACCGGTACTGGCCAATATCTATATATTGCCTTTGGGAGCGGCAAGGCTGATGAACTCCAACGGCATACCGGGGGCTGTGGTGAGCGATAAGCTGCTGGCCACGATTGCAGAGGAGGCCAAGGACAAGGACAAGGGCAGATCAGCCAGAATAATGCGGGCTGCCAAGATGTATGCCATGGCGAAGGGTATGGGCTACGCCGGTGCCCACATTGGCGGACATGGTATTAGCTATGAAACGCTGGAAGAGATAGTCCAGCGCGGAGACGAGATGGCCCCTCGCTGGAGAGACCTCGTCCCCGAGTTCGATTTTCCCCAACCGGACGGGTTCTATTTCTTTGAAAAGGACCCGGATACTGGGCTGAATACCGAAAGGTCGGCACCGCGCAAAGAAAAAGGAGCCAAGCCGCCCATATACCAGTTCGCCCGGGTAGCCCATGCCACGATGTTCAATCCCAGTAGCGTGGTTTTCAAGTCGCTGCGGCCGATGGTGAAAATGATTGACAACTCGCATAGGATGAAGTCAGCATTCGAATTCTGTGAGCACCTGGCCAAGGTGGCCATGTTTGGGTGTCAGAACTGCGGCGATTGCGCATTGTTTGACGTCGCTTTTCTCTGTCCCATGTCACAATGCCCGAAGAGCCAGAGAAACGGGCCATGCGGCGGCAGTTATCTGGGCTGGTGCGAGGTCAACCCGGAAAAGAAATGCGTTTGGGTGCGGGCTTACCAGCGATTGAAAAGCCATGGCGCAGAAGGAGAGATCGTGGAAGATATCGTACCTCCACCCAATTGGGAGTTGATGGGTACCGCTTCGTGGTTGAACTTTTACATGGGCCGGGACCATTCCGCCAGGAAACTGGGTATCGCCCCACCCGAAACAAAGGCTGGGTCCAAAAAGGCGGCGCAATCACAAGCCGGCCAGGGTGCCAAGGCATGAAAGTCCAAGCAACTTCTGTGCAGGGAGGCTGAACATGCAGATTTCGGAAGCAATCAGAGGCGGCCGTTTCTGTGTTACTTGTGAACTGACCCCCCCTAAGGGGACAAGTATACAGGGTTTTCTGAATGCGGCTGACATGGTGAGGAACTATGCTGACGCAATACTGGTTACAGACAATCAGAGGGCGGTTATGCGAGCGGCACCCCTTATCCTGTGTCAGGTGCTTAAGTCAAGGAACATCGAACCGGTAATGGAGATTTGTATTCGCGACCACAACCGTCTGGCCCTTCAATCCCAATTGCTTGGAGCAGCCATCGCCGGAGTCGAGAATGTTCTGGTGGTAGCCGGCCACGATGTTCTGGTAGGCGACCATATCGACGCAAAACCGGTAAATGACATGTCCTGTAGTTCCCTGGTCCAGGCAGCGGTGATGCTTAACCAGGGCAAGGATCTGGCAGGTCACAACCTGGAAGGCTCGCCGCGGTTCTCCATAGGAATTGAGGCCATAGCTGAGAAGGGACTCAAACCGGATCAGGTTGCTGACCTGCGAGAGAAGGTAGCCCAGGGAGCCCAATACATCATAACTCAGCCGGTCTATGAACCAGAGACCATGGCAGCCTTTGTGGAATCGGTAAGCGATCTCAATGTTCCCATCCTGGTGAGCCACATTATGCTGAGGTCCGCCAGCATGGCCAGATTCATGAATAGCAATTTTCCCGGTGTCAACGTTCCCGACTATCTCATCAGAGAATTGGAAGGACTATCCAGGGAAGAGGTGCCCGCAGCGAGTGTGCAATTGTCTATTGACCTGCTCAGGCGTATGAAGCCCCTATGCCAGGGAATGCACCTGATGCCCGGTGGATGGGAAAGATACGTGCCAAGGATCGTGGACGGGGTGGCCTAATGCATGGTTAGAAGATGCTCCTGGGTATCGTCCCTGGGCATGCACGACACAGCGCCACCACGATCCAGGACTCGACCCACCCTGTCTTGAGACCAGCGGCGTGGGGACGTACCTACGGCTGCCTGGCCCGCAAATGGTTGTGGTCGTTGTGGTGACTGTTCTCGTCGGCATCGGGACTAACCCATTCTACGCACTTCCACAAAATGGCGCTCAACGATGAATTAAACCTGTTCAGATTCATGAACGCCCGGATCAACAGTAGAATACGAGGCTTTTGACTTGTGAGAGACGTAGACGGTGGGTTACGTCCCTTGCGTGGTCTACGGGGTTGGCGTCTTCGTCGGCATAGGAGGCGTGTGCCTGTGAGAGACGTAGATGGTGGGTTACGTCCCTGCGTGATTCCGAGGCCGGCGTCTTCACCGGCATCGGGACTAACCCACCCTACGGGTGCGCGGCCCGCATAACGGTTGCGGTCGTTGGGGTGGCGTGGGGCGTAGGGTGGGTAGAGCCCCGGGCATGGGATGGCAGTATAATTCTGCGAGCGCCGGGGCGAAACCCACCGTTAACGCCCGCCTGGCTAGGTAGCGTCTGCTGGTGAGAGGTAATTGCGCTACTCGTACGTTAAAAGTCCATGGCTCGAAATACCCTCGTGCTTGTGAGAGGCTTAATCCTCCTAAGGTGGGGGTGGGGCACTCAGTACTCAGTGCTCAGTGCTCAGGTAGATGGTGGGTTACGTTCCTTGCGTGGTCTACGGGGCCGGCGTCTTCGTCGGCATCGGGACTAACCCACCCTGACAATGTGGGAAGCGGTTCTTGGCTGCATGGGTCATGGTGGCCCAGTGGTGAACAACCGATTCTCCGGCAGGTTGGGAAACCTGCCCTACGAGGGGGGATGGGGAAGTCCCCTAAAGCGGCCTCTTGGCCGGCATACCGGGACGCCGCGGGTATTTCGATGGGGTTGCTGCCACTTTTTCAACTATCACCAGATTGTGATTGGCAAGCTCCTCCATCTCAATTCCCCTGAGCTCTTTAAGCCGACCCCCCATCATCTCCAATGACTTTCCAGCCTGCTGGACCTCGTCCGTAATATCCCCTTTCTTCTGAGCTATGATCAGTCCATGCAAACGCCCAAAGGACAAGCTCAGTTCGATTACCGCAGCCAGTTTACCCAGAGCACGAGACACCACAAGATCAAACTTTTCACGGTAATCAGGTTGATGTCCGAAATCTTCGGCACGCCCGGTCAACACCCGCACGTTATTGAGACCCAGCCTGTCGACAACATGCTGCAGAAAGGCTGTCTTCTTGCCGATGGAGTCCATCAACACGAAATTCGCAGAAGGAAGCACAATGCTCAGGGGTATGCCGGGCAAACCCGCCCCGGAACCAATGTCCATGACCTTAATTCCGGGATCCTTGCCATCCAGCATCTCTTCAATAGTAGGGACCACCGTAAGCGCATCAAGGAAATGTTTAACTTGGACCTCTTCATAGCCGGTGATGGCCGTTAGATTGACCTTCTCATTCCAGGCTACCAGTTCCTGGTAGAATTCCTGAAAGGTCCGGACCTGTTCAGCGGACAGGTCCAGTCCCAAAAGTCTGGCACCATGCACAAGCTTTTCCTGCATAGAAGATACACCATCCGGGTCAGGGGTAGCTTGGATAGAACTGCGTCAGGGTCGCTGGCTTCAGCCGAGATAGAGACTAATAGATGACTTTGGCTTCTTCAAGCCTTGCAATGTCTTCATCGGACATGCCCAGGATTTCCTTGAATACGTAGCTGTTATGTTCTCCGAGTATCGGGGAACGCAGCCGTATCTCAGTCGGATTCTCGGACAAGGCCCAAGCCGAATTAGCCACAAAATCCACACCGGTGATCGGGTGCTCCACCTCAAGATAAGTCCGCCTCTCTTGAAGGTGTGGGTCGAAAAAGCGCCCCTCGGTATCCAAACAAGGCGCCGCAGCCACCCCATGCTGCTGCAGGATTTCCGCAGCCTCATAATAAGTATAGCCCATTGTCCAACCGGTTATCAGGTTGTCCAGTTCGACCACGTTCTTCATCCGGAGGAACTTGTCCCCAAACCTGGGGTCTCTGCTCAACTCGGGTTTGCCCATGGCCTGGCACAGACTAGCCCATTCCTCCTCCGTCTTCACGCCGATGGATACCCACTTGTCATCATCCTGGCAAGGATAGTTGTTATGGGGGCACATGGCAGGATAGCGGTTGCCCAGCGTCCCGAGGACATTGCTATTGATGACATATTCCATGACGGCCTCGCCAGCAATGCCGATCACGGCCTCCAACTGGGCCATATCCATAAACTGGCCCTTGCCCGTCCGCTTTCGGTACCAGAGCGCCGCCAGCACGGAAAAGGCCCCGTGCAGGGCGCTGTTCACGTCTGCATAAGCCTGCTGCAGGCCCAGAACGCGCTCTCCATGGTAGCCCACCATGCCGTCAACCCCTGCCAGACCGGTCAGGGAGGGGCCATAGGTCTGTGCGTCTCGCAAAGGGCCGTAGTGCCCTGTGGCCGGAAGGGAGATCATGATGATGCCGGGATTGATCTCCTTCAGTGAGTCATATCCCAGCCCGTGCTGCCTCATGACTCTGGGGGCGAAGTTTTCAACAACTATGTCAGCCTTCTTGATAAGGTCCTTGATAATGGGAATGGCCTCCGGCTTCTCCATATCCAAGGTTACGCTCAACTGGTTACGAACGCCGCTATGGAACCAGGGATCCCTGTCGGGATCACGGTCCAAGTTATCCGGACTGAGCCTCATCGAGTCTATACGGCTCCTGGTCTCCATCTTGATAACCTCAGCTCCGAGATCACCAAGCATGGTAGCCAGGTACGGGCCGGCAAACACCCAGCCAAAGTTTATGACCCTGATCCCTTGCAAAGGAAGTGGCTTTTCGGGGTTCAAATCACTCCTCCAATGCGTAGTTCTGCCAATTCCTGTTTAGCGTAGCCCAAGCGGCCACAGTATATGTCTTCATTATGCTGCCCCAGCAAGGGCGCCGGAACTTCAATGCTCCACGGAGTTTCCGTGAACTTGCCGGGCGCGCCAGGGTATTTAAGCCTTCCCGCCGCGGGATGATCATATTCAACAAAATACTCCCGTACCTTCAGGTGCTCGTCGTTGACCACCTCTTCCATGTTCCTGACGGGAGCAAACGGAATCCTCTTCTCCAGGCAGAGATCGTAGATTTCCTTCTTGGTATGCGACATGAGCCATGGTGCCAGCAAAGAGTCCATTTCATCAGCATACTTCAGGCTGAGCTCCCGCCGGTCCTGATACCGGGGCTCATTGGCATACCATTCCGGTACGGAACCCTCACCCAGGAGTTCCAGGAACCGTTTCCACTGGTAGCCCTGGATGGCGATCATGCTGATGAAGCCGTCTTTACATGGCAGAATGGTATATGGGTATACCCCGGGGGTGCGATGTCCCCAGCGTATTCTCTTCATGCCATGCATGATAAAGGAAGATTCCTGGTTACCGGTATGCAGGGTAGCCCATACCTGGGCCTCGGAGATATCAACATGCTGGCCATGGCCAGTGAGGTCCCGGCCAAAGAGGGCAGCCATGGCGGCAGTAGCGCCTGCGGTGCCGCTCTGGTAGTGTCCCAGACATAGCGGCGGGGTGAGAGGTTCACGTCCCCGCTCTCCAGCGCAGACGCTTTGACCCCCCAGAGCGCTGGCGTTTATGGCGTAACCCTTATAGTCCTTGTAGGGACCTGTCTGCCCGAAGGCAGTGATGGAAACCATTATGAGGCCGGGATTGATCTCGCGTAGTCTCGCGTAGTCAAGGCCAAGCTGCTCAATTTCAGAGGGCAAATGGTCCTCGATAAGTATATCGGCGGTCTTGATCATGTCTTGAAGAATGTTCTTGCCTGTGTCTGTATCCGGATTGAGGGTAACGCCGAGCTTGTTGGCATTTAGATACAGAAACAGGCCGCTCTTCTCAGGATGTGGAACGTGATCAGGGAAGGGCCCCCGCTGTCGCGACTCGTCGCCGTCGGGGCGTTCAACTTTTATGACTTCGGCACCCAAGTCGGCAAGGAGTTTACCGCAGTAAGGCCCGGCTATGAAACTGGCCCATTCGATTACCTTGAGTCCAGTTAGGGCACGATCAGCCATTTCAAGCTAGATTATACCTAATCAGGCATGCAGAAGGCAAATGTGGGGAAGGCGGCGAGGGTTTGAATGGTCACCCTTCCTTATCCTGGATCCGCATGGACCGGTCAAGCCTGGCCCTCGCATGGCCGGTCCAGCCCACGACCGGGTGATCCCTGCGTTATGATCCTAAGGGCTCATATTTCCCCATTCATGGGCCTTTTCAAAGCTAATAGAACATTCTTCTAGAACATTATCACTTCTAAATTTGATTAAGTTTTTATAAAAAATACTAAGTAGCACATAGTTGACCAAAGAAGAACCAAGAGAATAGAGAAACTGGCACTATGATAATCGAGCAAAATTTCCTCACCCCGGAACAGGTGGCCAGGTTCCTTCAGGTGCATGTCCTGACGGTGTACAGTTATATCCGGATGGGCAAGATGGATGCGGTAAGGTTGGGCAGAAGGTACCGCATCTCAACCCAAGACTTGGAGAACTTCGTCAGAAGGAATCGCACCAGAATCGGGCCAACCGGACTCAAATAGGCCAGATAGTAGGGGGGAAGAACATGCATACGAATGACCGCCGGGTGGTTGTTACCGGTATGGGTACGATCAGCGCCGTAGGACTCGACGTGACTGAGACGTGGGATTCCGTGATAGCTGGCAAGTCGGGAATAGACTATATCAGCAGCTTCGATAACAGCTCTTTCGAAACCAAGTTTGCAGCCGAGGTCAAGGGCTTTCGGGCTACTGACTATGTCAGCCACAAGGAAGCCCGTCGCATGGACAGATTCACTCAGTTTGCGGCGGCGGCCGCTTTGCAGGCTGCGGAATCCGCTGGCATCACCATTGACTCAAGCAACACACATGAGACGGGGGTATTCCTGGGCAACAGTGTCTGCGGGCTTCTGGAGGTCTGCGAGCAGTTCAATGTGCTCAGCCAGGTTGGTCCTAAACGGATAAGCCCCATCCTGGCCCCCACCATGATCGGCGATGCAGCTCCGGTACAGGTGTCCCTCCTGCTGGGTATCAAGGGTCGGAGCTACTCAGTGTCTTCAGCATGTACGAGTAGCAGTGACGCCATAGGCCATGCCTACGAGGCAATCCAGCACGGGAAGATGAAAACAATACTTGCAGGCGGTACCGAAGCACCCATAATGCCTATCTGCATAGCTGCTTTCAACTCCGCCCGGGCACTGTCCACCCGGAACGGCACTCCCCGCAATGCCTGCCGGCCGTTCGACCGCGAAAGAGACGGTTTCGTATTGGGAGAGGGCGCGGCTGTTCTGGTGCTGGAGGACATGGAGCATGCCCTTGAGCGGGGTGCCCCGATCCTGGCCGAGATACTTGGCTACAGTTCGACCAGTGACGCATTCCATATAACTCAGCCAATGCCGAACGGAGCGGGCGCTACTCTGGCCTTGCGTGAAGCATTGCAGAACGCAGGCATCAGCCCAGAGGAAGTCGACTACATAAACGCGCACGGCACGGCGACCCTCCTCAACGACACCGCCGAAACCCGGTCCATCAAGAACGCCTTTGGCGATGCCGCATATGGCATACCGATATCCTCCACCAAAAGCATGACCGGTCATCTTCTGGGTGCTGCCGGCGCACTCGAAGCGATTATAACTATCATGAGTATCAGGGGAGGGGCGATACCGCCAACAATGAACCTGGACCATCCCGACCCGGAGTTGGACCTGGACTTCGTGCCCAATCAGTCTCGCAAAGCGTCGATACAAACGGCCATCTCCAACTCGTTTGGATTTGGAGGCCATAATGCCGTTCTGGTATTCAGACGTTTTGCGGGGTAGACGTCCCATTTCGGTTCGAAACGAGGTAGAACACTTTCTTGCAGGCTGGTTGATAAGAACCTGCCCTCCCTGTCGGCCATGCCTGACCTGTGAATAAACCTGGCTTCATGCGTACCCTGCGCTGATGCACCTGGTCGCCTACCAATATCTTGAAAGCGAGGTCTGCCGGTATTCACTTCCGATAATGCTAAAAGAGGCGTTCAGAGGGAAGAAATTATCTCACGAATCGGGTAAAATAGTATGGTTGTCGGGCCGGTAGCTCAGTGGTAGAGCACCTGACTTTTAATCAGGGCGTCGTGGGTTCGAATCCCACCCGGCTCACGCCTAAATCAAAACGGGTTGTCGGCATTTTGTCGGCAGAATTCTCCAGAGTCCTCTTCTTGTCGGCAATTGTCGGCATTTTCCACCCAAGGACTGACCACCCGGTCAAAGTCGGCGGCGGCTGTCTTACCAGCCCCAGGGAACATGTGCGAGTAGACATTAAGCGTGGTGCTAACCTGGGCATGGCCCAAAGACTGACTTAAGGTCCGTACGTTCACGCCGGCGGCTATCATTACTGAGGCGTAGGTATGCCGGAGATCGTGAAGCCTGATATTGAGGCCGGTCTTACGAATGATCTTTCGGAAGGTCTGGCTGGCCGTCCCCGGCAAGAGGGGGCTGCCGTCCACCTGGGCAAATACAAAATCGCTATCGGTTAATGGCTTGCCTATCATAGCCCTCTGGCCCTCCACCTTCGCCCGGTATTCCCGGAGGTATACGGCCAGGGATGGCGGCAAGTCTACAGCGCGGCGGCCTGCCCGTGTCTTGGGCGGCAGCAAGGTGAATACCCGGTTCACGTGGCATTGGGCGTTGACCACCCGAAGCGTGCATAGTTCAAGGTCCAAATTGCCCCAGGTCAGGGCCAGGGTTTCATTTCGCCGGAGGCCAGTATAAAGCATGGTACGATACAAGGCACCGTACGGGAAAGGGGCTTGCTCAACGGCAGCCAAGAATCTTCCCAGGTCGGCGGGGTTCAATACCTGCATATCCTGGTCCTGGGGCTTCGGGGGTGAAACGCCCGCACAAGCGTTAATGCCCACGATCCCGAGCTTTACGGCATCACGCAGGGCCTTCCTCAGCGTTCTATAATCGCCGGCGGCCAGGGTCAAAGTCGCGCCCTTGTCTCTTAACTTGGCGAAGTACTGCGCCACGTGAGAAGGCCTTAACTGTGACAATGGAATATGCCCTAGCTCAGGAGATAGCCGGTTCTTGACAATGTTCCCATACCATTCCATAGTTTTTGGGCGGCACCTCGTGGACTGGCTGGCCATCCATTGGCTCAGGTATTCGCCCACGGTCAAGGCCCGTGGGGTCTTGACGTAGGTGCCTTTGGAAAGCTCCACTATGAGCTCGGCTAGGCGGGTATCGGCCCGGTCCTTGCTGCCCGTGACAGTCTCGTAATGCCTGATACGCTTCCCAGCGGCGTCCTTCCCCGTGACGATTGTGATTGTCCAGGTTCCCTTTGAGCGTTGCTTTATGCTGCCTCTCATGATGTGCCTCCGCTTGCCTTATCTCTTAGCTTCTTTTGGCGATAACTCAGTCCACAGGGGGATTGTTGCCTGCTGACGAAGGGTGATTCCACCGGCGGGCAGAATTTCTGTCTCTTGTCAGTAACCTCGAAAATGGCCCCACACCATTCACAGCGGCGAAGCCGCGAAGGGTTGGCCACACCTTTGACGGCCAAATCTCCGACCATAGACCATATAGCCTCGAGAAGCGACCGAAACTTATGCACCCATAGGAATTGGGTGCCATCAGTTCGGACATCGCTCCATAACTCTTGCCCCATGTTCTGTGTGTTGTCATTCACAATATCTGTCACCAAGCCTGGGACGATATCCAAGATGTCCTGCTCCTGAGCGGGTAACCATAGAATCAATTCGCGATAGTCACAACCGGCGGCATACTTCAAAAGATGTGGTGTACGGAAGAGCCCCGTGATGGGAGAGCCGACCGGCTGACCTGCTGTGTCTGTCAAGTGGACTTCCAGAGCATTGTCCCTTACCAGGTCGTAGAGACTGCTAGCGTCATGCTGTCCCAAAGCGTAAACCATGTCGAGGACAAACCTGACATTGCCTGCATGAGTTAGCACCCATTCGAGCGGGTCGCCACCCACCTTGTCAGCGGTAAGACAGTCATAGCCCAGGGGGGCGTATTCACGGCAGAATTCAATAGCTGTCTTGGCGTCCCTCACATTATAGAAGTCTGTGGGCAAAGTAGGGTTTCTGAAGGGCCAGAGTATGCCCTCTAGCCGGCCTTCAGGCACAAGAATGCCCTCCCTCAGCTTCAGGGTCCTATATCTGGCTACACCTAATTCGACTTTCCACATAATACCCGCCGTGCATTAACGCTAAGGCGTAACGCTATACTCGCTCTTTTGTCGTTTTTGTTGTGTATGTTATAATAATACTTCATTTCACGTCCTCCGTAAGCCGTAGCAGTTGACAACCATGTTCAGGTATAATAATATAATAATTGATCGCTACCTGTCAAGGTGGAGAAGATGAATCGGCTGAAAGAGATTCGCAAAACTCAAGGCTGGTCGATACTGGAGCTGTCCGCAACGACGGGCGTCTCGACAGCTCGGATCGTCCAGATTGAGCGCTACAATGCTTACCCAGGGCCCAGCGTCCGAGGGCGGCTCGCTGCTGCCCTGGGCGTCGCAGAACGCCAACTCTGGCCGGAAGGCGTTCCCGATGCCAGCAGATGAGCGCTTAACTCTGAGTGTGAAAGAAGCTGCGCTTGAGCTCGGGCTATGTGAGCGAACGCTACGCAATCTGATCGCTCAAGGCCGCATTCCCGCAATTCGCATTTCAGATAGGCGTGTCATCATCCCCCGGCGGGCACTCGAGGAGTATTTGGACAGGTGCGGACGATGACTGCCGCGGTTGATATCTACCCCGTTGTTTGGAAGCTACACACGCTGGGATATAGCCTCATTCCCTCCGGGGGCGGCGATACCGGCAAAGCGCCACGTGTGCCTTGGGCGCGGTATCAGGACCAGCAACCGACCGATACCGAGCTTCATACTTGGCAAGACAGCTTGCGGCCCAAACTATGGGGCATCGTGACTGGCAAAGTCGTTGTCTTTGACTGCGACACCGCGGAGGCGGCGAAGCTGTTCGAGGCTGCTGGCCTCAAGCCACACGTCAGGACCCCGCGGGGCGGGTCTCACTTCTACTTCGCCAGTCCGGGCTTCCCCGTTAAGACAGTCGCCGGTTTGCTGCCAGGTGTGGACAGTCGGGGCAACGGCGGTTTCGTGAATGTGGTGGGCTCGAACGGGCCGGGGGCCTACGTCCTGGAGATCATGCCGACA
Source organism: Chloroflexota bacterium (assembly GCA_003551705.1). Classification (GTDB taxonomy): domain Bacteria; phylum Chloroflexota; class Dehalococcoidia; order UBA2247; family RBG-13-53-26; genus PUNJ01. Next base: position 5,126 of record PUNJ01000059.1, on the reverse strand, counting down.
CCTGACAATCTCTACGCCTGGGACCAGCTACCGCTAGCAGCGGCGGAGGCACTCAAGGCGAAACCGAAGGCTACGGCGGAGGCAGCGGAGCCGGTGGGGGGGCTGATACCAGAGACCCGGCGAAACCATACTTTGCTCAGTTTGGCCGGCACCATGCGGAAGCGCGGTATGACGCAAGCAGCGATTGAAGCCGCATTGCTTGAAACCAACCGCCAGCAATGCCGACCTCCACTTACAGAGGATGAAGTCCGGAAGGTTGCGGCCAGTGGGTCACGATATACGCCTGACGCAACAGCTTTCTGTTGCGGAAATGTTGCGCTGCCAGGTGTGGAGCAGGCGTGGGACCAATGGTTATATACGCGCGATAATAATAGTCCTCCAGATGCCAGCTTTGACACAGAGCGCAACAAAAGCGCAACAGAAAGCGCAAAAAAAGCGGCATCTTCGGAGAAGAGCGCAACAAAAGCACCTCCGCTCATTAAGCGAGTGAGCGAGTGGACCAGGGACCAAAAGGGCTGGTTCTCCTACGTCGACATGGATCGCGAACTTGGCATCCGGTCGGACAGCGAGAAATCAAACCGACGCCTGATCATGTCACGCCTCCGTGTAGCCGGCGAGATCGAACAGCATCCCAAGGATAGTCGCCTTTTTCGCCACGTCGATACAGCAGTCAGGCCGATTGATTTTAAGCGAGCGGGCAGCCGGACGCCCCTGGACCTCCGCTGGCCTTTTGGCATTGAGCGGATGTTTAAGTGTTACCCCGGCAACGTCATTGTCATCGCGGGCGCGCCCGATGCTGGCAAGACGGCGTTTCTCTTGAATTTCGTCTACAAGAACATGAGGGACTTTGCGATTTTCTACCAGTCCTCGGAAATGGGGGAAACCGAGCTAGCCAGTCGTCTGGAGCTATTCGATGGTACTGGCCTCGAGGAATGGACCTTCACAGCAGAAGAGCGGAGCTCAGACTTCCCGGACGTGATCCGACCGGAAGCCGTCAACATTATCGACTTTCTCGAGGTATCCGGTGAATTCTACATTGTAGGTGAATGGATACGCCAGATACATGAAAAGCTGAGAGGCGGTATTGCCATCATTGCTCTACAGAAGAATCCGGGAGCGAGTTTGGGGAGAGGTGGTAGCTTTGGCCTGGAGAAGCCCCGGCTATATCTCAACATGGACGCTGGCAAGGTGGCCGTCCGGAAATGTAAGAATTGGGTAAATCCGGAGAAGAACCCTAATGGCCTGGAGCTGGACTTCAAACTTATGGCCGGTTGCAGGTTTACCACAACGCGGGACTGGCATCATCCGGAGGCGGGGCAATGAGCTGCCACAATAAGCAGGACCCGAACACACAAGGACTGATACGGGCGGGCATCCTCCATAACGCCGAGGAGTGTTTCTTCTGTGGCGAAGCGATCGCCGGAGCTTTCGTTTTCTGGATGGGAGCGACTGGCGGCATTGCCCTCCACGAAGGGTGTGCTAATCGCCTGGGTTGGGACTTCATAAAGGACGCCGCAATTCTCCGGCTAAAGACCCGAAACGGCCGGCTAAAGCGAGAAAAGTCATGCGATATACAGCCTGTGAGACAGAAGCTAGGCACGGGACTAGACATAACAGCAGGAATATGCCTCGCACAATAATCATTTGGCGAAGTAACTAGAGAAACGGGGGAGGCAGAATGAAGGTACTAGTCTACAAACGTGAGGGGGCAAGCCGCATAATTGCAGCTTCAGCGAAGCCAAAAAGGGCGTGTCATCATTGAGGGAGCCGCGGACGCCGTGGGCTTGGGGTTTCCATACCCTTCTCCTTTCCCCACAGCGGTACCCCCTACCCAAAGAAAGAGGTGAAAAATGACAGGTAGACTGAGTGAGATCAAACAACTGCAAAAGGCGATTGTCAGCGCCCTTGAGTCCGGCGACCACGGGCAGGTTGCGGGGCTACGGGACCAGCTTGCCAGAGTCCGCGCCGAGATCGCCAGCGAGCTAGAAGTTGACTGATACCATTTAAGAACCGCGAGCAAGCTAGGGTGTATAGTCGCCAGTACGCTCGAATGAGACGGGCAGGACAGCCTACAAAACGATGCGGGCTGGAGGCTATACGCGTGTCAAACCAAGAGATTGAAACCGCGGGCGGGCTTCTGCGTACGCTTGCCTGCCTGATCGACGAGGTGCTACATTCGACGTCCGGCGACATATTCATCCGAGCCCGGACCGTGGGCTACCTGGCCAGTATAGGGCTGAAGGCCTGTGAGACGGCCAGCCTCGAGATACGACTTGCCCGTCTGGAAGAAGCGATTAACGGAGGTGGCGATGGACAGCATAGAGCGTAGATTAGCAAAGCTGGAGGCTATGGCCAGGCCACAAGCGGCGGCCCGGTTTCATGTCCTCCTCGCCGGTGAGCCCCAGCCGGAGGATGTCGGCGAGGGTGATTGGGTGGTTACGGTAACATCCGAGAATTCCCGCCGGCTTACCCTCCGCCTACTGGCCGGCGAAGGCACAGAGTAGCATGGTGCCGGACCCCGACCGGCGATTTGAGGGACTGGTTCAGGTGGCGATGCAATGCAGCAAGCGATACAGCAACGAGTACGGCCCTTGCCAATGCGGGCAGGTCAGGCAATCGGCCTGCGTGCGAACCTTTGAGGCGAAGGCACGGCCTGCTGGCCTGCTTTCCATGCGGCCAGCAGCCGGGCCAGCGCCCTGGTACCCGTTGGTTATGCTACTCAATTGCCCCCCTCCTTACTGCAGGAAGCCCAGCGTCCCGCCCTCATCCGCTTTGATTAACCTGGCCAGCGCCAGGCTGTACTTGTCGCCTGCAGCGACCAGTTCGAGCCGGTGATCCCGGCAGTCAGCACAGCTATCACTCAACCTCAACCCGGCGACGGTCACCACGTGGCTGTATAGGTGCCCTGGCCCCGCCAGGATGCCGCACCCGTCGCAGATTGCATGCTGCGCGTAGGGAGTACTGCAGATGTCGCACTTTGATTGACCCATTTCGCCCCCAGGTTGCCGTATCGGTTGCCGCATCATTATGTCTACTATCCCCACTTTACATTTTATGTTATGTTCGAGGGTTGTCATAACGCACCCAAAAACTAGGGACCCCCTTATGTTTTTTTGGTAAGGTTGATAATGTTTGTAAGGTCAGGCACGGTCCACGCCTGAGCAATTTTGGTAAGGTTGGGTAGAATTTTGGTAAGGTTGGTAAGGTCAGGCACGGTCCACGCCTGAGCGATTTTTGTAAGGTTAGCCCTTTTTTTTGTAAGGTAATGTAATGTAAGGTTGATAATGTTTGTAAGGTCAGGCACGGTCCACGCCTGAGCGATTTTTGTAAGGTAGGACCCTGTTTTTGTAAGGTAATGTAAGGTAATCGTGCCTGAGAGATTAACAATAACTTAATTTGTGTAAGGTAATGTAAGGTGCCTACAGGCTTTTTCTTTGGTGCCTGGCAAAACATTAAAAACGTATAACATTACAGTTTTTCGCGTAAACATAAGGTCACCCTGAGTTTTCAATGAGCGCGCTGCCGTGGAGTGTCAGCACTCGGCGACACACCCCGTGACTGGATTCGACCCATATAACCGACGTCCGTTTCCCGTCCTTGGCAGGCAGAATCAACCGCAGGCGGGCCAGGTCCGCCCAGACAGCCTTGTCTTTATAGCTCAATATATGCCCCGACCTGTTTGAGTGCTAAAGCCAGCCTGGGACTAAGGTGCTGCTGCCACTCGGTGTTGGTGCGGTACGTTTTGCGGTACGCACGCCTGGTATGTGTCTGGTCTTGCTTCTCAGCAGGCACCTATTGCCACAATCGTAGCGCGTTCGGTGAGTAATGCTCTCAGGATATTGACATCTGCTCAGGCGTCCGTCTATGATGCACACATCGTGCCTTCCAAATCACGGGCAAGGGCAGCCGGGCCCGTGTCGTGTCTTTTGGTGCGAAGGCCTCCAGGGACATTGACAGATACCTCCGGGTGCGGGCCAGTCATTCACGGGCAGCCTGTGATAGCTTATGGCTTGGTACACCTGGGCCGATGACACCCTCTGGTATTTATCAGATAGTCAAGGACAGGGCGAAAGAGGCAGGCATCAGCCATGCATATACTCACTTATTCAGGCACACGTTCGCTCACCTATGGCTGATGAATGAAGGCACGGAGGGCGATCTTATGCAGCTTGCCGGGTGGCGTAGCCGTTCCATGCTGGCCCGGTATGGTGCATCAGCGGCAAGTGAACGGGCCAGGGCCGCCCACAAGAGGCTTTCGCCGGGCGATAGGTTTTGACCCGGGCCGGATACCGTGAGACAATGACGGGACACCAGCAATAGGGGGGACATGCCAAGACCAAAAACGCTCACTCCTACCGAACAACGATTGCTGGACCATCTGATGGTCTGGGAGGGCCAGTTAGTCCCCCGCAGAGCCCTGGAGCTTGAGGTGTGGCCTGAGGGCACGCAGAAGGGTAGCCTACCCTTCTACATTATGCGGCTACGGCGCAAGGTGGGCAACCGGTACTGGATAGAGACCCGGCACCGGCTTGGCTACATCTGCCGGCAGCGGCGCATTGAGGACACCTGCATTGAATGGTCGGCACTATGACATGGAGGGGACATCATGGGTTTTCGTAGTCTGCTGTATCAACTAGCCCGGCTCATGGGTGACGTTGATGCAGTCCAAAAGGAAAATGTAGGCCGGGGGGTATTCAGGCCGGAATCCCGCAAGGTCACGGGACGCAGATTAAGTAATACATTCAAGCACTTACCAAGGCTTCACAAATAGCCGCTGTGGTTCTGATGAATTCTTTTGATCAAAGAATCTGGTTGCATGTATAGTGAACGAACTCAAGCTCGATACTGTCACAAAGAGTGAGTGCCTACACGCACGGGCTCCCGGCACAAATCCGACTCATAACATGCCCGCCACCGCTTCAGCAGATGCGATTTTAGCGGGGGTTACGGGCGAGCCTGACCGATTATACGATTATACCCGCCTGCAAGGGGGCCGAAGACCTGGGAAAAAGGATCCGCTCAAATGCACGCCTGGAGGCCACGCCTGCAGGCGCGTCGCAATAAGGTAAACCTTTTTTGCGCCCTGGTACCTGCGCAGTCAACTAGTCATGGCCCGTAGGCCCTGG
>PUNJ01000208.1 GCA_003551705.1 Chloroflexota bacterium | reverse complement strand
GAAATGTCTTCGCAAGAACCTTGACGAAATTGGACGGTTTTTGCCACTATCTCCGTATCACCACGCCACCCCGATTCAATACACCACCCCACCTCACTACGCCACCCCAACCCAGCACGCCACTCTACTCACCACCCTACTCATTACGCCACCCAATCTGACTACGTCGCCCAATCCACCACACCACCCAATCCATCACGCCACCCCGGCGAAGGCCGGGGTCCAGGAACCATCGCCTTCCATGGCGCCCGTCCTCTCGATACCGCTTCTCCTCAGGCCACTTCCAACCTCCGCCGGTATCACTACGCCACCCCACCTCACCACACCACCCAATCCATCACGCCACTCTACTCATTACGCCACCCCGGCGAAGGCCGGGGTCCAGGAACCATCGCCTTCGACGGCGCCCTTCACTAGATGGTCGGGGTGAGAGGACTCGAACCTCCGACCTCATGGTCCCAAACCATGCGCGCTGACCTACTGCGCTACACCCCGCGAAAGGCGAATATAGCATACAAGCTAAAGGTAGTCAATCATTACAGGCACGTACCGGCCCCCGCCCCGTACGCCATTACCATCCCCGCGAACGCGGGGACCCAGAAAGGTGGGGTGGGAACGAAGGGGGCATCGTTTCTCCATGGCGAGCGCGGGTCTGCATTCTCCAGGCGTGCTGGGCGGTGACGTCGACCTCGTTACGGATATGCACTTCTTCGTCTGCCCCGCCGGAAACGCCTCCCACAATGTTCAATGTTTGACCCAAGCGGAAAGATTCTGGCTCCCCGCGTGCGCGGGGATGGTGAACGCCGGCTGAGCCACACCTGTCCTCTGCGTTCTGGCTCCCCGCGTACGCGGGGATGGTTATCAAGAGGGGGCCGCCTCGTCTCCTTTGTCCATGACGATCGTGGCGGACGTGTGCAACACGCCCCTACAGGGGCAATGCGGGATCTTCATAGCCACCATCCCCGCGAACGCGGGGACCCAGGCGGGGACCCAGAAAGAAACGTGCCTTCGTATTCGGCAGCTACTTCACCATCCCCGCGCAAGTCGTAAATCCCCCTCTGGCAGCCTACGAACCCACAAAGACAACCAGGAGTGGTCTCTTATTAATAGAGACCATCCCCCGCGTGCGCGGGGATGGTTATCAAGAGGGGGCCGTTGGTCTCCTTTGTCCATGACGATCGTGGCGGACGTGTGCAACACGCCCCTACAGGTGTACGGAGCGACGCAGTCCAGAGGGCACCTTCGCCGGATACGTCTCCTCCCGTCATACCACCTCCCCTCTCCGTTACCATCCCCGCGTACAATCTGTGTCGCATCAACTGGTTTACCACGCCACCCCACCTCACCACGCCGCCCCGGCGAAGGCCGGGGTCCAGAGAGGACCGCCTTCGGGGCCGCTTCGTCTCCTTTGTCCATGGCGATCGTGGCGGACGTGTGCAACACGCCCCTACAGGGGCAATGCGGGATCTTCATAGCCACCATCCCCGCGCACGCGGGGACCCAGAAACGTACAAGGCACTCACCAGGTCCGCCCCAATCTAAATTGGAAATGCCTACCGGTTTTTGATAAGATTAGTCAAGCAATTTGATACCCTTACTAATTAATCTAAAGAATAGGGAGGTCAAGAGCGGGCAATAGACACGCATGTCGTAGACGACATTAGCCAGTTTGCACGACCCTGATGTCAGCCCGTATAATAACTCGTCATGAAAGAACTGCGTATACATGGAAGGGGCGGTCAGGGCGCAGTCACCTCCGCCGAAATGCTCGCTCTGGCTGCAATTGAAGAGGGCAAGTTCGCTCTTGCCTTTCCAGCCTTCGGCCCTGAAAGGCGCGGCGCCCCCGTCCAGGCCTTCGTCCGGACCGACGACCAACAGGTCAAGATCAGGGCGGAGGTAAGGCAGCCGGACGCCGTCATCGTCCTCGATCCAGGACTGCTGGCCATCGTCGACGTTACCTCAGGCCTCAAGGACGACGGAGTGCTCATCGTCAATACCAAAAAGCCCCCGGAAGCCATCTCAGCCCTCTACAACGACAAGTGGCCCGTTGCAACCCTGGATGCCACCGCCATCGCAGTAGCGACCATCGGCGTCAATATCGTCAACACCACCATGCTCGGCGCCATTGTCAGAGTGACCAACGTAGTCGAACTGGACTCACTCATCAACCCCCTCAATAACAGGTTCGGCAACAAGGCTGACCAGAACTTCGAGGCCTGCCGCAAAGCCTACGAAGCCACAATCTGCTACGCAAGGAGTGCCCTTGGCTAAACAATTCGACCAGCGCAAAGAGACCGAATACTCATCGCGTGACCTGGAGACCGGATGTGTCATCACGGACCCCGGGAACGCCGCCCGCTACAAAACGGGCGACTGGAGGTCGCAAAGACCCACCTGGAACACCCTCCGGTGCATTAAATGCGGACTCTGCTCCCTTTATTGCCCCGAAGGCTGCATCGCCCCCAACGCTGAGGGCTACTATGAAGCCGACCTCTATTACTGCAAGGGTTGCGGCATCTGTTCCAGGGAATGCTGGACACAGGCCATTACCATGATCGAGGAGGAGGAATGATGACCGGGAAACGTATCGGTATGGAGAGTTCCCTGGGCATCGCCGAAGCGGTCAAGCTGGCCAACGCCGATGTAGTAGCAGCCTATCCCATTACGCCCCAGACCCATATCGTGGAACGGCTGGCCGAACTGGTGGCCAATGGAGAACTGGACGCCGCCTACATACCTGTTGAGTCCGAGCACTCCGCCATGAGCGCCTGCCTGGGCTCGGCGGCAACCGGCGCCAGAACCTTTACCGCCACCGCCGGTCAGGGACTCGAGCTTATGCACGAAGTCCTCTACGTGGCCTCCTCCATGAGGCTGCCCATCGTCATGGCCGTGGCCAACCGTGCGCTGTCCTCACCCCTCAACGTGTGGGGCGACCACTCAGATGTCATGGCCGTCAGGGACACCGGCTGGATCCAGATGTTCGCCGAAAACGGACAGCAGGTCTTCGACCTGACTCTGTGCGCCTTCCGGATCGCCGAAGACCCCGAGGTGCTGTTCCCAGTCATGGTGCACCTGGACGGATTTCATTTATCTCACGTCGTTGAACCCTTCTACCTGATGGAACAGGATGTCGTCGACAAGTTCCTGCCCAGGTTCCGCTTCCCGCTAGCCCTGGACCCGGACAAACCGTTGACCGCCGGCGCCTTCTTCCCGCCCGGTGTCTACGGCGAGGCCAGGAGAGCCCAGGACGATGCTCTCCGCTCCGTCCGGCCCGTGATCAGCCGCACCTGGCGGGAGTTCGAAGAAATAAGCGGCCGGAGCTATAAACCGGTGGAAACCTACCGGGCCGATGATGCTCGTGTCCTGCTCCTTACCATGGGCAGCTTCAGCGAGACCGCCATGCTCGCCATCGACCAGTTGCGCGAGCGCGGCCAGCAGGTCGGCCTGGTCAGAATCAGGCTATGGAGGCCCTTCCCCTTCACAGAATTTCGCCAGGCGGTCGGCAACGCAGAAACCCTGGTTGTGCTCGATCGTGCCATCTCCTACGGCGGACCCACCGGACCCGTCTGTGCCGAGGTGAAGGCTGCCCTCTATTCCGAACCCAAACGACCCAGAATTGTCAGCTATGTCGGGGGTCTGGGCGGCAGGGACATCCTCGTGTCCGAGTTCGTGGAAATGATTGAAAAGGGTACTGCCCTGGCAGAGAGCGGCGTCGAGGAAGAGTTACTAACGATCGGAGTCAGAGTCTAGTGGAAAGTTTCTCTGTATTTGTACCAAAACTTGTACCCAAAAAGGACTACTTTGCCCCGGGACACCGGGCCTGCATAGGCTGCGCCGAAGCCCTGGCCGTAAGACAGGTCACCAAGGCCCTGGGCAGAAATGTCATCGTCTCCAACGCTACGGGATGCATGGAGGTCGTGTCCACACCCTTCCCCACCACCAACTGGAGGATGCCCTGGATCCATACCCTGTTCGAAAACGCCTCAGCGGTGGCTTCGGGCATCGACAGCGCCCTCAAGGTGCTCAACAAGAAGGGGTTCATCAACAAGAGACCCAAGGTGGTGGCCATGGGAGGCGACGGCGCCACGCTGGATATCGGACTGCAGTCCCTGTCCGGCGCCTGGGAACGCGGCCAGGACTTCCTGTACGTTTGCTACGACAACGAAGCATATATGAATACCGGTATCCAGAGGTCAAGCGCGACGCCCTTCGGGGCCTCCACCACGACCTCCCCCGCCGGCAAGCTGGGCCCGGGCCAGACCAGGCCCAAGAAGGACCTGCCGGCAATCGCCGTTGCACATAATATCCCCTACGTGGCCACCGCCTGTCCCAGTTACCCGTTCGACCTCATGGACAAGGTGAAGAGGGCCATGGCCATTCCGGGACCAACCTATATACAGGTGCTGTCCCCCTGCCCCACAGGCTGGCGCTATCCCGTGGACCTGTCCATCAGAATGGGAAGGCTGGCTGTGGAGACCGGCGCCTTCCCGCTGTATGAGTACGAGAACGGCAAATACAAGCTCAGCTTTGATTTTCCCAAACTCAGGCCCATACGCGATTACCTGGCGCCACAGGGACGCTTCCGGCATCTGCGCGACGCAGAAGTTGACCAGATCCAGGAGAACATTATCAGGGAATGGCAAAAGTTGAAGGACAAGGTGGAAGCATAACGGCGATGGGTGTTAAAGCTATTGTGGAAAAATACCAGGGAGACAAGGGCCAACTCGTCTCCATTCTCCAGGATGTCCAGGGAGAACTGCGCTACCTGCCCAAAGACGCCCTCGAGGAAGTCAGCAGGGAACTGGATGTGCCTCTGAGCCAGGTCTACAGTGTAGCCACCTTCTTCCGGGCCTTCAGTCTCACACCGCGCGGCCGGCATACCGTCAAGGTCTGCCTGGGTACCGCCTGTCACGTGAGAGGTGCCGCCAGGGTGGCCGACCTCATGGAACTGGACCTCGGCATCAAGCGCGGCGAGACCACCGGAGACCTCGAGTTCACCCTCGAGACCGTGGGTTGCGTCGGATGCTGCGCCCTGGGCCCCATGGTTATGGTCAACGACGACTACCACGGGCACCTGACCAGCGACAAAGTCAATAATCTATTGAAACGGTACAGAAATGCAAACCATGACGAATAAGCTAACATCACCGCAGCAACTTGAAGACTACAGAGAGGCCCTGAGAGCCGGCAGGAAGGACGGAAAGCCCTATATCGCCGTCTGTTCCGGCACCGGCTGCATGGCCTACGGCTGCAGGGACCTGGTGAAGGCCTTTGAGCAGGAGATCGATAAGCGCCGGATGCACGACACCGTGGAACTGCGGGGCACAGGCTGCCGCGGCTTCTGCGAAAGAGGCGCCCTCCTCACCATCTATCCCCAGGGCATCTTCTACCAGCGGGTGAAGCCCGAGGATGTGCCGGAGATACTCAACGATACCATTGTCGAAGGCAAGATAATCGACCGGCTGGTCTACAGGGACCCCCAGTCGGGTGACAGGTACGAGAAAGAGGCCGATGTCCCCTTCTACGGCAAGCAGCAGCGACTGCTCCTGCAGAGCAACAGCAAGATGGACCCGACCTCCATAGACGATTACCTGGCCATGGGCGGCTACGCCGCACTGGCCAAGGCCCTCTCCTCCATGACGCCCGAAGGGGTGATCGAGGAGGTCAAGAAGGCCAAGCTGCGCGGCAGGGGGGGAGGCGGATTCCCCGCAGGCGTCAAATGGGAGTCCACCCGCAATGCCAGGGGCGACCGCAAATACGTGATCTGCAACTGTGACGAAGGCGACCCCGGCGCCTACATGGACAGGAGTCTCATGGAAGGCAACCCCCACAGCGTTCTTGAAGGCATGATCATCGGCGCCTACGCCATCGGCTCCGACCAGGGCTATATCTACGTCCGGCATGAATACCCGATGGCGGTGGACAATGCAACCATCGCCATCAAGCAGGCCGAGGAATTCGGGCTGCTGGGCGACAACATCCTGGGCACAGGGTTCAATTTCCATGTGAAGATCAGCCGCGCCGGCGGTGCCTTTGTGTGCGGCGAGTCAACCGCGCTCATGGCCTCGCTGGAGGGCAAGGTGGGCGAACCCAGGGCCAAGTACACGCATACGTCGGAGAGGGGACTG
>PUNJ01000002.1 GCA_003551705.1 Chloroflexota bacterium | reverse complement strand
CTGGCGGGAATCAGCGGCTACCTTTTGAACCAATTTATTTCCCCGTTGACTAACCAGCGCACGGACGAGTACGGTGGTGATTTTGAGCGGCGCATGAGATTTCCTTTGGAAGCTGTGCAAAAGATCAGGGACAAGACCGGCCCCAGCTTCCCCATCTGCTACCGGATCTCCGGAGACGACTTCATGAAGGGCGGCGTCCGCCAGGACGGTGTGAAGATCATTGCACAGGCCCTGGAAAAGGCCGGAGTCAATCTTCTCAATGTCACCGCCGGCTGGCACCAGGCATTTCTGCCGCTGTCTTCGATGGATGTGCCCCGCGGCACCTACGTCTATCTGGCGGAAGGCATCAAGCAGGCTGTGAACATTCCCGTTGCCACCTGCCACCGCATCAACGATCCCTTCTTGGCAGAGCAGATTCTCATGAACGGCCATGCCGATATGGTTGGCATGGGCCGGCCGTTCCTCACCGATCCGGAGTGGCCCAAGAAGGCTTTGGAAGGTCGCTTCGACGAAATCCGACGCTGCACGGCTTGCGACCAACGTTGCCTGGACGCCGTGTTTTCCATGTCGGAGATAACCTGCACCTTCAATCCCGCCGCCGGAAGAGAGAGGCAGTACGCCCTGGTCCCGGCGGCCAAGCCGAAGACGGTCATGGTCGTTGGCGGCGGACCGGCAGGTATGGAGGCAGCCCGCACGCTGGCGCAGCGAGGCCATCAGGTGACGCTCTACGAGAAATCGCACAAGCTGGGCGGCCAGCTCAGCCTGGCCGCTGTCCCGCCCGGCAGGGGGGAATTCGTCCATGCTGTCAACTGGCTCTCCAGCGAGCTTTACAGGGTCGGGGTCAGGGTAGAGCTGGGCAAAGCTATCGACGCAGAAGCCATCAAGAATCACAGACCCGATGCCGTGGTGGTGGCTACCGGCGCCACGCCGGTGCGACCGGATATTCCAGGGATTGACGGCGACAATGTAGTGTGGGCCAACGAGGTCCTGGAAAACCGGGCGGCGCTCGGCAAGAGGGTGGTGGTGATCGGTGGTGGGGCGGTGGGTATGGAAACGGCGCTCCTCATCGCCAAGCAGGGACCAACGTCAGTTGAGTCTGCTGTCTTCCTGGCTCTGGGTGGCGCGGTGGACGCCGAGACCGCGGTGCGGATGACAACCAGAGGGCCCCAGGTCACCATCCTGGAGATGCTCGACAGAATCGGCACGGATATGGGTCCCACCACCAGGTCTTCGGTGCGCTTCGCCCTGCGGCAGCACGATGTGAAGGTCATTACCAAGGCCACGGCCCGCCGCATTACGGAGCAGGGTGTGGTCTACGAGCACGAGGGCAATGAGGAGTTGGTCGAGGCCGACACCGTGGTTATTGCCACCGGGTCCCGGCCGGAAAACGATCTATATGATGCCTTGCAGGGCGCCTTGCCGGAGGTCTATCAGGTAGGCGACTGCATCAAGGCCCGGACCCTGTGCGAGGCTATCGAAGAGGCGGCCCTGCTGGCGCGGGAGATATAGAGGGCATACCGGACACCCTCCACGTTATCCCTTAAACCAGATGAGAGGGCAGAACTGTTCCTGCCCTCATGGATAGCGTCTTTGCTTGGAGCCCGGCTTCCATCATCTTACCCATGGGCGAAGGAGGAGAAAGAATTCTATCCCAGTTCTGGTTTCCGGGAAGCCCGAGACAAGTTGCTACCGCAGAAAGGAGTTCATCCACATGGACAGCGCAATAGCAGGGAAGATACACCTTAAGCACGAGCCGGTGTCAATAACCCTGAGCGACAACAAACCGGATAAGGCTGTGCAATTCAAGCCGGGGAAGCACGCTTGCGTCATGTCTCTGCTGGCGACAGCCGCGAAAGGCAGGGCAGCAGTAGCCAGCAGGAATACCGTAACCTGTCCCGGGGGTGGGACAGGGCTTGGTTTCGGAAACCAGTATCTAAACCTGCCCGGTGGGATAGAGACTTTTTGCCGGTTCCTGTCAATAGGTGCTGAGGGTGATGAGGCTGCCATGCAGATGACCGAGACCATGAAACCCTTCCTGACCGAGGAGACGTATGACAGTTTCCGTTACGGTGAACGCTACCGGAAGATCCCCGAGCTTGTAAAGCAGTTCGTGGACCTGCTCCCGATAACCGAAATACCGGCACAATATGTTATTTTCAAACCATTGAGGTATGTCGATCCCGTTCAGGAATTGCCTTATGTTGTTGTGTTTCTCGCTGATTTCGATCAGCTTGCAGCGCTCGTCGTGCTGGCCAACTATTCCAGGGAATCAAATGAGAACGTCTTCGTCCCGTATGCGGCCGGCTGCCAGTCCATAGGCATTTACCCTTTCCGAGAAGCACAGTCAGACAAGCCCAGGGCTGTAATCGGAATGGTGGACATCTCGGCCAGAGTTCAAATGAGACGTCAACTCAAGGATGATTTAATGAGCTTCGCAGCTCCTTATGCCCTATTTGAGGAGATGGAACGAGACGTGCCCGGGAGCTTTCTGGAAAGACGGTCATGGAAACAACTGATGAAACTTAAAGGCCTGGAAGGCTAGTTGATATCCGGCCATTGTGGGGATGCAGCGCTCCGCTGGAGGCGGTAGATTTGGGGTGGGTTCTGGTGGGGACCCCCATCAGCTTGTCAAAGGGGGACTGGACTCCTTACACTAATAAGCACAGTTCTGTACCGTTCTTACCAACTCATGGGTCCAGGCTGAATAAGGAGGCTAATGCGAACACTTCATAACTGGGACGCAGAGGTCGAAGTCATTGTGGTCGGATTTGGAGGGGCCGGTGCCGCAGCAGCTCTGCAAGCATCGCAAGATGGAGCAAAGGTACTGCTGCTTGACCGCTTTCACGGGGGTGGTGCTACCGCAGCCAGTGGTGCGATCATATACGCTGGCGGCGGGACTCGCTACCAGAAAGCCGCGGGGTATGATGACACTCCGGAGGAGATGTACAAATACGTGAAGCAGGAGGTGGGCGACATTGTCTCTGACAAAACCCTGCGTTGTTTCTGCGAGGGGTCTGCTGATATGATCGAGTGGCTTGAGGGAGTCGGGGTGCCGTTTGAGTCCTCCATGTGTCCCTTCAAGACGTCCTATCCCACGGATGATTACTATCTATATTTCTCCGGCAATGAGACCACCGGGCCCTATGCGGACCATGCTAAGCCCGCACCGCGTGGCCACCGCGCCAGGGGCAAGGGCATATCCGGTCTGGCCCTGTTTCGCGCCTTTCGCCAAGCAGTAGGTAAGACGGATATCACGGTCAGATGCCAGACACGCATCGACCAGCTTATTCGGGATGAGAATGGAAGGGTGATTGGCGTCGAAGGCCGGACGATGCGGAACGGATCTTTGAGCCGTCCGGTGCTATCCTTCCTGACCAAAATCAATGCAAAGGCAAATACCTGGATGCCACCCGTTGGCAAGATGATAAACAGGTTTGTCTGCTTTGTCTTCGATATGCGCAGCAAACCCTTTCGTGCAAGGGCGAGCAAGGGCGTCATACTGAGTGCCGGCGGCTTCATCTTCAACAAAGCCATGGTTCAGAAACACAATGCGACTTTCCGAAGATGTTTGCCGATGGGCACATACGGCGACGACGGAGCCGCTATAAGGATGGGAGAGGATGTCGGCGGTGCAACTGTCCGGATGGACCGTATGAGCGCTTGGCGCTTCTATGTACCGCCCGATGTTCTCATGCAGGGGATATTGGTGGACAAGCAGGGCGAGCGGCTTTGCAATGAGGAACTCTATGGAGCCAAGCAGGGCGACTATATTGTCGCGGCCGGCGGCAGGGCCTATCTCATTTTCGACAGCAAAACGCACAAGGAGGCGATCAGCCTGCTTGGTAAACAATGTGCTGGTTTCCAAAGGCTGACCATGATCCCCATGCTACGCATCACTCGCAAGAAGGCGGCTACGCTGGAGCAGTTGGCACAGAAGATCAGGGTGTCATCTCATGGTTTGAAGGATACCGTAACCAAGTACAACGATATGGCTGCCAAAGGTGAACTGGATCCACTGGGAAAGACAGCGAAGCGCGTTGTCCCTCAAGTAACGCCACCCTTCTTTGCCATCGATTGCTCGCTGGCGTCGAAGAGCGGTATTCCCACAGCCGCCATGACCCTGGGCGGCCTTCTAGTTGACGAGGATACCGGCTTGGTGAAACGGGAGGACGGCGCAGTTATAGAGGGGCTGTACGCAGCAGGACGAAGTGCCGTGGGTATCTGTTCCAATGGCTACTTTGGCAGCGGTCTTTCCATCGCCGACGCCATCTTCTCGGGTCGCCGGGCGGCACATCATGCAGCCACCAAAGAGATACCGGCCGCAGCGACGAAAGTCTAAAGCGGCACAGCCACTCAACGAGCATGCCGGTGCCGCCGGCATGCTCGATTTCTCCAGCAGGACTGCGCCCAGCGTCCCGAACGAACGTTGTTGCAACCAGACAGTTGAGAGGCTGGAGACCGGCTCCCCGGAAGATAGCTTCGCAGACCGTTAGAACATCCTCCATCGGCATTGCCGGCGCCTTCTGAATCATGGCCAAAGAGGTCCCGTATTGCGTCAAAATAAAAGTGTTACCGAAGGACCATCGTTGCCTCATTACTAGCCGGCAACGACGTCCGCCCGGTATTGGCGTGGCCGTCCACGTTTCTTCTTAATTGAACGGGGCTCCCTCCTGTACAGCAGGCGAATCGCGGCCTTTCTGTGCAGACCTGTTACCTCCACAAACTGGTCCGGCATGTGCCCTTTCTCCCTCTTTGTACTCCGCAAATACCGCTCTCGCACCGCCTCCGCATACTCCTTTATGCTCTCTCGTGTCATCGCACCCCTTTTGGATAACCCAAATTTTGCGTAAACGATACCACTTTCAGTAACAATTATTATGAGTCAATTCGCTTCCTTGACAGGGAGCAAACGAGACCAATATAATGGGCCACTTCATATCACCCACGCATTCTGGTGCTTCCAGGGATATACGCGGAATCGGCTAAACGAAGGATACCGAGATGGATAAGCTTCACGCGACGCCCGCGTCACCCAAAGCTATGAAGGGCCAAGCACACGCTGCGGACCGCCATCGCCCTGTATGTGGAGGTGGGAATCTGCCCGGTCGCGATGACAAGAGCGAGAAACAGGAGGTTCACATGCATCATGTCACCAAAGAGATGTGGGATGCGTTTCCCCCCGACAGAAAGGGAGACTTCTGGGCGGCATACCTGTATCTGAGGTACACGGAGCACTTCTTCAACAAGTCGCTGCAGCAATCCGGATTCCAGCCGAAAGACCTGCCTTCGCTGGACCCGGGAATGGAAGACATGCTGGAAGCGGTGAACCTGCATATCGCTGAAAACTGCATGAGCCCGGAGACCAGTCTCTACCACGGCAAGATTCTCCATCACAAGGATGCGCTGAAGCTGGTGACCCAGAAGGAAGATGTGAACATCAGTCCGCCGGAGCGGGTTATTCCGTTCAAGATCGCCCGGGATGTGGTGCTGCACAATCCGAATTCCATCGTGGTCGGGTCATGCCCTTGCCGCGGCGCCTCGGCCAATCCCTGTCTCCCGCCCGGTCAGCAGGATGTCTGCCTTTTCCTGGGGGATCCTTGGGCCAGCTTCATGGACCAGCACAACGACAAATTCCACCGGATCTCTCAGGAGGAGGCAGTCAAGGTACTGGAATCCTGCCATGAGAAGGGATTCGTTCACATCGCCTATTTCGAACACGCGGTCGGCAACCGGATGGATGCCATCTGCAACTGCTGCAGTTGCTGCTGCCTGGGGATCCGGATGTGGAACCTGATGGCGGGGACTCTCCCTCTTCTGGCTCCTTCAGGGTACGTTTGTGAGGTAAGCAACGAGTGCAACGGTTGCGGGGTCTGTGTGGACGGCACATGTCATTTCCGGGCTATCAGCCAGCAGCAAGAGGGGCAGATGGTAATGATTGACCTGCAGAAGTGCATGGGGTGTGGGGTCTGCGTGGCCGTGTGCCCGCAAACAGCTCTCATTCTCAGAAGGGAAGCATCCAAGGGCGACCCCCTGGATTTGGATGCATTACTGGACCGCACATAGTGGCGCGGGCTCCTGATGCATCGTCCGATCAGAAGGCCGGCAGGAAAGAGACAGCCCCCGCTCCTTGCGGGGGCTGTTCATTATCTTGGTCAAGACAGGGGAGCCGCCCCCCGTCTTGGATGTGGTACGGGCCTAGTCTAATTTCTGCCTTCGGTCACGG
>PUNJ01000055.1 GCA_003551705.1 Chloroflexota bacterium | reverse complement strand
TGGTTGACACCCGGGTATGCCGGTGCTATACAGAAAGCGGCTTGCGACACGCCAAGAGAAAGCAACTAAAGATGTTAGTCCAGGTCAAGGTCAGACCCAACTCCCGCATTCAAGGGGTATGGACTGACGGCGAAACCTATACCGTCCATGTCAAAGACCCCCCATCGGAAGGTAAGGCAAACAGGACGATGATCAGGCTGCTCGCCGGACATCTAAATGTGCCTGAATCAAACCTGAGGATAGTACGAGGTTTTCGTAGCAGGACCAAAACTATCGAGGTCCTCTGACGGTTTCTCCAACGGTCCTTCTCTGCCCGTTGTGCGTGGGAATGGCATGCAGTTCCCAGAAGGGCATGAGCTACAATAGAGACATGCGTAACAAAGGCAAGCCTTCAAGCAAGAAGTTCCTTGGCAACCTGTCTGTACCGATGGGTATTTCTCGTAAGCTGGGATTGCTCGTGCGAAATCTCTTTTTGAGGTTATGGAAAAGGCAAGCCTGCTGCGGCCATCCCGGCCAGCCTGGATGTTGAAAGGGTTAGCCCAGACCCTGGTCAGGGTCCTACCTGTCAATACGCAGAGCATGCTCGATCTCGTCCCGCCAGTTACCCATGCGTTCCGCACAAGCTTTCACAAGCCCATAGCAACCTGTCAGCATCATATCCCCATAAGGAACAGCTTGATGGGTTTTCACGGACGAGCTTGACATCAGAGCGCGTCTTGGGCCAGTGACGGCAGCAGGGTGCATCTCATCATGGCCATGAAGGGTCAGTGCACCATGACCGCCGGCACCATATACCTCCTCGTTGGTAATGGTTCCCTTGGCCAGGTTGGACAACAGGATGTCCAGGGTGGACACATCCAGAATCCCTGTGTGGTGCTCAAAGAGGCCGAGGATAGCATTGCCGTGCATATGGAAGGCTATTGTATGAGAATTACCCAGATTTACCGTAAGGAGATCCCGCATATCGCCTAAATGGCTGTCAAGCAATGCACCCATGGCCGCCGCCACACCTGTGTCCATCATCAGGACAGGCATATCTCCACCGGCCGTATCCGCCACCGCCTTCATGCGCGTAAGATAGCCTGGGAGGTCTCCAGGCAGGTATGCGAAAGCCACCAGTTCATTTCGCTCTGATAACCTGCGACGGAGGTGATCGAAACGAAAAGCACGATTAGACACGCCCCGTGGCGCAAATCCGTGGTCCAGGACAGCCACGGCCAGTAAATCAAAATCGGGGACAACACCAAAGACGCGCAAGGCTGCACACATGCCATCGAGATCCAGATCTCGCAACTCAATTCTCGACACGTCTGCAGACTGTGGAAATTCATCATCCGACACTATGGTTACCCCCATTTCCTTGACTTTGTCCAAGTCATCATTGAAGGTCAGTGCCGCCTCAGGCGTAGCATAGGCCTTGTTTCCAGACCTGGTATGCTGGGACAAGGCTCTCTTGCTGGGTCCTCCACCCATGGTAACACCGGTAAACAGGACAGTCTGCCGAAGCCTGGTTGCCTCTGCGATGCGCCTGGCAAGAATTGCTGTAGGCGACGGCATAACCATTTTCGGACAGTTCTCGACGGCAATCGAGCTATCGAAAAGTAGTATATCCTGCGTACCGGTACCAATATCAATTGCAAGAATACGCATCATTCTCTCCTGGCATTCCCCAACTATGCTAGAATGATAACCCACCACGAATGGCCCGTACAAATCCAAACGGCTACTGCAGCAGGTGAACATAATTACCAAAAATTAAAAATCAATGATATACTGTAATCTAAAAATAACCCTGATAAACCCGGACGATGAAAAGCAGTTTCAAGAGGAAAGTTGGTACCGTATGAAAGTCCTTCTAGTCGAGGATGATCATAATATCGTCGAAACCATATCCCTGGCCCTGCAGATGCGGTGGCCTGAGGCAAAGCTTGTATATACCCACCTAGGTGAATCCGGAGTAGATCTCGTCCAGGGCGAGTTCCCTGACGTAGTCATCTTGGATCTCGGTCTACCGGATATAAGCGGTTTCGAGGTCTTGAAAAGAATACGGCTGTTTTCATCAGTGCCCATCATTATCCTCACCGTCAAGTCCGAGGAAGCCGATATCGTGAAGGGCCTTGAATGGGGTGCCGATGACTACATGATAAAGCCTTTCCGCCAACTCGAACTACTAGCACGATTACGAACTCTCACCCGCCGCCAGGACCATACCGGAACTACGCTTCCCCTTATCTGTGAGCCGCTCCGTTTTGATCCCTCTACACGGGAATTGTATAGTGGCGACAAGGAAATCAGTTTAACTTCGACGGAAGGGCATATCCTGTATCACTTGATGCGGAATGCTGGACACGTCGTCACTCATTCCAGCCTTGCAGAAGCCGTCTGGGGTGAACTCTATGATGGTGCCGTGAACAGCCTCAGGGTGCACATTCGCAGGCTACGCGAGAAGCTGGAGGCAGACCCAGGCCATCCCAAGCTCATCAGGACCAAGGCCGGAGTCGGTTATTTTATGCCCCGGCCAAGCCAGCGTTCCTGATATCTCTCCCGCTACTTGATCTTTGTATTCTGTCCCTTACTGGCCTCTTCCAAGGACTTGACAGCCACCTCGCGCTGATTCATACTGCGATAAATTAAAAGGGTGCTGGGACCACTTGCCCTTATGCCTCTTCACCAGCCCAGCGACCAGAAGGGGATGGAATTGAAGAATGTTGCAGTTACGGGAATATCAGGTTATCTTGGTGACCTGCTGCTACAAAGGCTGGAACAGCAAGATAGTGTTCGTAGCATAGTAGGTCTTGACATCGTTCCGCCCAGATCTCAATCCCCAAAATTGAAATTCTACCAGGGAGATATCAGACAACCTTTCACCGAAATCCTGGCCGAGAACAAGGTGGACACCGCCGTACACCTAGCTTTCGTAGTCAAGCCCACACGCCAGCAGGCGGAAGCGCACATGATGAACATAGGCGGAGCCAGAAACTTCCTGGAGTCTACCCGTGAAGCCAAAGTGGAACAGATATTTTACATGAGCAGCCATACCACCTACGGGGCGCACAAGAACAACCCCGTCCCGATAAAGGAGGAGGCGCCGCTTAGACCAGTTAAATCGTTCGCCTATGCAGTAGACAAAGCAGAGGTGGACTCCATGTTCCAGGAGTTCATGAGGCAGAACAAACAGATGTGCACGACCATTGTACGCACTGTCGCCGTAGTAGGCCCGCAGGCTGGCGTTTCAGGACTAAACGTCTTATTCACACCAGTCATGATGAGACCAATCGGCTTCAATCCTCCCTGGCAATTCGTACATGAGGACGACCTCGCAGACCTTATTATCAGTTTGCTCCTGCAACGAAAGCCAGGTATATTCAATTGCGGCGGTGATGGATGGGTCACCTATAAGCAAATGGTGGCAGCCTCCGGCAGACCATGCATAGCTCTGCCGGCAAGCATATTGTCTGTGCTGATCAAGATCACTTGGGCACTACGTCTGCAATCAAGGTCTCCCGCCGGTCTGGACTTTATGCAGCATCCTATAGTGGTTTGTACGGACAAGGTCCAGCGGGAAGCAGGATTCCGGTTCCGTCACACCTCTCGGGAAGCCTTTGAGACCCTGCCAGGCGCAAAAATTCCCCCTTCCGCACTCGATGCGACTGTCCCGCGGAGTGCCTGACCGGGCCTGCTCACGCTTGACAAGTTCAATACCTTGGCGTATTATACCTTGCAATACGAGGTATCTCTGATTCGCTCTTGAAGTGACTCCAGAGGGGCCTGCATGGGGTTCTATTGACACTTGCTTCCCGCCTGCATTGTCTTGTTGAGACTGGTTGTATATAATGTCACAAGCCGATGAACGACAAGGGCATAGCGCATGCCAATATAATGTCCGGATGGGGATGGTATCCATACTCTTCATCCACGACCAGGTACAGACCATTTCCAAAGTTGCCTGCGCCCGTGCCTAAGGAAATGCGCATGGGACAGTTAGGTACAGGTAGTTTTGGGCCGAATATGATCGCCATTTATGATAGCCACCCATGAAACAGGACTTGATCGGGCGTTTTCGTGAGGTAAACCAAACATTCCCCCGGACCAGGGAAATAATTGACTTCAAGAACAACGGCGGAATGGTCTTCGGCTGGTTCTGTACTTATGTGCCCGAAGAGATCATCCATGCCGCAGGCGGCCTGCCCATAAGGATCGTGGGACATTCCACCGAAACGGAGCTTGAGGACGGTACCGCCTATTTTTATGTCAATAACTGCTCATTCTCCAGAAGCTGCCTTCAACTCGGCCTCAGGCATGAGTATGACTTCCTTGATGGAATAGTCGGTGGCTCTACCTGCGACGGTGCGCGGCGCCTGTTTGACCTCTGGCGTATTTACATCCAGACGCCATTTCACTGCATTATGACCGTACCTCGCAAGTACACAGACAGGGCTCATGACCTCTACAACAGTCAGGTGAAGCACTTCAAAGACCTTCTCGAGGAATTCGTGGACTTGCCCATCACAGACGAAGCCCTGCTCAAATCCATAGCACTTTTTAACGAATCAAGGGAGCTTCTCCGTTCTCTCTACGATCTGCGCAGACTGGACTCACCTCCAATCAGCGGGGCAGAGATCATGGAGATCCTAAATGCCAGCTTTCGCATGCCCAAGGAGCTTTTCAACCAACACCTGCAGGAACTGCTGCACGAACTGCAACAGAGCGATGGCGGCAGGCCAAAACCACTCCGCATCATGTTGGTGGGCAGTGTCCTCACCAATCCCCAGTTCGTCAAGTCCATTGAGGACCTTGGGGCTATTGTTGTATGTGACGAACTCTGCACGAGCACGCGATACTGGTCCGATCTCGTGGTCTTGGGCAATGGGTTGCCCCCCTTGCAGGCACTTTCGCGCAGGTACTTGAACAATTTCCCCTGTGCCCGAATGTACCCTTCAACGGAACGGTTCGACCGGATCGTTGCACTAGCCAAAGCCTTTGGCGTTCACGGTGTCATCAGCGAGACCATCAGGTATTGCGTGCCCTACGCCCATGACCTTCCTCTGCTTGCTGACCATTTGAAACAGGAAGGCCTGCCCATGCTGACGCTCGACGTTGAGCACGGCACTCCAGGTTCCGGTCAGATTCAGACCAGGGTACAAGCCTTCTTTGAGATGCTGGAAGCGAGGACACTATGACGTCTTCCCTGCAGAATACGAACAGGATCGATGCTCTGGTTAGGGCCACTCGATTGATGTATCGCATGAGCAAGGCAAGACCCGAACCACGGCAAAGTGAACTATTATACTACCAGATGCTCATCCGCTACTACGAACGCCTTCTGAAAGCCAGGGAGAATGGGGATTTCGTCGCTGCACATACCGTCTTCTTTCCCAGCGAGGTACTGTATGCCATGGATATTGCTCCAATGCACTTGGAAACGACTTCATGGATGACAGCCCTGTTTCTGGGAGAATACGCGGACCTGCTGGCAGCGGGAGCGGAACTCGGTCTGGCTTCAGAAATATGTTCCCCACATCGTGGCTTGGCCGGAGCTTTCTCCATCGGTGCTCTGCCCAAACCAGATGTCGTATTATGGTCTAACATGGTCTGCGATAACACTGCGAAGTCCGGGGAGCTGCTCATGAAGATAACCGGTTGCCCGGGTCATTTCCTGGACCATCCGTTTCAAGACAGCAGCGAGGAAATCGCTTACTTCACGGATGAACTGAAGGAAATGGTCGCCTTCCTGGAGGACCACTCGGGCCGGAAAATGGACTGGGACAGGCTGTCGCTGGTTGTTGGCAACATGGACAAGCAACTCGAAATCCTGCGCAGCATACATGAATTGCGCAAGGCCATCCCGTCTCCCTTTCACCCACAGGGTTTCCTGGAGTTGCTGACCGTTGATTATCTCTTTGCCGGTCACCCGGAGGCTACCGAATATCTGGAGACATTAAGACAGGAACTGGAGGAAGCCATTGCACAGGGCAAGGGTGCTGTTGCCAAGGAACGTTATCGTCTCATGACACTGTTCCTTCCTCCCATGTACCTGATTGGTTTTCTCGAGAAGATGTCACAGGAATTTGGAGCTGTCAGCGTAGCGGAACCGTTTTTCTGCCAGTGGGGGGACGGCAAGCTTGATCCTAAACGACCGCTGGAGAGCGTGGCGCTTAAGTCGTACATGATCCCGGAAATGAACATGTATGCACCTATGGGCGACCGTGCCATCACAAAAATCAGGACCGCAGCCCAGGAATTTAGGATCGATGGCGCCATCTACTACGCCGATGTCGGCTGCCGGCACACTTGCGCCACTATCAAGCTTTTCAAAGACATACTTGACGACATGGATATTCCAGTTTTGACCCTGGACTGTGACGTCGTTGATCCGACCATAACTTCTCAGGAGGAAATAAGAGGCAAACTCGAAGGTTTTTTCGAGCTTCTTGATGATCGATAGATGGCCATTAGCGACTCGGGTTCTCTAGTTCCCATAGGCATCGATGTCGGTAGTACGACCACCAAGGCCGTATTAGTGGATGGACGAACAGTAAAATCCTCATGCGTGATCATGTCCTCGGATACGGCAGAGCAGAGTGCCAGGCAGGCAATAGAGGAGACCCTGTCATCAACCGGTATCCCTTCAGACCTACTGTATGCGGTGGCCACCGGGGCAGGTGGGAAGTCGATCCCCTTCGTCCGGCAGAGCAAGTCTATTGCGGGTTGCCTGGCCAGGGGGTCAAATCTCTTGCTCCCGTCGGTCCGTATGCTTATAGACATGGGAGCGGAAAGCCTTACCGTGGTCAAGTTAAATAGCCAGGGCAAACTTACCGATTGGGGCACCCATGACAAGTGTGCTTCGGGGACTGGGATTTTCTTGGAACAAATGGCGAGACTTATGCAGATGCCCATTGAAGATATGGCTATGCTTTCCTTTCGGGCTAATTCCCGGGCGGATGTCAGCAGCACCTGCGCTGTTTTTGCTGAATCTGAGGTAATATCTCACATCCACAGAGTCCCGCCCACTCCCAAGGAGGAAATTGTGGCAGGGATTTACCTGGCCATGGTGCATCGTATACTTACCTTGTGTAAGCGATTGGGTATCGAGCCGGACATCGCTGTGACCGGCGGTGTTGCTTTGAACACCGGCCTGGTAAGCATCCTTGAAGAAGAAGCCGGAATCAAGACCCTGCAACCCGCCAATCCACAGATAGTTGCCGCCCTGGGTGCTGCCGTATTTGCTGCAGAGTCAATCGCAAAAGAAGGAAGGTTATGAAATACGGATTGGACAGTGAAGGAGGACATATGGCGGATAATCCACCTCGCAACGGTCCGGTGAGAATTGCCGTTGATGCCATGGGGGGAGACCATGCCCCAGCATCGGTCGTACAGGGTGCGCTCCAGGCAGCCGCACTGCCGGGAGTGGAAATGATACTCGTCGGCCCCATGCAGGAACTGGAACGGGAATTGGCAAGCGTCACCTATGCGCACCTTCCCCTTCGCCTTGTAGACGCTACAGAGATTATCCAAGACGGAGAGAATCCCATTATCGCCGTAATGCGCAAACCCAGGAGTTCCATGGCCATAGCAGCGAAACTCGTTAAGACTGGTCAAGCCGATGCCATGGTAAGTGCCGGCTCTACCGGGGCAGTTATGATAAGCGCTCTCACGTATTTGGGTACCCTGCCGGGTGTTGACCGGCCCATGATCGGCGGACCCTTCCTGCAATTAGCCCCAAAGACTTTTGTGCTGGACATGGGGGCCAATATCGGGTGCCAGGCTTATCATCTTTTGAATTTCGCCATTGCCGGTAGTGTGTTCGTCAAGAAATTCCTTGGCATAGACAGCCCTACGGTGGGTCTGCTTAATGTAGGCATCGAAGAAGGTAAGGGCAATGAGGTTGTCAAGGAGGCTTACTCGCTGCTCAAGAATAGTGGTCTTAACTTTGTGGGAAATGTGGAAGGCATGGACATCCCTCTGGGAAAGGCCAATGTCATCGTCTGTGACGGATTTGTAGGCAACATCATTTTGAAGTTCTGCGAAGGACTGGGAAACGTGGTCACGGACTGGCTTGCCAGCGAGTTAAGTGGTAAACTGCCCAGTGAAGAAGCTGGGCTGGTTACGTCCAGATTATTGAGCCTGATTAGCCCAGCCAAGGCTGCTGGTGGGGGACCCATATGGGGCGTTGATGGTGTCGCCCTTATTGCGCACGGCAGCAGCGGAAGCGAGCAAATCGCCGCAGCTATCGGCCAAGCAGTTGACACCGTTCGAAGCAGATTCATCGACACCTTGAAAGAGGAGCTCGAGAGAGCGCAGAAAACGCTTGCCAACAATAATTATTAGGAGAAAGGACAGGCGGCGACTAGGTAGGAACAGCTCATTGCTGGATGGGTATTAGCCAAGGAGGCAAAGATGACGATTTTGGACGAATTGAAGAAGATTGTGGTCAGAGTTACACACTGTAATGAGCATGATATCGCCCTAGACACCCCCCTGAGGGACCTGCACGCCGACTCTCTGCACTGGGTCCAGATTATTGTAGGAATCGAGAGCACTTTTGACGTAGAGATCGACATTGAGAGGATGAAGGAGTTCAAATCAGTTGAGGATTTCGTCACCCATATCGAAGAGTTGCTTCCTTAACTATAACTATTTCATCATGGTGTACTTGAACAATTGAGCCGGCGGTTTTACAATAGCTCAGGTATTTAACATCAAATGCGAATACTGTTGATCGCTCCACCTTACGGGTTCGAGGAATTTCCCATGCCACCCCTGTCCTTAAGTTACCTTGCCGGTGCATTGCTGGACTCGGGACATGAAGTGGAGATCCTTGATCTGCTCACGTCCAAAGCCGCGAACAACAAGGTGATCCAAAAACTGAAGCAATTCCAACCGGATATGGTCGGCACTACCGGCGCAACCATGGTGTTCCCTGCAGCCGCCCGGATCCTCCAGATCTGTAAGGAGTTCGATAACACCATCGTTACCGTAATGGGAGGTCCCCATGTCAGTTTTGCCATCGAGGATACCTTCCGCCGAACACCCTGGGTTGATATTATCGTGGTCGGCGAGGGCGATGAAACGGTCGTGGACCTCGTTGGGGCGTTGGAACATGGAAAAAGCCTGGACCAGGTTAAAGGTATTGCTTACACCAATGATGAAACAATTATTCGCACCGCACCTCGATCCCTTATCCAGGACCTGAACAAGCTTCCCATGCCGGCACGGCACTTGCTGCCGCTTTCCAAGTACCAGGCACTCGAAACCGCATGTTCCATCATCAGTAGCCGCGGCTGCCCTTACAGTTGTATTTTTTGCTCTGCGCCCAAGATGTTCGGCAGAAAGGTCCGTTTTCGCCGACCCGCCCTGGTCGCAGACGAGATCGAGATGGTATACAGGGAGCTTGGCTTCAAACGCATCAACCTGGTAGACGACACCTTCACACTCAACCACGATCATGCCAGGGAACTGTGCCGCGAAATTCTGCGGCGACGGCTGCCCATCGAGTGGACCGCCTACTCCCGAGTGGATACATTGAACGCTGAGCTGCTTGATCTCATGCGCAATGCCGGCTGCACCTTCCTGGTCTTTGGGGTTGAGTCAGGAAGCCAGCAGATCATGGACAACATCAAGAAAGGTATTACCGTGGACAAGGTACGGAATGCCGTGAAGCTCACTGTGGCTGCAGGCATTGGCAGCTTCGCTTCCTTTATCCTGGGCCTCCCTGGTGAAACCCCCAGTACAGCCCGGACAAGTCTTGCACTGGCCAGGGAGATGTTTGAGGCTTACGGCGTACAGTACGGGTTCCATTTCCTGTCGCCTTTCCCGGGAACCGAGGTATATGACGAAGCCGAGAAACTTGGCATTCGCATTACCACGTCCAACTGGGCCAGCTACAATGCCAACAAAGCCATTACCAAGATATCTCCGGAATGTGACAAGACCGTGAAGAACATTGTGACCGACTACGACGATGCCATCAAGAAAGCATGGGGGAAGATTGAGGAATGGGCGGACGAAGGCGATCCCGTAAGCATAGAATCCCTGAGAAGGCGGCAGAGTACGGATTTCGTTTGGAAACTCCTTAAAGGAGATCTGGTAGAGTGCGCTTCAAGACAGATGAACGGGAACGGGTCCCTTGGACCGGCAAGGGAGGAGCTTGTACGTATACTATCGGAAAAGACCCAATTGCCGCTCCAGCTCGTACAGAATGAAGTCCTCCAGCTGTGCGATAAGGGCTATCTGAAAACACATGAATTCAAGAAGCGCTTGGGCTGGCATTGGGCCTAGCCGCCCGGGCATTGCAAATTACCCATTTTCCTTTGGAAAGTCCATCCAGTACAACTCATCTCCTGTCTATGGAGGAGCCAATCACTTTGCGTTCTCGTAAGACTTCCTATGCAAAAGTACTGACAATCCAACAATGATTGTAAACGTCCCTTAATATAATATCGTAAATGTAGCCAAGCACAGGTTATGCCTAGTTATGCGAGGTAGGAAGCAAGTTGATATACGAGGGCATTTCTGATATAATCCGAGCTTGACTGGGAAACGCGATTGAGCAGTCTCCCGGCCAGGTCATGAATCGAGCAGTCAAACATCGCTGGCACGGTCGTGCTGACGGTCAGGTTAGACACCCTTCCTTCTTCTGCTCGTCAGATTATGCCAATCCGTCTAGTGGAGGCCCATTGTGCACTGGTTGACGCGCATTGCCATAGCCAAACCTTGGATCACCTTTGTCATCGCTCTAGCCTTGGTGGGCGCCTCGATTTTTGGCGCCCTCCAGCTCCAGCAAGAGCTTATACCCGACATTGAATTACCCATAAGTACGGTAATCGCATTCTATCCCGGTGCCACACCGGATGAGATAATGCACGAGGTGACTGAGCCGATAGAGGCTGCAGTCACGAATACCAGTGGTCTCAGCAGGATATCGTCCACGTCCGCTGACAATATGTGCTTCATCTTTCTGCAGTTCAAGTACGGCACGGACATGGACCGGACCAACGCAGACTTGGCGAGGCAGCTAGAGTCCATACCTTTACCTTCAGGCATGCCTGCCACCATGCCCGGCTCAGACGACCAGAACCCCATGCTCTTCCCGATTGACATGAACATGATGCCTCTAACGGTCATGAGTCTAAAGGGCGACCTTGAGGTGGTGGAACTGCGTCGAATTGCCACAGACCTGGTCATGCCCGCCCTGGCCGAAACCGACGGCGTATTCTCCATCTCACTGGAAGGCGGTCACGAGAACGTTCTGATTAAGCCTGACCCAGCCAAGCTCAACTCACAACGTATATCCATGGCACTACTGGCAACTGCCCTGGGGGATACCGAGTTCGATTCGATAGAGCAACTGGGCAGTACTCTGATTAAGGGTACGGCCCAGCTTAATGATATAGCCACCATCTCAGTTGGACCACCGCCGGGCACCGCCATATCGCGCACGGACGGTATAAACAGTATAGGCATTGCTGTGATGAAAACGCCCGAAGCAAACACCGTGACCACCGGAAATGCGGTAGTTGCCAAGGTCAACGAACTCGAGCCCGCCCTTCAAGAAAACAATGTAGAACTGACCACCGTCTTCAACCAGGCCGATTATATCCAGCGAAGTATATCAGACCTCACCAATAGTGCCGCAATCGGTGGCTCGCTGGCGGTCATCATCATACTCCTCTTCCTGGCCGCCATACGTGGCTCCCTGGTCATTGCCATATCAATTCCCCTGAGCCTCCTTTTCGCGTTTTTCGTTATGCACATGTGGGGGCTGACCATGAATATCCTGACCCTGAGTGCCATGGCCATAGCAATCGGGCGTATCGTGGATGACAGCATAGTCATGTTGGAGGTGATCTACAGACGGCTGAGACAGGGAGAGGGTTTTCGACAGGCGGCCCTCAATGGCTCACGTGAAGTGGCCCGGCCCATTGCGACTGCGACCATAGCTACGGCAGCCATCTTCCTGCCACTGGCTTTCGTCGGCGGAATAGTAGGCGAGCTCTTTGTGCCCTTTGCTCTGACAGTGACCTTTGCCTTGCTGGCCTCACTGCTGGTTTCACTCACCCTGGTCCCTGCCCTATCCAGTTTGCTGGTGCCAAAGAAACTCAAGCAAGAGAGCACGAATTCCTGGTACCATCGCCTCTATATCCCAGTTCTGAAGTGGGCTCTCGGACACCGTGCCTTGACGTGTCTCATCGCCGTGGTACTCTTCGTCGGAAGCCTGGGCCTGATCCCGATAGTAGGCACGTCATTCATGCCTCCAATGGCCGAGAAAATGATCATAATAGAGATCGAAATGGACCTGGGCACGGATATCAACACGACCTCGGCTGTAGCGGCTGAGGTCGAGCAGGTTATCGCAGCAAACTCGAGCCAGGTGCAGGTCTACCATACAACGGTTGGCACTTCAAGCTCCATAGTCGGCGCCATGAGCGCCATGGCCGGCGGTGGCAGCGGCGACAACCGATCCGTCATTGAGATAATGTATAAGCCTGATGCGGACCTCGACAAGGAAACGAACAGGCTGCTGGCTGAAATTGACAAGCTTGGTTATGGGGAAGCCATCAAGATAGAAGAGATGACGTCGATGATGGGCGACATGGACTCTAACAGCTTCCAGGTATACGTGCGAGGCGAGGACTATGCTGCCGTGCTGGCGGCTGCAGAAACGCTTGCCGCGGACATGAGGACTATTGACGGTCTAACGGATGTGGAAACGGACGCCTCACTGGTCCTGCCCAAGCCTGTCATCAGCATTGACCAGTCCAGGTTAACCTTTCATACAACCCAGGGACTGGACCCGGCTCTCTTTCAGATGGAATACGCCGCCCTGATGCAGGGCATGGACACTCAGGCAACTTACAACGGCAAACAGTTGAAGATCACCGGCCTTTTGCAAAATGCCCAAACAGCCGAGGAACTTTGGTCGCTCATCATAAACGGCGGGCTGAGTTACCAGCTAAGACTGGGCCAAATAGCAGACGTGGCCCTGATGGAAACTCCGACCAGTATCCAGAGAATCGACCAGCAGAGAGCTGTTACCATCTCGGCCACGGTAACGGCCAGGGACGTTGGGGCCGTGAACGCCGCAGCCCAGCATAAGCTCGACACCTTTTCCGCCGACGGAGTGGAATTGAGAATGGGAGGCATTGCCGAGGAAATGGAGGAGACTTTCCGCAACATGGGCATCGCCATTATCATAGCCATAGCCATTGCTTTCACCATGGTGATGCTCTCTTTCGGGTCCTTCATAAACACCCTCGTGATCATGGTCAGCCTGCCCCTGGCCTCCATTGGCGCTGTGCTGGGACTGCTCATAACCGGTCACACGATAGGTGCCTCAGCCATGATGGGCGTATTGATGCTCGTAGGCATCGTTCTGACCAATGGAATAGTACTCATCTCACTAGTGGAACAGCTGCGAAGGTCCGGTGTCGAAACTAAGCAGGCATTGCTGGAGGCCGGCAGAACCAGGTTGCGCCCCATACTGATGACAGCTCTGACGACCATGATAGCCTTGACTCCTCTTGCAGCGGGACTGGGCCAGGGAGTCGTTCTGGCCTCTGAGCTGGCAATCGTGGTTATTGGAGGACTCTTTGCTTCAACCCTGCTTACTCTTATCGTAATCCCAGTAATATACAGTCTCCTGGTCAAGTTCAAACGTCCCCCATCAACGCAACCTACAAAAGCGTGATACGTAAGCCGGGTCAAAGTTAGTACTCCACGATTCCTGAACGAACAGCAGGGACCAGCGGACAAATTGGAACTGATTACTTCGTTCCTACGTCTATTATGTAAGTTGCCTGTTAGCTGTTGGACTGTTGTTACCGCAGGAGATAACATGAGGACGTTATTTACATTTGCCCTGCTTTTTCTGCTAACCTTTGTACAATGCGCCTCTATTTCAGAAGGTACAAGCGACAAGACAAGCGAGATGCAAGGCGATGAACGGTCCGGCAGCCAGAGATTTGTGGAACTAACCGCAAGCGACAAAGCATTGCTCGCTTCAAGTAACAGCTTTGGCTTTGAACTATTCCGTATAATGGCGGCGGAGCAGAAGGGCGAGAACCTTTTCTTCTCGCCGCTCAGCATCTACATGGCCCTGTCCATGGCCTACAACGGAGCGGCCGGGACGACACAGGAAGCTCTTGCTGAAGCCCTCGATTTGTATGGTTTCACAGAAGAGCAACTTCGTGTTTCCTGGACCACACTTACACACCTGATGAAGGAACTCGACCCGGAAGTGGAAGTGGGGTTGGCAAACTCGATCTGGTTTCGGGCAGGATACACGCTGAATCAGACATTTGTAGACCTAAGCCGGTCATGTTTCGGCGCCGAGATTGCCACCGTCGATTTTGGAGACCCGCAGACGGCAGCCGTGATCAACGGTTGGGTGAAGGACATGACCAGGGGCAAGATTACGGACATGGTCAATAGCGCCGCTCTACAGCAATATGCGATGCTCCTGCTGAACGCCATTTACTTCAAGGGCAACTGGGACCGGCCTTTTGATGAAATGCTGACGGCACCAGCCTCATTCTACCGGGAAGATGGCACAACGACCACCGTTAACATGATGTTTAACGAGGCCAGATACCGTTATTACGAGAACGGACTGTATCAAGCCCTGGACATACCCTACGGGGAAGGAGACTACTACATGACGATTATCCTCCCCGGCCCAGATTGTTCTGTAAACTCTGTTATGTCCTTCCTGGATGCAAGTAGCTGGTCAAAACTCATGGACAGTTTTTCGTACGAAACGGTTTCCTTATCCCTACCTCGCTTCAACCTGGAATATGAGACGGACCTGAAACATTCGCTATCCGCCATGGGTCTTGCTACAATCTTTACCCCAGAGGCCGATTTTGGCGGGATGCTGGAGAACGGAAATGTTTGGATCGGAGAAGCCAAACACAAAGCAGTCATTGAGGTCAATGAAAAGGGCACGGAGGCTGCCGCTTCAACCTCCATTGGTTTCGTAACTTCCTACTCGCCACCGTTGGAATTCCAGGTTGACCGGCCCTTCGTTCTGGCGATCCGGGAGGCACAATCACAGACAGTGTTATTTGCCGGCAAGGTCATGGCGCCGGCTCAGGTCTAGAGAAGTCTGGTTTCGCCAGGGAAACAATGCGTGCCTCAGCATTGCCCCCCTGAATATCAAGGATCGCCACGGTTCCCGGCCCCTGACGGTAGTTCAAGAAGGTGGGACTGCCCGGATTCACGTATAACACACCATGATGTGTATCCAGAATAGTTACGTGATCGTGACCGAAAACCACAACATCCGGCCGCTCTCTTTCCCGTTGCCAGGGGGTCATCAACCGGGAGTAGGGGATATCGTGCATCAACCAGACAGTGACACCGTCCAGGTACAATACATGTTTTGGTTTCACCCTTTCGTCTAGCAGGAGCTGACGGCTGTCATCGTCTCCCTTGGCTGCCAGGACTGGAGCCAGGCGCTCAAGCTCGTCAAGTACGTACAACCGGTAAATGTCACCACAATGTAAGAGTAGGTCGACACCATCGAGCGCCTTGAATACGGCCGGGGGCAGTAGATCAGCCGCTTCGGGTATGTGAGTATCCGAAAGCAAGCCAACCCGCATGACAAGCCAATTATGGGTTCCAGAGAACGAAGGTGTCAAGCAGAACAGCCTTCAAGGCCGAATGCCTCAAATAATGGACTGGTGACCTGCGACTCCCGGTCTGTGAGACGATTGTGACACGGTTCCTGTATAAATTTCTCAGGTGACATGGCGTTTTCTTGTACTGCCCCCCTGAGGGTTGACTGTGCCGGGATGGCGAGGGACACGGTGGGGCTCTCTT
This sequence comes from Chloroflexota bacterium, assembly GCA_003551705.1. Lineage (GTDB taxonomy): Bacteria > Chloroflexota > Dehalococcoidia > UBA2247 > RBG-13-53-26 > PUNJ01. Next base: position 47,986 of record PUNJ01000055.1, on the reverse strand, counting down.
CTACAAGAGCGATCCACTTCAGCCCGGCCCGCCCGTTATCCCTGAGTTGCTTGAAATGACAGATGCAGAAAACATGTAATCGGACCTTGTCAGTTCTAGCCCAAGGCCTCTATTGCATGGCATTGTGGTTGACTAAGACCCTGCCTTGCCGTCCAGTACCATATGTGCGCTTTGCCCTGACCGCCTCAACGGCAGGCATTTTATCTGCCTTCATGATCGGTTTGAGCTTGGGCATTCAAAATAATGGCCTCGGTCTGATACTGGGGGCCAGTTCCTTCGTCGTCATGGAAGGAGTTGCGGCCGGTCTACTGGCGTTGTTCGTGTTCCGGCGCTTGATACCCGATCCCGTACCCACGTCATGGACAGCGTTTCGCCGAATTTGGACCGCTTATCTTCCCTATCTGCTCAGCGGATCGATAGCAGGAGCGTTCGGACTTCTTGTCCGTACGGTAACTCCTGGTATATCCTCCCTTCCCTGGTGGCAAAACTTGTCCATAATTACGTTGGCGTTGCTCATCTGGGTATGGCTGGCCATGCTGACCATACAGATGCAGGACAACAAAGACAAGGTCATCAATTACGTGAAGAATTTGGAGAAAGAGATCACGCGCCGCACCAAGACCGAGGAGGCCCTGAGCTTCGCCAGAGATGAATTGGAATTAAGGGTGAGCGAGCGGACTACCCAGCTTGTCATGGCAAATGCATTGCTTGAGTCGCAGCTTGACCAGCGCCGTAACATAGAGACGCAATTGCAGTCTCTATATGAACAGGAACACGACCTCAGAAACATGCTGGAGACCGAGATGCAGAAGCGGGTTGAGTTCCTACGTACGCTGGTACACGAACTCAAGACACCACTTACCTCCATTATGGCCTCCAGCGAGTTATTGGTAATGGAGGTTCCAGAAGGGCCCTTGTTGAAAGTTGCCAGGACCATTCACCGTAGTTCGGACAACCTGAACCGTCGAATTGATGAACTGATGGACCTGGCCAGAGGCGAAATCGGCATGCTCAATATTCACTGCAAACCCGTGAACATTGCTGAGTTACTGCATGGCGTGGAGGAAGAGATTTCACCACTCATCTGCAGCCACGGACAAACACTGACCATGAACTTGCCTGAGGATTTCCCCCGGGTCTGGGCCGATGAACAGCGAGTCCGTCAGGTTGTGATGAATATCCTTGGCAATGCTACGAAATTTCTGAAGGATGAAGGCAGCATTACACTAAGCGGGTGGGAGAAAGACGGGTCAATGTTTATTGAGATCCGGGACAACGGCCCGGGCATAGCAGAGGAAGAACAAGAGAGACTCTTCCAACCTTACTACCGTGGCGAGAAAGACCGGCAACGCTTCAGCGGTCTGGGGCTGGGACTAGCTTTGTCAAAGAAGCTTGTCGAGTTGCACGGCGGTGAAATCTGGGTGAGCAGCACAACAGGTGAAGGCAGCGCCTTCACTTTCTCTCTGCCACTGGAGGTCAGGAGCTTGCCTGGTGGAGTATTGCCGGCTCGTGAAATTCCTTCTGTCGAAGGACAATCTTTGTGCACGTAATGCGCTTTCCCTTGGAATTCTATCTGAATTGCCCAAGGCACTTCACTTGCGAATACCTTCGCCAGGCGTTCCGGCATGAGGTCCGGGATCCAGACTTCAAAGAGCTGCTCCCGGCGAGATCTTGTAGCAAACAGCACAACCGCACCGGCCGGTAATCTTGACTTGGCAATACGGGTTACGCCGGTGCTATACTAGAGGGCAAGAAAGGAGAGCGCCATGGAAGATAGTCCTGTATCAATCAGACAAGGGATCTACATGGTCAAAGTCCCCTTGCTGATCGGGTCCCTGCAGCGCGACCGCGACTTCCAAACGCTGTCATACCTGATCGATACAGGTAGCGGCTGGCTGATGGTCGATAGCGGCTATAATGACGCCGGTGCCTTCGATATTCTATGCAGGCGCGTCAGTGAAATCGGGCTATCGATCAAGGACATACGCTGGCTATTCCTGACCCACTACCATCCTGACCATAGCGGCCTGGCCAAGCACATTAAGGATGCCTCGGGCGCTCAAGTCATTATTCACCGGGCAGACTGGGACATACTCCAGCACACAGTGGGGCCAAATAAGGTATGGAACCTTGATGGGCTCGTGGAATGGGCCAAATGCCTCGGTGTGCCACCGGGCGTGTTGCAGAACTTCTATGACATGGCTAGCTTCGGTAGAGCGCTCTTTCCAACGGGGCTTGAACCCGACGTTGTTCTGGACAACAATGAAAGCCAGGTCATTCATGATCAGTTTCGAGCCATCCTCACCCCTGGCCATAGTCCGGGTCATATATGCCTGCATGACCGTGAGAGAAGAATTCTTTTTTCCGGCGACCATGTTCTGGTTGATATTACGCCCCATATCTCACCCAGCCACCTGACCAGCTATAACCAGTTGGGCCAGTACCTCGAGGCCCTTCGCAAGGTACAACCACTCGATGTTGACCAGGTCCTTCCTGCCCACGAGCGTCCCTTCGACGGTCTGGCCAAGCGAGTTGATGAAATACTGGTGCATCATGAACAGCGCCTGGCCGAAGTGATCGATGGCCTTTCTGATCGCACTGCAGCAACCCCATGGGATCTGGCAGAGAAGGTGAGCTGGGATGTCGGTACCTGGGCCGAGATGGATGCCACTAACCGTGTTTTGGCGGTCAGGGAAACCCTGGCACATCTGGAGTATTTGGAGAGCAACGGCCAAGTTGGCAGAACACAGTCAGGACCGGTGAACATCTATAGGCTCGTGGCCATCTAAGCCATGAAAGTCAAGTCGGAGCTAACGTGGGAGGCCAAACCATCAATGCACTCCCTTTTCTGTTGCTGCTTCCTACACGCTGCTCTTCCATGTCCCATCTCACCTTGAAGGCTTCGGGGATAATGAGGAAAAGGTTGCCCGTTGTCCGGCCTGGCATGAACAACGGAGAAGTGGTACAAATACGAAGAGAGGCAAGAATCGCGGCCGATTTTGACACACTGGGTGGGGTAACATGCTACAGACCGGGGACATGATAGAGGCCATTAAGAGGCGGGCTTCTGTCAGATCATATATAGACAGGCCCGTTGAACAAGCAACCAAGAACAGGATAAACGATTTCCTTGGGGACCACAACCAGGGACCGTTCGGCCATAGAGTAAGGTTCAGCCTGATTGACCTTTCGGATATGGAACAGGCCGAGTCAAGGCAACTTGGAACTTACGGTTTCATCAAGGGCGCCAGACTGTATATTGCGGGCGTCGTCAAAGATTTGCCCGGTGCCATGGAGGACTTCGGCTACTGCCTGGAGCAGGTGATCGTCAGGGTTACAGACCTGGGCCTTGGTACTTGCTGGCTGGGGGGCACATTCAAACGAGCAAGTTTTGCCAGGAAACTGAGTGTGACGGAACAAGAGGTCATTCCCGCCATCAGTCCTGTAGGATATGCTAGTGACAGGCGAACGGTCAGGGAGCGGATAATGAGACGCTTTATCTCAGCTGACCAGAGGAAACCATGGACCACATTGTTCTTTCAAGGCGACATGAACAAGCCCCTCGCCAAAGATGAGGCCGGCGACTATGTAACCGCTCTGGAATGTGTGAGATTGGCCCCGTCAGCCACCAATTATCAGCCTTGGCGGATTGTGAAAGAGGACAATGTTAACGTGTTTCACTTCCTGCTCAAGCGAAAACCCGGCTATGGTAAGCTGCTCAGGGCAGCGGACCTGCAGTTGATAGACATGGGAATCGCCATGTCTCACTTCGAACTGGCAGCCCGGCAGACCGGGCTGGACGGTGACTGGAAACGTAGCCACTTTGACCCAGATGGAAACGGAGCCGAGTACCTCATTTCCTGGATTGAGAGATAGTCACGTAGTGACTACTTGTCTTGGTACCTTGGCGAGCGCTTCTCGAAATATGCAGCCTTGATGGCTTCTCCTGCGTCTTCACTCATGCCGCAAAGCAACTGCCCACCTGCCTCCAACTGAACGGCAGCCATAAGGCTGGGGGCATCTATGTTGATGTTCAACAACTCCTTGGTCAGGCGAAGCCCCAGCGGGGTAGCCTTCAGCATATCAGAGGCCATTTCCCTGGCGGCGTCCTCCAACTGCCCATCAGCGACCATTCTGGAAATAAAGCCGATGCGTTCGGCCGTAGGCGCATCCAAGACCCGGCCCGTGTACATGTATTCGGCTGCCCGGGAGAGGCCGATAAGCCGCGGCAGAAAATAAGACGAGCCCATGTCGGCTCCGGTATAGCCTATGCGAATATTGGCGGCCTGGAAGCGCGCATTTTCGCTGGCTATGCGTATGTCACAAGCCATGCTGAGTGTGAACCCCCCGCCAACAGCAGGCCCGCGCACGGCCGCTATTACAGGCTGGGGAGCCTGCCGTATTTTCATGATCAAGTCATTCATAATCCTCTGTACCATGTGCCCATAGGTTACAGCACCTTTGGGCATATTGGCGTCAGCCTCCATTACTGCCATGCCATCGGCCAGACCTGACACGTCGAAGCCCGCACAAAATGCCCTTCCGGAACCCTTGACCACTAGGATACGAACATCCAATCTTTCGTCCAAACTACCGAAGAAGCGTCTCAACTCATGCACCATTTCCATCGACAATGCATTTAACCGGTCGGCCCTGTTGAGTGTCAGCCAACCTACATGGTCTGTACATTCAAATTCGAGCGTGTTGAAGTCCATCGGTCCTCCACATTACTAGTGCAGTCATCCTAACACCTCGGCGGTCAGGCGGTCAATTCCTGTCATGGCCATTCGATGCTCTCGCATAAGCGGGACTTTATTGTAACTATTTCGACACCTGGCTTAAGCCCCCTTTAACCAAGCAAGAGGTTAGAATGGATACAGGCAGATACCATAAGGCAAACGTAAATGCAACGCCCGCCACGGCCTCACCGGCCGCGGCGGTGCCCCCGAACAGGTCTTTGATCGAAGTCTCAACACGGTCTGCGTCTGCCTCGACAATACAGAGGAAATTCGATCAAAAGTAGCCCGGCGCTCCAATAGACCCGCTCTAGGGGTTCAAAGAAAGAGGACGGTAAGTGAACAGAAGTAGCATAACCCCGAAAAACACAGAATTCGTGATATTGAGCTTTGAAGGGCCCGATTCCTATTCTTTCGCAGGTGGCCTTGGTGTGCGTGTTAACCATTTGTCGAGCACGCTTGCCTCCAAAGGTTTTCGAACTCATCTGTTCTTTATAGGCGACCCACGAAAGAGAGGAGAAGAAACCGCACCGGGCGAAAAACTGGTGCTGCACCGCTGGTGTCAATGGATAAGCCGGTATCACCAAAAGGGTGTATACGACGGCGAAGACGTTAAGATGAATGACTACACTGAATCAATACCGGCTTTCATCCAAGAGCACATAGTTAAGCCAGCTATGGCCGCAGGAAGGTTGGTTGTCGTACTGGGAGAGGAATGGCATACAGCGGAAGCCATGTGCCGTCTTGGAGAATCCCTGCCCGCTAGCATCAAAGACCAGGTACTCATGTTCTGGAATGCCAATAATACTTTCTCTTTCGAACGTATTGATTGGGACCGGCTCAACAGCACAACCACCATAACAACAGTCAGCCGCTACATGAAACACATAATGTGGACCATGAAGCTCAACCCGCTGGTGATTCCAAACGGCATACCCAAGAACCTGCTTAACAAGGTCAATGACAGGATGGTGGAACGGGTCCGGCAATCACTCCAAGCCGACGTTCTGCTTTGCAAGGTAGGTCGCTGGCACCCTGATAAGCACTGGGATGGGGCAATCTCGGCAGTTAATCAACTTAAGAGAAGCGGACTGAGGACGGTGCTGGTGGCCCGTGGTGGCATAGAGCCATATGAGCACGACGTACTTGAGGAAGCCAGGTCAATGGGGCTTGAAGTAAAAGAGACCAGCAGCGAGCCCAATACTTACAGCGGCACGCTTTCGGCCCTGAGCGAAGCTTCCGGTGCAGACGTCGTCAACGTCAAGTTTCACCTGCCTCTGGATTTCTTGCGTTTTCTCTATCGTGCCTCAGATGGAGTACTGGCCAACAGCCGCCATGAACCATTCGGTATTGTGGGCCTTGAAACAATGGCAGTCGGTGGTATTGCATTCACAGGATGCACCGGCGAAGACTATGCCATTCCGTTCATCAATTCCTTCGTCCTCGAGACCACTGACCCCTCGGAAATAGTGTCTAACTTGACCAGTATTCACGAATGCCCCGAACAAGGTGAGAGGATGCGTAAAGCAGCCAGGCGCACAGCCCGCTATTTTACCTGGGAAGCCGCAGTCGAAAACCTGATTGCCAAATTGGAGAATCAGGCCAGAATGCAAGGTCTCTTGGAAGAATTCAAGGCTGGCAATGGTGATTCGATCGTCCCGACTTTCCAGGAAGAACCGGAAACGTTTCTAAACATGACTGCCGTTGGAGCAGGTTTCTGAGCCGATAGCGGTTTTCTCTCTTATGGGACCATCACTAAACTGCATACAAGATACGCGACATGGAGGCAAATTCGATGGCAGTCATGAAAACGGAAATGGCGGAACGCTTACTATCCACGGTGCCGGAACAGTACTTCTTCTTCTGCCATGATGATAGGGTGCTCAAGGACTTGAAGGATCTCTCGGAGGCGCTGGCATGTATGTCGGACCACACGTATGCGTACCATACTACAGATGGCAAGAGCGATTTCAGTTCTTGGGTCAGGGATATCGTAGGCGACGACAAGCTGGCTCGAGATCTGGTCAAGTCATCCAACCGTCAACAAGCAGCAAAGCAGGTGGAGAAAAGGATATCTTTTCTGACCACGAGGCTTGCTTGATTATGAGGAATCAGCGTACAAACGGCAACCTGGCCGGAGCTACGAACACCATGTCGGTGACCTTTTGTATGAATTAGCACCCGCTAGCCCTTCGATGACATTTTGGGTGATTCAAATCGTATGATTGACACCTGCATTGCGCCTGCTTAGAATAGTCCTGACACCAGTTGAGGTTAGAATGGAATTCACACATCCTGAACTAGGCAGCGAGATTCGGAGTATTTCGGGCTACTACATCCCCAGGGAAGAACATACCTTGAACTACAAGGACCGAGAAGTCCTTTACATATTGGGTCAAGCCTGCATTGATACTTCTTGCTGCGGCAGTTCTGCGTGGTCCTATGTCCAGGTGCCAGGCTTTCTTGTAAAGCGCAATCTTCGAGAGGAGTTTCCTGCTGTCTCTGAAGTTGAGGCCATAGCGGACAAAGCCGACCGTGCCAAAGTCAGAGAAGTGCTGGCAGCCATGTATCCAGGCTCCCAGGTGGAGATGTGGTAATCAAGTTGCTTCCATGTAATAAATATACCCGAGCGTAATCGGCAGTAAACAAATCCGTCCGCCTTCGCAACCTCATCGTAACCACCCCTGTGCTAGACTTCAATTGCAGGTACCAAGACCACGTATAAGACCCGGAGAAATAACATACGCTTCGCCCGGGGCAGCGAGCGTCAGGATGAAGTCCTTGCAACCAGGATAATTAGACGTTTTTCCCTTGCTCACGCCCGTCCATCAGGGCACGAAGAGAGCAACGCTACTGGGCAGAACATTGAGGATTTCGCCCAACCTCACCATGCAGTCGGAGGACCATGAGACTGTTAGTAATCGAAGATGATCCGGATATCATCGAAGCCATAACTCTATCTCTTAGAATGGCTTGGCCTCAGATCAATATCATTCCAGCCAGGAGCGGCCAGGAAGGAATCGACCTGGCTCGTACAGAGACTCCTGATGTCGTTTTGCTCGACCTGTTACTCCCTGATACGGACGGCTTCCAGGTCCTCTCCGAAATACGCAGTTTCTCGCCTGTCGCGGTTATCATCATAACCATAAAGGCGGATGAGCTGGACAGAGTCCGTGGACTGGAGATGGGTGCTGACGATTACATCGTCAAGCCATTCAGCCACATGGAACTTCTCGCCCGGCTCAGAACGATACTGAGGCGCAACAGAACAATCGATACGGGCCTGCCGCGAAGCTTTGAGCAGGGAGAGTTGATGATCAATTTTGAGACCCAAGAGGTCAGGTTGCACGGCCAAGAGGTCAACCTGACACCCATTGAATACAAGCTGCTGGCAGCCCTGGCAGCAAATGCTGGCCAGACAATGTCTCAGAAAGCCCTGGCTGAAAAGGTCTGGGGAGAAGACTATCCCAGCGATCCCAATGTCATAAAGGTCCACATGCACCACCTCCGCCGCAAGATCGGGGACAATCCCAAGAACCCCCACATCATCATCACAGTACCCGGAAAAGGCTATCGCTTCAACGTATCCAGCCACATACCGGTCAGTCGCAGCAGTCACGGTTAAAGCTTCAGCCCCGCCCCAAAATGGACCCGAAGAAGTTCTTTATGTAAATAGGCAGCCAGCCAACCTTTGGAATGCAAATCTCCACACGCCCGAGAACTCTATCCGCCGGTACCGGTTCGGCATCCCTGGTAAGGTTGGCATCGCCCTTCGTAATGAATACTTCCTGGTCCCGGGTATCCACTACGCGATGTACAACCGTCATACTGCCATGCTCGTGAGAGAACTGGATGATGTCACCCACTCCTATTTCCTCAGGTGGCACATTGCGCACAATGACCAAGTCACCTGCATCGATAGCCGGCTTCATACTCCCAGTAACTATGGATACAGGACGGAAACCAGCCAGACCTATGCTGGTCCAGATCAACAGGCCCATCAGTAGCACAGGGACCGTCCAGTTCAATAGGGTAGACGATTGGTGTCTTTCTGACCGGTTTGCCATCGCCTCCATGGTATCCCGTTCGTTGTTCCTAGCGCACACAATTGCACCTCCTTTGCCAAGGCTCCCTTGCCGCGCGCTTCATAAACGTAACGGGGTGCCGATTTCGCACCCCGTTACTGCTTGCTGTCATGTCCTCCGGGGTCAAAGTCACTTCCGCCTCCTCGCCTGCATTGTCAAGAGGCGTTCCAGGAAACTGCAAAGGCATGTTTTCCATTGGCAGCCTCCTGAAAGACCGAGACAAAACCTTCAATGAAGGCCTTCTCCCCGGGCTCCACCCACATCGGTATGTCCAAGGGGGTGAACCACACCGCTAAACCGGGCGGATGAGAACAATCACCCGGCACAGCCTTCACATCCACCTGATCAAACCTGCCATCGGGATACTGCGGATAGAGCAGGTTAAATGAACCTATTTCAGCAGACTCGCTGCCCCGGTTTTCCAGTACTACCACTATCCTGCCAACATAGGAGTTGTAACCACGAGGAAGCGTAAACTCAATGGTATCCTTGATTCCGTCATCGTTGGTATCAACCAACCGGCTTTCTGCCCAGGAATCGTGTACCGGTTGACACTCTTCCATCTCAAAGACGCCCAAGGCATCATTCATCCCAACGTGGAATATCTCTACACCTTCTGCCGGGGTCGCCCCAGGAGGCAGTCCGGTGTCTTCTATTGTCACTGTGCCTGTGACCTTCAACTCTGTTGTCCAGGCTCCAAAAGCGAAGCCTGCCAATGGCGCGCTAACGACCGCAACCACTACGATCAGGACCAGTGCTCCGAAACGTCTACTCATCGTTGTTCACCTCCTCATTCCAATTCACAGCTGCAATGCGAAGTGTGAACTCATAGGTACCAGGCTCGCTTGTCTGGATATCTATGGTCAACCTGCCGGATAACGTGTTGCATGGATGGACTTGATCACCTACAGCGATCCCGGAAACCTCAACTGCAATCCCGTCAACCACCTCGGGCATAACAATCTCGGAAACATGGAGTGGTACAGTGCCCGTATTACTAACCGAGAAGTCCACAATTCCTGTGTAGCCCGCATATCCACGCTGTATGTCTACGACCATCGTTTCTACGACTCCATCTCCGTCCAAGTCCAGGCACTCTACCATTGTGGTCCCAAAATCCACGTCCGGCCCTTCGTTGTCAGATGCAACGCACTCGGTGAATTCCATCTGGACTCTGCCGGTCGTTGCTGTCCCATCGATGGCTAATTCCTGACTCCAACCTGCAAAGGCGACACCCAGAGCGCCCAAGCCGAGCATTATAACAAGTGCTAGAACAGCCAATTTCCCAACCACTCTACCCCTCCTTCTTATTGTTCTCTCTTAGGAAAGTACGAGAGCCCAATGGGCTCTCGTACTTATGACAGGCCACCACTAGCATTCGTTGTCGTTGTTGTTGTTCGGTGGCGGGAAGATGATGTCATTATTGTTGTCTGGCGGTTCCGGAGGTTCCGGAGGTTCTGGCGGTTCCGGGGGCTCCGGGGGCTCCGGGGGCTCCACATCGTTAACCATGTTCCACTGTATTACCCTCAGGTTCACGCCGAATTGGAGCTCAGCGCCCTGGGGTGCCTGTTGCGTTAATTTGGCACGAATGGCGACCGTCTGGGTTTCACCTGGATGTATCTGAACCGGCTCGTCCACATCCCACTCTTGCCCTTCCTCATCCAGTAGGTGCACCAGGAAGTAGTCATTAACTTCATTGTTGACGTCATTGTTGACATCGTTGTTTATGTCGTTGTTGGCATTGTTATTCTCGTCAACGATGTCTATTTCCACGCCAAATAGGTGCAGAGGAATGGTTCCAGTGTTCTCCAAAGTCACGTTCAGATAGTACCCAATGCACGGATAGGCGTTATCGATGGTCACCTGAATGGTGTCATTTTCCATCGTCGCCTGGATACTGCTATAGTCTTTATCCTCAGGCTCATCATCCCATGCTTCTACCGATACCACGGCAAGTTCCAGCGTTCCGGTTGTGGCTGTCCCATTAATCTGCAGATCAGCCGTCCATGCGCCGTAACCGATGCCAAGAAGGCCTAGTCCGAGTACTACTACCAAGCCAAGTATTCCGATTTTCTTCACTTTCCCGTTCTCCTTTCATTGTTGTTTACTTCGGGATAGAACCCTTGCTAAACCCATCCAAGAGCCTGCTATCCCCGTCTTTGCCCCCATCGACCACCATATTTGCCTTGCGGCAACCGGCTGGGACAACAATTGCCGATGTACGATAATCTAGAAAGATCCTGACTGCGTTTGTTCGACAACCCGATAACCAACACCTCGCCGGTTCAGAATCACGTATCTCGATTCCGAGTCCATTTTTTCCCTGAGCCGGGATACGTAGAACCTGACTGAGTCTTCCGTAACTCGCTTACCGGGCCATATCTGGCTGAGAAGATCGGCCACCGGCACGAACCTGCCACTGCCCATCATGATGCAGGCCAGGAGCCGGAACTCGGTGCGGGTAAGTTTCACCGTCCTCCTCCCCACCAAAGCAGTCCTGTCATCAACATTCAGAAAGAGACGAACCTCCTTAAATCGTTCCCCTTGACGCCGGAGCAGTGACTTTATCCGAGCTGTCAATTCCGGAACCTCAAAAGGCCGGCTGGCATAATAGTCAGCTCCTCTCTCAAACCCACCTATCGAACTCAGCCCCTCATCACCAAGGAGTACCAACGGAAAACCGGATAACTGGCCCACCTGATAACAGAAGTCGACGGAATCTTTACGGGACAGACGGTCTTCCATGAGCACGACATCGGGTAGGTTCTCGTATATCTTCCGTAGACCCTCTGTCATACTCCGTGAGGCAAACACGCGAAACCCTGCATTAGAAAGCGCTGTTAGAAGAGTCTCCCTGATGTCAGATGAATCGCATATCAAAACGAGCGATGCTGTCGATTCCATATCTCACCCCCGAAAAACGCTGCACCCTTTCGACAGCCGGTAATTGAAGGCTGGCTCGGTTATCCTTTAGTGAGCTTTCCTTCATGCCCTCCATATTAGCACCGGGCATATTACACACCTCTTAAACGCAGTTAAACAGCCATATCGGTACAGTTAATCGAAGGAAAATCGGAGTTACGAATCCGGGAGAATTTTCGACGACCCTCCATTTGGAAAGCCAAAACCATGGCCTAGCGCGCCGCATGATCCACGGTGTCTGCGCTTTCCTGGCTCAACATGCCAGTCCTCAGCTTCCTGAAGAACTGTGCTGAGACCAGTTGCATGAGGCGAAAAAAGGAAGATACAAGGCAGGGATATCTAAGAGAGTAACTGCTTTAATGCTTTTTATGGCGAAGCCAATTACGTGTCCGGGGGTTGCAAGATTGCCACCTAGCCGAACTGCAGCATATTTATCAGAGGCTGGATCGCAGGTATTTCTTTTCCTATGGTGGAAGCGATGACTTCACTAACGGAAGAATACTGAGCAAGGTCCTTCACGTTGCAAAAGGTCGGAAAGACTACGGAAAACTCCCCTCTTCGTCTGCCATCAATTATCTCCCTGGGTGTTACCCATTTGCTGTCGATGGTTTCCTGGTTATCAAAGACGGCGTCTTGGCCGGAAGGTGCAGCGGTCACAAAGAACCGGGTATCATAACGGATGGGCGCAACCTCAGGAGTGATCCAGTGCGCAAAGTAAGCCAGCTTGTCGGTTGCCAGGGTCAGCCCTTCTTTCTGGATCATCCGGGGAAATGACGAAGGGTCCTCCAATACTTGCCGGCGGTAGTCGACAAATCGCTGTTTCTCGTCCCTGCTGATACCTACCCATTGGCCATTATTACTATAAGCCAGAAGTATACCAGCTTCTTCGAAGACCTCTCTTATCGCCGCAACATAGTAGCCAAGTGCTCGCTCCGGAGGCTCAACGCCCTTCAAGACCGTACTTGCCTGTTCAATCGATAGTCCTTCACATAGTCTCTCTGCCATTGGCGAGGAATCTCCTGGTTCCGTGCTACCCCCAGGAAAGACATAAGCACCGGGCAGAAAAGCACTGTTGACATTCCTGCGCAGCATCAGAATCTCTATCTCATTCCGGCAACGCGTTGAGTTACGCATCAGGATGAGAGTGGCTGCATCTCTGGGTCTTGTGATCATTCACGATACTTCGTACCTGTGCTACCTTGTTGGGCATCATTGTAGCAGCAAGGCGCCATTTGAACCACGGTCCACCCACAACAGCATTACGGTCTGGGAAAGCCCCCCGACTTTCCCGGTGGAGGTGTCTTCTCAACGGGTTCGCAGTGGACAATAACATTAGTAGGCCTGTCCATGGCTTGGGATACTCGTTGTTCCACGGCGCTGCATATATCATGGGCTTCCGAAAGGGAGATATCTGGATCCACCAGCACATGGATATCCATGAAGATTTCTCGACCGACCATACGCGTTCGCAACTGGTGCCAGCCCAGGATACCCGGGACCTGACCCACCACATTCTCAATTCGCCGGCGTTCTTCACGCGAGATGGAACCTTCGCTGAATTCTTGAAACAGCTTCCAAATATTGTTAGCCCCTATTCCTGCAACCATGAGCCCGATGACGAGTGCAGCCGCTTGGTCGCCGTAGCCCCAACCTACCAGAATAGCCGCCCCACCGATAAAAACGGCCACTGACGACAGGGCATCCGAACGGTGATGCCAGGCATTGGCTGAAAGAGCAGGACTGGATGTGCGACGGGCAACCCGTCGAGTAGCACGATACATCCATTCTTTAGATACGATGGAAATAGCAGCTACCAATAGCATGGGATATCCTGGAAAACGCTCCTCGAAGTCAATGATCGATTCCACTGCCCGCCAGGCAATGATGCCGCCACCTATGATGAGGGCTGTACCAACAAGGGACGCTGCTATGGAGTCAAGGCGCCCATGGCCATAAGGATGACTCTCGTCGGCAGGACGGGAGGATAAACGTATGCCAAACAGAGCGATCAAGTCTGTCGCCACATCGGAAAGCGAATGAACGGCATCGGCTATCAAGGCCGCGGAAGTCACTAAGATGCCCCCTACAAGCTTCAATAACCCTAATCCAACATTTAGTGCGAGTCCAATCAGGGTTATGCGTGTCAACTCTCCACTGGATTTCATCTAGCTCATTTGCTTCGAGTTCATTGCAGTTTGTAACGGAACATAATCATGCCGAAAATGGTACCCATCATAGCCCAGACTGATAGCACGCCCAGGGACGACAACAAGTCAGGCCAGACCCATCCATTAAGGACCAAGTCTCTCACGCCAGTGACCGCATAGTCAAGCGGGTTGAACCTGCGCATGGTATCAAGCCATTCGGGCAGAAGGTTGGGGGGCATCATGGCTGAGGAGAGGAAGACAGTAGGCAAAGCGATGAAGTTGACGACGCCGACAAGGGGCTCCGACCGTTTGACGTACATGGCTACTCCGCTGGAGAAGGCGGCAAAGCCAAGCCCCAATAGTGATACCAGGATTACCATGACAAGGAGCCCTGGCAGGCCGGTTGTTACGTATACACCCATGATTACAGCTATGCCCAATATGACCATGGCCTGGACCAGCAGCACGATCATAGAGGCCATTACCCGGGCCAGGAGGATTGAGAGCCTGGTTACCGGAGTAGCCATCATCTTGTCCAGAATGCCCATGTCCATGTCGTGCAACAGGCCCATACCGGCCCAGGCAGAACCAAACATGACCGTCATAACGATAACGCCCGGAGCGAAGAACTGTAGATAGCTGACACCTTCCAGGTCCGGAAGGGTCGACAGGGAAGTGAATACCTGTGTAAAAAGGACCAACCAGATGATCGGCTGTATGAGGCTCACCACTATCCACATACGCATACGCAATTGCATCCTCAGATGGCGCAAAAGTTGGAACCACACGTCGGTAACCAGACTCATGACTTTCTCTTGTTTCTCCGACGCTGTATATCGGCATAGGTAGTCGGCACCCCCTCCTGGTCGCGAATGATCTTGCCTGTATATCTCAAGAAAACATCGTCCAACGAAGGACGAGAGAAAGCTATTGTTCTGACCTCGATGCCATCTTGATTCAACCGGCGGACGATGTCGGGCAAGGCTGTTTCGCCCTCAGTAACATAGACTGCCAGGTCACGTTCCATGGCTTGCATGGCCACCACATACGACCTGTCAGCCAGAGATTGGCGACTCTTCTCAATGAAGCCCTGGCAATCTTCTTCTCGGGCCGAACACGGGGACAAGATGACCACATCTCCACTGATCGATTTCTTCAACTCGTCAGGGGTCCCTACGGCGATAATTTTACCGTTGTCTATGATGGCGATGCGGTCCGACAGCTGGTCTGCCTCATCCATGTAATGTGTCGTCAAGAAAATAGTTACGTTCAAGAATCTGGCCAGAGCCCGGATGTAGTCCCATATATGTGCCCTGGTCTGCGGATCCAGGCCAACGGTGGGCTCATCGAGAAACACCACATCCGGCCAGTGTATGAGGCCCATGGCTATGTCCAATCGCTTCCGCATGCCGCCAGAGTATGTAGAGACCATACGGTGTTCATGTCCTGCCAGATCAACCAGGTCAAGGAGTTCATTCATCCGCTGTTTCAAGGTTGAGCGATCAAGCCGGTAGAAATGACCGTACAGGACCAGGTTTTCCCATGCCGTGGCATATTCGTCGACACCCACGTTCTGACCTACATATCCTATTCTTCTCCGTACCCCAGCAGCGTTCTTGCGGATATCGTAACCGCTTATGATTGCTGTACCTGACGTGGGCCGGATCAGGGTATTGAGCATCTTTATCGTCGTCGTCTTTCCGGCCCCATTGGGTCCCAGGAAGCCGAAGATCTCTCCGACTCTTACATCGAAATCAACCGAGTCCACCGCCACGATCCCGCCAGGAAAGACCTTGGTAAGCTTGTCCACCAAAATGGCATTCATGCTGCTCTCCCTCGTACAAACAGGAGCAAAGAAATGGGGTGCGTTCAAACTAATTATAGTGGCCGCAACCGCCGCGGGCCGTCAGCCTTGACAGAATCACCCTCATGGTTGAGAATCTACCTACCCCGGCAACACCCGTCACTCTGTATTTACCAACACAATGGGAGGCCAATATGTCAAAAATCAAGGTAGCTTTCATGTTCCTGGCACCCGATGGAGACCCCAAGAACGCCATGACTCTTGACCATAGCACCATGCTGGACCTGGTTGTCGTGCCTGTTAAGGACTACCGGGAGGCAGCCAGCATCAGCAAGCAGCTTGTTGACGAAGGTGTCCTGGCTATTGAACTCTGTGCCGGCTTCGGAAACCTCGGGCTGGCCAAGGTCTGCGAAGCTGTACAAGGCCAGGTACCCGTAGGTGCTGTGCGGTTCGATTCACACCCCATCATCGGCCAGAAGGGCGGTGACGAGATCTTCAACGTAGCATAGCAGTTCAAGCGCTATAATTGTCTAGTACCGGCCGGTAACACGCCCCATCGGCAGCCGGAGTTGTGATTCTGCCTGGGTTGTGGGGAGGTAGGGTGATGCCTTATGACGCTGTCATATGCGATTGGAACGGCACCATATTCGCCGATCGCGATGAGAAGTCCATCCTATATTTTATCGGGCAGGACATATTCAAAACATATATACCCTTTCGTCCTGTCCGTATGCTGCATATGCTTCAAGTTAAACGACAATTAGACGCCCTTTATGGAGAGAAACGCCGCGATCAGAACTTCGACTTCGTTCGGGCCATGTTTTGCCTCTACAATGAGCATGTATTGCGAGGAATCCCAATCGAGACGATTAAGAACGCAGTCCACAGGTATGCCCGTAGAGGTCAGACTCAAAGCAAGCTTGACCTGCGAGTTCTTAGAGCGATCAATGCTTGCCACCAAAGCGGGAAGTGCACAGGAGTACTGAGCGGCGGCTTCGATTTTGGTATCATGAGCATATTGCAGGCAGCCGGCTTCGGTAATATCTTCGACTTCTGCCATGCTAACTCCCTCAAAGAAAAGGATGGGAGGGCGATCGGCTTCGAACTAAGGGTCTACCGCAACAAGGCCGATTGGCTATGTAGCATCCTGGAAAAACTCCAGATCCATGGGGATAGGGTTGTGTACGTGGGGGACAGTGACGTTGACGAGGGCTGCTTTCGGTTGGTAGGTTACCCCGTTGTTTCCTTCATGGCTCATGATGAAGCTAAGCAGGCTTACAGGAAAGAATACGATGCTTTCGTGCCCATCGGGGAAAAAGACCTGGGAAGATATCTGGCCTCATTGTGAAGCCGGGCGTTCCAGTAACGGGACTTTGGCTTTGCGCGCCCTGAAAGATGCCCTCAACGCCCTGAGAGTGGTGGTTGAGAACAGAAAAAGAATCGAAATTGTCATGAATTTGAGAGGCGTTGCCCTAACATTCCCGGCGCAATAGCCCTGTAACTTCTCCTCTTCAAAGTCAGGTTCCACCTCTACATTGACGGAGGCCAACGACCTGAAGAACACCATCGTAGGCACAATTACCGCGAACAGCATGCCTGTATCGGCAGGGTTTCCCAGTCCTACCGTTACATTGGCTTTCAATTCACGTACCTTGAGAGCGCGAACAGCATCTCGCAGGAAACTCAAGAATTTCTGAGCAAAACCCTCCGTGGTGAAAGCAGCCACAAGGGACAAGATATTGCCTTTTCGTTTCTTGGCGGGTTCCTTGGGTTCCCGCTTCTTGCCCCGGCCGATATCCTTGCCAACCAGGCCAAACATCCACTTGACCCTGGCTTTCATCTTCAGGCTGTCGCTTCTCTCGACAGAAAACACCAGATCGATGGGTATGGTGAGTAGCACGACTAGTAGTAACAATATTCCCACGACGAGGACTATAATCCACCACATATCGATGCTCTCCCTCTTCTTCGCCGTAACCGGTCAGGAGCTTCCTTGCTAACTGTTCGACAAGGTTATTATAACATATTTTTTCAATAGTCCATGCAGCAAGCAGGAACAGGCCAGACCTCACTGACACCCCAGGAAACATGCTGAACGCCTGTCACCGGCCCTGGATTTACCTGGAACCCCGAAAGGGCGAAGAATGCACTTGGTGTTGAGGTTGATTCCCTGGTCAGTTATAATCAATGTGAATGGAGTAAACATGCCTATCTACGAGTACAAATGTAGCAAATGCGGGACCACATTTGAGAGAATGCGGTCAATAAGTTGCGCAGACCAGGGAGCTCCCTGCATACACTGCAATTGCGAAGCTCATCGTATCCCATCCATGTTCGCGGCCTTTGCCAAGACCGGCGAGATGTCGGCGCCTGTCGCCGGTGGGGGAGGCTCCTGCAGCGGTTGTGCCGCCACCAGTTGCAGTACCTGCCACTAGCCTGGCTCTATTACGTTTCACCTAACCCGTACACTCCGGTACATGACTGTACGGGACTTGGTTCGCCGGTGGCAGGACATCTGCCACATAGCTTACTAGTTTCTTACACTACAAGAGAGCACAATTCATAGCTGGCAAGACTTATCAAGCCGTTCTTGACAAAGAGTCAACTTCATAGGAACTTGCGAGAGTCCTTTCAGGACGACCCAGACCCTACTCGAGCAGGTCTACTTGTGTCACCTCTGGCACATCTTCGAGAAGCTGCTCTTCAAGCAACGCCAGAATGGTTTTCGGGGCCATGCCTGCAGAACAGATCGAGGGAAAAACCCTTACGCTCACGATACCGTCCTTTACGTCTACCAGCTCAACAACATTGACTCCCAAAGCGGGCGTGATCTTGTCAATCGACTTCTCAACCCTGTCGCGCACTCTCTATGCCTCTGATACTTTTTCTAGCATGCATTCTGCCCATCGAGCTACGGCACGGCCACAACTTCGTTGATTTCAGGAATATCTTCCTGCAGTTGTTCCTGGAGCAAGGATACTATAACTTCCTCAGGTATCGAGTAGAGTGGGTTTCCAGCGGAGCAGGGGGATTGAGTAATCCTTACCTTGACGGCTCCACCGTCCACCTCGACCAGTTCGACTATGCTTACGCCCAGATAGGGCCTGATCTTGGCTATCGATTGCTCTACCTGCTTTCGCACTCTTTATTCTCCAAGTCACATCCGGCTGCAACGGATGGGCCTTATTACAACAAGACCTGGCAACGAAAGAGCCAGATGAAGGTGCCTCTTAGGCAGCGACTACCTTTTTTACTTCCGGTACGTCTTCTCGCAAAATACGTTCGATGCCGTTTTTGAGCGTCATGGACGCCATCGGACATCCACCACAAGCCCCGGTGAGTTTGACCGTTACCACCCCATCCTTGGGATCGACGTCGACCAGTTCTACATCTCCACCATCAGCCTGCAAGGCTGGCCTTACCCTGGCCAGCGATTCTTCTACTTTCTCTCGCATGTCAGCCTCCAATAAGAATTCCCGTCTGTACCTGCGCGGTACATTCTAACAAGTAAATTTTGCACTCGTACCTTAGCAATCTTACGTTGTCGGTCCATCGCCGTCAACTTGATCACGCCTGGAACCAGTCAAAACAAGCCTGGCAATATCGAGGTCCGCCTCGACATTGATGTTGAAAAAACTCAAACGCTCCGGATCAAACCTCTCAATCTCTTCTGTTTCCAGGTATCTGACTCGCACTCGCTTGAGAAAATGCCTTACTGCCAATTCTCCAGTATCCAGTTGCTCCCGTATGGGGGTCAAGCAGTGCTTGGAATAGATCGCATGCAGAGGCTCCAGCCGGCTATCCAACCGTGGTATGACCACATCGTGATTATCACATATCTCAACCATGTACTTGAGCAAACCTACATTGAGCAGAGGCATGTCAGCCGCCACAACCAGGCTTTGATCGGAGGTTGCTACACTCAGCCCCGTATATATGCCGCCCAAAGCGCTCTTGCCCGGTATAAGATCGGTAACAACCTTAACAGCCGCCGAGTCCGCGCGTGGGACAGGCTGATCAGAAGCAACGGCTACAATTATTTCAGCGCTGATCTGAGAAAGAGTATCTATGACTCGCTGAAAAAGCGTGCGCCCGCCTAGTTCTTCACCAAGCTTGTCACGCCCAAAACGTTTGGATTTGCCTCCGGCGAGGACGATTGAGGACAGTTGTTCGATATGAGCCACTTGCACAGATCCAGGGACGACTTGATCATCGTCTGATCCATTCTATCGTACTTACCTGCTGAGAACAAAATCGTACGTTCATCAGAAGCGGCTGCGAACACCAAAAGAGGACTTCACAAATGAGTTCTTCGAGCTGGTGCACACCATTGATAGCTGGCCTATTTGCTGTCTTCGAGAACGGTTTCGACGGCAGCAACCGGCATCACCAGGACTACAAACACCAGCCATAGAGCCACAATCACCACCCCCACGGGCCAGGATACCAGCCCGATGACAAGCCTTTGCCAGGAAGTACGGCTGAGATACCAATTGGCTAGAGCCTTCATCATATCCTCCTTCTGTCCAGGTCTTGTAGCTACCCTTCGGCGCTCATAACCGGCCTCTCGGGATTAATCGTGGATTGACGAGCCCCTTTGTGTCGCCGCTGACCTCTTGACGATATTCTACCTTATACTTTCCAACAGTCAATGTTTTTGCTTTCTTCGTAAGCTGCCAAGCAGCACCAGACCGCCTTTCAGGCAGGTTGGGGATATCTGCTTTGCACCTGGTCACCGGTCACTACAGTCATGAGTACCCAGTATCCAGTACCAGACACTCGTGGTAGAATAGGGCAACGATGCCTGCCCTGCTCGCTCCCTACCGGGTCCTTGACCTGACTGATGCTACGGGGTCTGCCTGTGGGCGTATTCTGGCCGATCTGGGTGCCGGCGTCATCAAGATTGAACCTCCCGGCGGGGACCCCGATCGACGCATTGGCCCCTTCTACCATGACACAGCCGATGAAGAGAGGAGCCTGCACTGGTTCTCCCATAACCTCAACAAGAAGAGCATAACACTTGATATCACCTCCACTGACGGGCAGGAGTTATTCCGACGCCTGGTCATACACGCCGGCTTCCTGATCGAATCCTTTCCACCCACTTACCTTGACAGGCTGGGCTTGGGTTACAGCCATATGGCGTCCTTGAACCCGAGCCTGATATACGTGTCCATAACCCACTCCGGCCAAAGCGGCCCCTGCAAGGACCATGCCGGCTGTGATATCGTGGACTCATCAATCGGCGGACTGACCTACACTTGCGGCGATGTAGACAGGGCTCCGGTCAGGATAAGTGAAGAACAGTCCTGCCTGCAGGCAAGTGCCCACGCCGCAGGGGCCGCCCTGATCGCCCACCAGGCCACGCTGGCGACCGGGTCAGGCCAGCACATCGATGTCTCCATTCAGGAAGCCATGGCTTGGACAACAATGTACACCATACCCTACTGGCACACAGCAGGGATGCTCTTCCCCCGTTCGGGAAACCTGCAGACCCGTTACGGCAGCACATACCGTCTGATGTTTCCCTGCAAGGACGGCCATGTCTCGGTACGCGCCTATACGGGAGTAACCTTCGGTCCCTGGCAGTCCAGACTGGTGAAAGCCATGCAGCGTGAGGGGATGGCTGAGGACCTGGTAGACGTCGACTGGCCGTCACTCAGCTTCGAGGAGCAACCCCAGAACAAGATCGACCACTGGGAAGAGGTCATGGGACGCTACTTCCTGCGGCATACCCGCGCCGAACTCCACGAAATCGCCAGGGAATGCGAATTCGGTCTCTATCCCAGCAACACACCAGAGGACATCCTGAACTATAGGCAACTTCAGGAGCGGGGTTTCTGGATGGAGGTGCCTTATCCCGAACTGGGAGACACTCTGCATCATACCGGACCCATGTTCACCACCAGCCCGGCGCTCCAACTCGAGTCCCGGCGGGCCCCGTTAATCGGCGAGCACAACCTCGAAATATACCGGGATGAGCTGGGCATGACCACCAGCGAATTGATCGCCCTCAGAGGAGCCGGCGTAATCTAGGGAACAAGAGGTTCACTATATGATGGAGAATGGTATGCCGCTTGAGGGATGCAAAGTAATAGATCTAACATGGTTGATCAGTGGCCCCATAGCCTGCAGGTTCCTGGCCGACCGCGGGGCCGAAGTCATCAAGCTCGAGTCCGGTACCGCACCGGACAACATACGTTTGACCACGCCCTTCAACGACAATATCAGCGGGGTCAACCGGAGCACCACCTTCGCCAATTACAACGCCGGTAAATACAGTCTCACACTGAACCTGAATCATCCGCTTGCGGCCAAGATCACCTCCAGGCTGAGCCACTGGGCCGACATCATAGTGGAGTCCTTTCGCCCCGGGACCCTGGACCGCTGGGGGTTGAGCTATGACCGGTTGAAGACCGTCAAGCCGGAGATCATAATGGTGAGCATGACAATGCAGGGCCAAACAGGACCTTTCAATCGCCAACCGGGTGTTGGAACCCAGTTGCAGGCCCTTACGGGATTCACTCACCTTACTGGCTGGCCGGACAGAGAACCGGCGGGAATGCCTGTTCCATACCCGGACTTCATCTCACCTTGGTACATTCTTATTGCCGTGCTGGCCGGACTCGACCACCGCCGCCGGACCGGCCAGGGACTTCATGTTGACATGTCCCAACTGGAGACATCCCTCCAGTTCCTGTCAGTCCCACTCCTGGACTTTGCCGTAAACGCCCGCAACCAAAGCCGCCGCGGCAACACCCACCGTTATGCGGCACCCCACGGCATCTATCCCTGCCGGGGCGAGGACAGATGGTGCGCTATCGGCATCTTCACTGATGAAGAATGGGACGCCTTCTGCAGGGCCATGGGCAGCCCGGTTTGGACAAAGGAACCGGGCTTCGCCACCTTCCTCGATCGCAAGACACATGAGGACGAGTTGAACAGGCTGGTTGCCGGATGGACCTCCTCACGCTCGCTTGACGAAGTAACAGACCTGCTGCAGCAAGCCGGAGTCAGGGCCGGGCCGGTGCAGAACGGCCGCGACCTGCTGGAGAGCGACTCTCAACTAGCACACCGCCGCCATTTTCGCATCCTGGACCACCCGGAGGCAGGCCGTCACGCCGTTCAGGCCGCTCCATACAGGTTCTCGCAGGAGAGCAACGAGCTCAGATGGGCTGCACCCTGCCTGGGCGAGCACAACAGCCTGGTATGCAGCCGTATGCTGGGCATCCCGGACGACGAGTTCATCGAGCTTGTCACCGAGGGGGTTTTTGATTAGTCATATATTATCTGCCGGGAGCCTTGACCCTGGTCTGAAGCAGGCACAGCAACAGCAGCCGGCCCGGTACCGCTGAGATTGACGTCCGGATGAGTTCGCCATACAATGGCACGTAAACTGCGAAGTATCGAGTAGTGGAGGAAAGACCTAATCGACGAGCCGGAGACCGGGTATTTCGCGTACCCAGGGGGACTTCGTGGCGTCTACCTGCCGCTCCGACTCCCCCACAGACGAAGCCGCCCCGGGCTATCTCACCGTTATACCTTCTCTACGGCTTCCTGGCCCTGACAATTGCAGGGACGGTACTGCTCATGTTACCGGTCTCGAATGAGACCGGCGAGTTCACCCCGGTGACCATAGCCTTGTTCACCTCCACATCGGCGGTCTGCGTCACCGGTCTGGTTGTGGTTGATACGGCCACTTACTGGAGTTCTTTTGGCCAGGGTGTCATATTCGGCCTCTTTCAAATAGGCGGCTTCGGTTTTATGACCAGCGCCACCCTGTTTCTGCTGGCCTTCGGCCGCAGAATAGGACTGCGGGAACGCATCATGATCAGCGAGTCCCTAAGCCTCCAGAGGCTGGGCGGGGTTGTGCAACTGGTCAGGAAGATGGCCCTCTTCACCATAACCGTAGAAGTTCTGGGCACCCTCATTTTCTTCCTGCGTTTCTGGCCGGAATACCCGCCCCTGGTTGCACTCTGGAGAGCCGCATTCCACTCAGTGTCAGCTTTCAATAATGCGGGTTTTGATATCTTCGGCGATTTCTCAAGCCTGACGGGATTCCAGACCGATCCCATCATGCTCCTTACCACTGCCCTGCTCATAATCTTGGGCAGCATAAGTTTCGTGGTGGTCGCCAATGTCGTGGAGCAACGCCGCTTCAACCGGTTCACGCTCGATACTAAGATCGTACTGGTGACCAGCCTGATACTGTTGCTATCTGGCACCATAGCCATTCTGGCTGCTGAATTCGCGAACCCCAATACTCTGGGAACTCTGTCATATCCTGACAGAGTGCTCAATGCCTTTTTCCAGTCGGTAACCACCAGGAGCGCAGGTTTTTCCAGCGTGGAAATCGGCGCCATGGCCGATTACTCGCTCTTTGTCCTGATCATCCTGATGTTTATAGGCGGCGCCGCCGGTTCAACAGCGGGCGGAATCAAGGTAAACTCCTTCGGTTTGCTTGCGGCCACGGTTTGGAGTTCAATTAGAGGCAGACAGTATGCTGGTGCCTTCGACAGAGAGTTCAGGATAGACCAGATTCAGCGGGCGCTGGCGGTGCTCATGTTCGCCCTCGGTATGCTGGCGGTCGTTGTGTTGATTATGTCTGCAACCCAAAACGGCCTGTTTATCAGGGTCCTCTTTGAGTCCGTATCCGCCTTTGGCATCAATGGACTGTCTACCGGCATTACACCGGACCTGACACAAGCAGGACGGATAATAGCCGTTGTTGCCATGCTTGCCGGACGGCTGGGACCATTGACACTGGCACTGCTGCTTGTCCAGCGACAGCAAACGGCCAGGTATCGTTGGCCCGAGGAACAGGTAAGGATCGGTTAGGAGGTAGGAATGAAAAGACAGGTAGTCGTCATAGGCCTGGGAAGATTTGGAGTCAGCCTGGCCACCACCCTGTATAAGATGGGCCATGACGTCCTGGCCGTGGACACTAATGAGCGAATAGTACAGGGTATCTCCCCTGAAGTCACCCACGCCGTTCAAGCGGATGCAACCAATGAGTCCATATTAAGGGAACTGGGCATCGCCAATTTCGATGTGGGCATCGTGGCCATAGGCACTGAAATCGAGAACAGCGTCCTGTCTACCATCCTCCTGAAGAGGTTAGGGGTGCCCTATGTCATAGCCAAGGCGGAGAACAACCTGCACGGGATAATTCTGGAGAAAATAGGCGCCGACAAGGTGGTACATCCCGAGCGGGAGGCGGGCACCAGGGTGGCCCACGAATTGCCCCTTGTCGATGTAATGGACTACATATCGGTTTCACCGAGATACGGTGTAGCCATGCTGACGGCCCTACCCTACTTCGTTGGAAAGACGATTTCCCAACTGGAATTGGGCCGCGGCGGCAGATGGGGCGTCGCCGTACTGCTGATCTACAGGGGCAAAGAGGTGATTGTCACGCCCGACCGAGCTGAGACGATAAAGGCAAATGATGTGGTCATCCTGTCGGGTGACGATGAAAACCTTGAGAGGCTGCTGACCGCGGCCAAGCGGGGACGTCCGGGCGAATAGCTTGCCGCGAGACTAACTGCGAAGGGTCGCTCCAAGCTCCTCTGAAAGCCTGGCCAGGACCGCTTTCTCCACTTCCTCGACCTCAGCATCAGTCAGCGTATGAGTGGGCGATTGATAGGTTACTCTGATGGCCAGCGACTTCTTGCCACTGGCTATCTGCTCTCCCACGTATATATCGAACACTACGGTATCCGTAACCAGTTGGAAACTCATAATGATGTCCTTCACCTGTGATACCGGAACAGTCCTGGACAAAACAAGGGCCAGGTCCCGTGAAGACGCAGGGAAACGTGATACGGGTCGATAGGTACGACCGTCCCGGACATGTCGAAGGAGTTTCTCTATATCGATCTCAAACAGCGCTACAGTCTGCCGGGCCAGATCAAAGACCTCGCACAACCTTGGGTGTGTTTCACCCAGAATGCCAACGACCGTCCCCTCTATGACGATTTCGGCCGACCTTCCAGGGTGCAACGAATCACGCACACTTGAAGGGTGCAATGACTCATGCGCCACGGGGCGGAACTGGGCCGCAACGCCCAATCGCTCAAAAAGGGTGTCGACTACGCCCTTGGCGTCAAAGAAGTCGAATTCCCCCTTCTCCCCAAGCCACGAGAGCGGAGACCTTGACCCACTGAGAACTGCATTCAGCATCTCACGCTCTTCCGGCAGATCTCCATCACCCTCCATATAGATACGACCCAATTCAAAAAGCCGGATTCCCGCCTCCTCGTGCCTTTGATTAGAAGCAAGGTGATAGAGCAAAGAAGGGAACAGACTTGTCCGCAAATACTCCTGTTCGGCTGACAGCGGATTGGCGACGCGCAAAGCACCCCGTTCGTTGAAAGCCTTGTTGAGCCTGTCCTTACTTATGAGTGAGTAGCTTATGATCTCTTGAAAGCCACAGCCCACCATCATATCACGTAGTCTCTCCCTGAGATTGACCACAGGGTTCAACACTTGGCCCGGCAAACGACCGCTGAGCATAGTGGTAGGTATAAAATCGTACCCCACCGTACGCGCCAGTTCCTCGATCAGGTCAACACGCTGTCGCACATCCATACGCCAGTAGGGAACGGTAACCTTGACCTCGGCAACACCGGTCACCTCACATCCAAACCCAAGGGAGGTCAGGATGTCCACCATCTGCTCCATTTTCATGTCTATGCCAAGGAGACCCCTTACTGCCGAACAAGTGAGCAGTATGGTGCATGGTTCCGACTGTCCTGGATAAACATCTACGATTCCTCTGGCGGCCTTGCCGCCTGCCAGTTCGACTATGAGCTGTGTGGCCCGCCTGATGGCCGGCAGTGCCAAGTCGGGGCTTATACCCCTTTCGAACCGGACCGAAGCTTCACTACGCAATTTCAAAATGGTAGAGGTTCGCCTGATGCTGGCTGGCTGGAAATTCGCCGACTCAAGCAGTACAGTCCTGCTGATATCGATGATCTCAGTATCGGCCCCGCCCATGACGCCGGCCAGCGCAATGGGTATCCTGCTATCGGCAATAGCCAGCATATCAGGAGCCAGTGTTCTATCCACACCATCCAGAGTAGTCAGCTTCTCACCATGGGCGGCACGGCGGACCACTATTTTGCCATCACCTACTTGCGGAAAGTCGAAAGCATGCAAGGGTTGACCATACTCGAGCATTACATAGTTCGTGATATCAACGATGTTATTAATCGGTCTCATGCCGCAAGCCGCGAGCCTTTGCTGCATCCATGCAGGCGAGGGACCTACCTGTATGCCTTCGATGAAACTGGCACAATAGCGCCGGCACAGTGCCGGGTCCTCGATTTCTACGGAGATCAGGCTATTGATGTCAGGGCCCTCTTCAGGGTATTGTACCGCCGGCAATCTGACGTGCCGTTTGGTCAGGGCCGCAACCTCCCAGGCAATGCCGATATGGGACAGACAATCGGGGCGGTTGGGAGTTACCTCGAGGTCGAGTACCGCATCACCCAGATAGTCTGCCAGAGGCACACCGACAGGCGCCGCAGGAGGCAGAATCATGAGTCCTTCGTGAGATTCTGATATACCCAGCTCTTTTTCCGAGCAGGCCATACCATCCGAAGCCACATCCCGTATCGTGGCCGGACGCAACTCGAACGTTTGGCCCGTTCGACTGTCAACAAGTTGGGAACCTACACGCGCAAAGGGCACTTTCTCGCCAATTCGCACGTTAGGTGCACCACATACCACAGTAGCCTGCTCCTTGCCCAAATCGATGGTTACCAGCTTGAGACGGTCTGCATTAGGGTGGGGTTCCACAGCCACTATTTCGCCGATGCTTATACCTTTCCATGCCTCCCCTATGACCTCAATGCTGTCCACCTCGGTCCCGGACATGGTGAGTCTGTGGGCCAAATCCTTGAGTGGCAGTGTTATGTCAATATATTCCCTTAGCCAGTTCGATGAGACTTTCATTTCTTACGTCTAAAATTGTCTGAGAAAGCGTAAATCGTTACCAAAGAAGAGACGGATGTCATCAATGCCATACCTTAGCATCGGTATCCGTTCGACACCCAATCCAAAAGCAAAGCCGGTGTAGATGTCGGGGTCGTAATTGACCCTTCTCAATACCTCGGGATGGACCATCCCTGCTCCGAGAATCTCAATCCAGCCACTGTGGCCGCATAGACGGCATCCCGCCCCGCGACATATCCAGCAGTCGATTGCCATTTCCACGCCCGGCTCCACAAAAGGGAAGTAATCACAGCGAAAGCGGACTTTCCTGTCACTGCCAAACAGCCGGCGCGCAAATTCGAAGAGTGTGCCTTTTAAATCACCCAACGTTATACCCTGGTCGACAGCCAGGCCTTCTATCTGGTGAAACATCGACTCATGGGTGGCGTCTGTGGCTTCGTACCGGTAGACTTTGCCGGGTACCACGGCTCGCACCGGCGGGCGGGTCTGCTCCATTAACCTTATCTGCATGGGCGAGGTATGGGTGCGGAGCAACATGAGCTGATGCTCATCCTCAGGTGTATCAATCCAAAAAGTATCCCACATGTCCCGAGCCGGGTGGTCCTGGGGAATGTTCAGGGCTTCGAAATTATAATAGTCCCACTCAACTTCGGGGCCCTCGACGACCTGAAAACCCATGGAAGCAAAGATTTCGCAGATCTCCTTGATAGCACGCGTCACCGGATGCAAACGCCCCAATGCCACAGGATAACCAGGAAGAGTAACATCGATGCTGGTGCGTTCTAGGGATTCGGCAAGCTCGCGCTCCTTGAGCGACCCTTCCCTGGCCCTGAGGGCCTCCTCAAGTTCGAATTTTACTTCGTTGGCAGCCGCTCCTACAGCACGCCTCTCCTCAAAACTCATGGATCCCAGCCGGCGCAGTATCGAGGTCAAATGTCCCTTGCGTCCCAGGTACTGCACCCGCCATTCGTCCAGCTCTCGGAGGTTTGTAGTCTTCTCAAGTGCGGAGGTGGCGTCGGCTTTGAGCTCTTGAAGCTCTTCAAGCATTATCTATGAGCCTATGTGGTCTTTTGCCACCCTTACTATCTGCGAGAAAGCCCCCGGGTCGCTGACCGCCAACTCCGCCAGCATCTTACGATTGACTTCGATCTGGGCAGACCTCAGTCCATAGATCAATTGGGAATAGTTGATGCCATCCAACCGGGCGGCAGCACTGATGCGAGTAATCCAAAGCCGGCGCATGTCTCCTTTTCGTTCCCGCCGGTGGCGGTACTGGTAGCTGAGAGCCTTGAGCATGGACTCATTGGCACGCCGGAAGAGTGCATGTTTTGTTGCTCGATGTCCCTTGGTCAAGCCAAGTACTTTTTTATGTCTATGGCGGGTGATAGCCCCAGATCTAGCGCGTGGCAAAGGACCTCCTTTTTATGCGTAAGGCAATAAACGCCTAAGTTTCTTAACGTTAGCTGGATTTGCAGACTGCTTGACGGAGTACTGCCGCTTTGTACGCGCAGACTTGGCCATCCGCAAATGGCTCTTACCTACTTTGCTGTGCATAAACTTGCCAGTACCGGTAACATGGATCCTGCGTTTCGCGGACTTATGAGTCTTGATCTTCGGCATCCGAACCTTCCACTTCTGATTTCTTGGTAGCCTTGGGAGGGGAGAAGAAAAGACTCAAGCTTCTTTCCTCGATGACCAGTGGCTGATCGACAACGGCCTTATCTTTGAGTTCGTTCAGGACTTCCTGGAGTATCTTCTTGCCCAGTTCCGGGCGCGTAACCTCTCTACCCCGGAAGAATACGGTCACCTTAACCTTGTCTCCCTCTGTAAGCAAACGTTCGACCAGCCGGATCTTGCACGCCAGATCTTGTCCACCTATTCGAGGCCTCAAGCGCACCTCTCGTACCAGTGTGGCCTTGCGACCCTTTCTGGACTCCCGGTCCTTCTTGGCCTGTTCATACTTGAACCTACCATAGTCCATCAAGCGACAAACCGGGGGCACTGCACCAGGAGCAACTTCTACCAGGTCCAAGTTGCGCTCTCTGGCAATATTCAGTGCATCCCTTACCGGCATGACATCCAGCCGCTCTCCTTGCTCTCCAATAACAAGGACTTCTCGAGCTCTTATCTGATGATTTACACGTAGCGGTTTAGCTATACTAAAAATACCTCCTCAAGGCTTCATTTTATATCTATAGCATACCATACTTCAATAGTCAAACAAGCAACCAGAACATATGCTGGACTCAATCATGAAAGACCTTTAGCAGGCTCCGACACCCATGCCTTAGACAGGCCCATTTCATGGAATTCCCACGTTACGGGAGAGGTCGACAAACCTCACGTATTTGCTGAAAGTCACAATTTTCCTTGCCATCCATACCAAGTGCCGATCCCATAATCGCATCACACATGCCATGTACAGAAGAACCCCTCACCGCCGGTTGAAGACCAGAACGTGAACCATCACGTTGCTTGCACTTGACAAAGCTCTTGGCGTCTACGATAATCGGAGCATTAGTTTAACGGCTTGACAATAGGTAAGCATAGACACCACATACACGAAGCGTAAACCAACTAGTCGGGCATTCAGATTCCAACATAAGGGTCAGGGTAATCCCACTCGATTAGGTTTGCAACCGTGATCAGCCTGCGATGGATCCAAGAAAGGGGGGAAATAGATTGGAATCCAAGCTGAAGTCCAAAGTACTGCAGGAATTCCAACAGGCTACCAGCACCCTGGTCAACCCTGCACTTCAATCATGGAAGGACCAGGGAGGCAAAGTAGTCGGGTGTTACTGCTCTTACGTGCCCGAAGAAGTGATCACAGCTGCCGGCTGTGTTCCCTTCCGGATACGTGGTACGGGGAGTACAAGCACTGACCTGGCAGATACCTGCCTAAGTAGCATAAATTGCAGCTTCTCCCGTCACTCGCTCGACATGGCGCTCAGGGGTGACTACGCTTTCCTTGATGGAGCTACCTGGGTGCCTACATGCGACCATGTACGCCGTATCTACGATCACTGGAGACGCCGTGTAGATACTCCCTACCTTCACCTTATGGCCCTGCCCAAGAAGGTCACTGACGTCCAGGTGCAATGGTACTCCGAAGAAGTAGCCATGCTCAGAGACAGCCTGGCAAAACATCTGGGTATCACCATAAGCGACGCTCAGCTTTGGGACGCCATCAAACTGCATAACGAGACCAGGCGATTGCAGAAGCACCTCTATGAACTGCGCAAGTCCGATAACCCGCCGATCACCGGTGCAGAAACTCTAGCAGTCATGGTGGCCGGCACCGCCATGCCCAGATCACACTACAATCAACTCCTTCGCCAGCTTCTCGAAGAGTTGGGCAGTTCCAACGGCCATTCCGACCAGCGCGCCCGCATATTGTTAATAGGCGGTATTCTGGATGATCCAGCCTATATCGAGGTTATAGAGGAGCAGGGCGGGCTCGTGGTTGCCGATTCCCTCTGCTTTGGAACCCGGACAATGTGGGAATTGGTCGATGAGCAGGAATCGGACCCCGTCGCAGCTTTAGGCAGATACTACATCCAGGGGCGGCCGCAGTGTCCAAGGATGTTCGGCGACCAGCCAAAGAGGTCGGCATTCATAAAACAAATGGTCAAAGATTTTCGCGTCGACGGGGTCATCTCTGAGCGGTTGGTGATGTGTGATAACTGGACCGGCGAACAGTTCATGTTCGCCGAAGATCTCAAGGAAGCCGGAATCCCCTATATCAGGCTGGACAGGGAATACATCATGGCCGGAGTGGGGCAGTTGCGCACCCGGGTTCAGGCATTCCTGGAAATGATGGGGAGGTAGCACGATGGCCATAGACAAAGCTACTAGGCAACAGATGATGGTAAAGGGCCTGGAGCGATACAAGCAGGAACGTGAATACTTCAATTTCATTACGAACCTGCTGGCGGCAGACCCAAATGAGGAAATACAATTGAGCAAAGAGGTCACCGAGATTACGGTGGCGCGCTATGATGAGATTATCCGCTGTGCAGAGGAAGACAAGCCTTTTATAGGGGGTTATTTCTGTGCTGCCCCGGAAGTGTATGCAGCTATGGACTTACCCTGGTACCTGATTATGCAGACGCCTTTCCTGGCTGCTTCAGCGCCCTACCTCTTGGAAGACGTAGATGCTGCTGAAGCCATGGGCCTGGGAACTGATTGGTGTACAGCCTGCCGCCTGTCACTCTACTATATCGAGGCCGGCCTTTCTCCCCCGCCCACCTGCATGATAGGACTGTTACACCCTTGCGATGCAGCCACCATGCTGCATCAGGCAGTAGTCCGTAATGATAAGTGGCGGGACATCCCCATGTTTTGCACAGACCCGCCATATCTGGAGGACCAGCGAGGCATCGATTACTTTGCGGGCGAGCTCAGGCGCATGGTAACCTTCCTTGAAGAACACACGGACAGGAAGTTGGACATTGACAGGTTACGCGAGATCATAATCGAGTCCAATAAGCAGTATGAGCTCTGGCTTGAATACGCCCAACTTAGACGGGCCAAGCCCTGTCCGCAAGGCTGGGGCATGGGCGGCGGTCAGTGTTTCGCCGTATCACAGATTTTCCAGGTCGGCCAGCCAAGAGGCACAGAGTGGTTCCGCAAACTGGTGGACATCACCGAACGAAAGGTGAAGGCAAAGCAGGGGATCATAGCCAACGAGCGAATACGGTATTTCTGGTTCGACCTCCTGCCATTCGGATGGGTCTTCGAGTTCATGCCGTGGCTGGAGGAGGAGTGGGGCGCTGTCTTGGTCATGGACATGTTCGGCTACACCCCTTATGAACCGGTAGACACGAGAAATGAAGATACCATGTTCAAAGGCCTCGCCAAGAGGAACCTGTACCAATCTCCCATGGTGAGGCAGGCCAGAGGAATAGCCGATTACTTTGCCAGCGACATTGCCCGTGTGGTCAAGGACTACGACATCGATTGCGTTATATGGCCGGGTCATATGGGTCATAAGGACGGGTCCGCCAGTGTCGGTATCATGAGGGAGATATGCCAGCAACTCAAGGTCCCCTACATTCACATTGGTCTGGACCTCTTCGATCGCAGGTATACATCGCCCGAGGAATGCAAGGACAAGATAGGCAAGTTCTTCTCGGCCATGGGACTCGGATAGACCGAGAATATCACCCGTAAGTAAGGAATACTAGCAAGGAGTTGCATGATTGTTGGCGGCTGTGACATAGGTTCTGCAACCGGTAAGGCTGTTATCATGAAGGACGGCAATATTATCGCTTGGAGCGTGGTACCGTCCACAACCAAGCCAGAAATAACTGCTCGCCAGGCCATGGACGAAGCACTGCAAAAGGCCAGCCTAACCTCGATCGACGATCTTGATTATATAGTCGGGACGGGTTACGGCAGGTTGAAAGTGCAATTTGCACACGAAAACATCTCGGAGATTACCTGTCATGGCAGAGGCGCCCAGTCATTATGCCCCTCGGTCCATACCGTGATTGATATCGGTGGGCAGGACTGCAAGGTCACCTCTCTAACAGATAACGGCAAAGTGTTGGAATTCGTAATGAACGACCGGTGCGCAGCAGGCACCGGCCGTTTCTTTGAGGCCATGGCCAGGGTTCTGAGTTGTGGACTCGAGGGGCTCTCTTCCCTGGCCCATAACTCAGTCAAACCCGCAAACATAAGCAGCCAGTGCAGTGTATTCGCCGAGTCGGAGGTAGTCACTCTTATCAATGAGGGCTACGAATTGTCCAGCATCGTTGCCGGCATAAATCACTCTGTGGCGGCCAGACTCAACGCCATGGTGGGTAGAGTAGGACTCAGCCAGGACGTAGCCATTACCGGGGGTTGTGCCAAGAATGAAGGGCTGGTACATGCCTTGGAAGACAAGCTTAAGGCCAAGGTGATGAAGTTGCCCGTAGACCCACAGATAATTGGGGCTGTAGGTGCAGCCCTTATCGCCATAGAGAAAGCTCAAGCAAAAGTGGAAGCCTGAGTGACCGACAACCACCCCGAGTTGCTGTGCTCTCGGGGTGGTTTCTCCATTTCAGAACCCTGTTGAGTTGTCCAGTGTCCATATTTGATTCTTACATAGCCAAAATCACAGAATACGTCAACAAGATGAAAGCAGACGGACAGCTTGTCCGGGAGTACCGCTGCAAGCCTGAGATCCGTGAACTGCTCGAAGGCGTGCCCGTGCGTACTGGACCAGCGGCCAACCAGGGAATCATACTGCGTGGCGATACCTTTATGGAACTGGGTAACCCAGAGGCCGGGGCCTGTGCATTTCTTGTCTGGACTGATAACCCGTCGCTTGTCAGCGATGGCCGGATTACCTTAATTGGCCCTGACATCCCTGAATCACCGGGGGCCAGCCTCCCCTTTGGGCAGGTCCTGATTGTGGCTGGACCAAGCCTGACCAGCCAGGACCATCGTAGCTTGGAAAATGCTCAGTACATAGGCGGCCACATAGAAGGTTATATGATACGGTCCGTGCCCCAACAAATGTGGTCTAGGGTCAGTAAGGAGGCCGCCGCCAAGGGATTCCGTTTCGAATCTCTAGGCAGAGCCCTAATGTCCATCTACAAGACACAAATTCCTTCCGTTTCGACCATGGAAACGCTCTTTATAACCTCCAGCAAAGGACATCTGGAACCCTTGGAAGACATGGCTATACAGGTGCGCCAGGTTTTCATGAAGACCCTGACTGAAGAATGGAAGGCCAAGGGATTCGATGTATACGAGTGTAGTTTGGGCTGGGACTGTCAGTCATGCCCGGACCAGGTGGTCTGTGACGATATCAAGGAAATTATAGACATCAAAAAAGTGGCCTTCCAAGAGAACAGAGACGAAAACGAAATAAGCCACAAGGACAGCTGAGGCAACAGGATGCGCAAGAGAATCTTAGCCATATGTGGCAAGGGGGGCACCGGGAAGACCCTGTTCACCGCCGCCACGGCCACAGTGCTCCTGCAGACAGGAAAGGCGGGTAAACTTCTGCTTATTGACGCCGATCCGGCGATGAACCTTCCTTACCTGATGGGCGCCAAAGTCAAGCGCAGCATGGGAGACATCCGCGAGCACGTAATCAACACTGCCAGGGAAGGCAGTGACGCCGACAAAGAGCAACTGGGACGTTCTATGGACTACATGGTAATGGAGGCCCTGACCGAAGTTGATGATTATGCTATCCTGGCCATGGGCCGTACAGAGACCCTGGGTTGTTTCTGCCCGCTCAATGACGTGCTCCGCGCCGCCGTCGAGAGCCTTTCAGCCAGCTTTGACACCATCATCATCGATGGAGAGGCGGGTTTGGAACAACTTAACAGGCAGGTAATGCGCCGGGTCGATACTCTGGTCGTAATCAGCGATGCCACCTCCAGAGGGGTCCGCACCGCGGCCATCATCAAGGGCATGATAGAGAAGGACCGAGTCCTGCAGTGCGATAGCTTGGGCTTGATCTTCAACCGTGTGCAGGGAAATCAAGACCTGCTCGAGCGACAGGCGACAGATTTAGGCCTGGATGTTTTTGGTTACGTACCGTATGATCAAGCAATAGCCCATCACGACCTCATGGGTGAGCCCATAACATCACTGCGGGAAGGGCCGGGCCTTCTTGCTGTGCGCACGATCGTGGAAGACGTATTGTTCCCTTCCCGCTTCCAGACAAGCACCATCACTTAATTCCTACAAGAAACTCCCAGAAGCAAGACCCAGATTTGACAGAAGCAGCTACGAATTCGTAGAATTTGTACGGGTCCGAGACCGACACCAGTCAATCCCCACCCAGGCGATTGTATCAAAACTAAGGAGGACGCCTTTCATGGAGTATGAGCGCATTATCTTGGAAAAGAAAGACCGCATCGCCAAGATAACCCTGAACCGCCCCAAGGAACTCAATGCCATCGATAAGGAGACCCATATCGAGCTCCAAGATGCGTTGAAGAACATAGAAGGAGACCCCGAGACCAGGGTCGTAATCATCACCGGCGCGGGCAGAGCTTTTTGCGCCGGCGCGGATCTCAAGTATGCCATAGCACTGAGTGATAAGCCCGTCGAGATGGCCGCCTTCGGCCAGCTCTTCTATGACACCTTTGCCATCATTGATAATCTCAGCAAGCCCGTTATAGCCTCCGTGAACGGCGTCGCCCTTGCGGGTGGTATAGAACTCATGGAGGCCTGCGACATCATTATCGCTACTGAGGATGCCAAACTGGGCGACCAGCATGCCAATTTCGGCCTGATTCCCGGCGGCGGTGGCTCGCAAAGACTTCCCCGCATCATCGGCATCAAAAAGGCCATGGAACTTCTGCTCACCGGCGATGCCATCACCGCCAAGGAAGCTGAGGCCCTGGGGCTGGTGAACAAGGCGGTCCCGGCAGACCAACTGGAAGACGTCACCATGGAAATGGCCGCCAAATTGGCCGAGCGCAGCCCGATGGCGTCGAAAGCCATCAAGATGCTTGTGAATAAGGGAATGCAGGTGGACCTCTATACCGGCATCATGCTGGAGAAGGGTGCCCTGGCGCTTCATGCCGCCACAGAGGACAGGCTGGAAGGCTTCAATGCCTTCCTGGAAAAGAGGAAGCCCAACTTCCCTGGTAGGTAAACGCCCGGGCTAATCCCGGCTTCGCACGCGCAAGGAGGGTTGTTATATGGAATACACCGATATACTGGCTGAAAAGACCGATGGAGTGGGCAAGATCACCATAAACAGGCCGGATGCTCTGAATGCTCTGGCTCCAGATACGCACACTCAGATACAACATGCTCTGAGGGACATGGACGTTGATCCAGCCGTCAAGGTCATCATCATCACCGGCACCGGCCGGGCTTTTTGCACCGGAGCCGACCTGAAATACATAGCCAGCCTGGTCGACACTCCGGCCAAGATCGTTGATTTCGGACAGATGTTCCATGACACCACTTATCTGATCGAGCACATGAACAAGGTAGTAATTGCCATGGTCAACGGTCTCTGCCTGGCCGGCGGTCTCGAAGTGATGCAGGCCTGTGACCTTGCCTACGCCTCCGAGGATGCCCGCATAGGAGACCAGCACGCTGCCTTCGGACTGATCCCCACAGGTGGCGGCTCGCAACGCCTGCCTCGACTCATCCCCCTTAGAAGGGCTAAAGAGTTGCTCTTCACCGGGGACTGGCTCAGCGCCAAGGAGGCGGAGCAATACAGCCTTGTGAACCGGGCGGTCCCGGCAGACAAACTGGAAGAGACCGTCATGGAAATAGCCAACAAACTAAAAGAGCGAAGCCTGATGGCCTCCAAGTTCATCAAGTATTCCGTGAACCGCGGCATGCAGGTAGACCTGTATAATGGAATCGAGTTGGAAAAATCGGCATCCATGTCCCACTTCCAAACCCTGGATTCGAAGGAAGGCATATCGGCGTTTCTCGAGAAGAGAAAACCGGACTTCCCTGGTAAGTGATCAACCCATCCTTCCCGCCAAGTCCCGACGTTGTCGCGATTGGGCGGGAAGGATCTGGTGAAGAGGAGCCCATGTTCAAACCCGTTAGCAGCAAGGTAAGCTACCCAGCTATAGAAGAAGGTATCCTCCATTTCTGGAAAGAATACGACATTGAGAGGAAGACCGATTTCCTCCGGCCCGGTGCGTCCGAGTTCACGCTCTATGACGGCCCGCCCACAGTCAACGGCAATCCTGGCATCCATCACGTCCTGTCTCGCGTATTCAAGGACATCATCCCGCGCTACAAGACCATGAAGGGGTACCGGGTTTTCCGCAAAGCCGGTTGGGATACCCATGGCCTGCCCGTTGAACTGGAAATAGAAAAGAAACTCGGCTTCACAAACAAGGCACAGATCGAGGAATACGGCATAGACCGCTTTAACGCAATGTGCCGTGCCAGCGTTCTGGGCTACCTGGAGAAATGGCAGGAACTTACCGACCGGATCGGCTTCTGGCTGGACATGGAGCATCCCTACATCACCTTCAACAACACGTACGTGGAGACCCTCTGGTGGATCATCAAACAACTCTGGGATGATGGCTATGTCTATCAGGGTTACCGCGTAACCCCCCATTGCCCGCGCTGCGGCACCTCTCTGAGTTCGCATGAGGTTGCCCTTGGCTACGAAGAGACCGAGGACCCTTCGGTCTTCGTGAAATTCCAGTTGCTCAGTTGTGAAGGAAACGGTGTCCTGCAGGAACTACCCGGAGATGTTCCCGCATACTTCCTTGCCTGGACGACCACCCCCTGGACGCTGCCGGGCAATACCGCTCTGGCGGTGGCTCCGGAAGCACTGTATGCCGTCCTCGAGCACGAGGTCCAGGAAGGCAAGAAGGAAGTACTCATCCTGGCTGAGGCAAGACTGCAGGCTGCCATGGACAAGGACTATAAAGTCATCCGCACGGTGCGCGGGCGTGACCTGGTGGGCTGCCGGTACAGGCCCCTGTTCAGTCCCGGCAACTACGGAATCCCCGCACAGAGGTTCCGAACGTCGCCCAGCGACCCATCCAAGAAAGACCTGCTGCCTGCAGACCCGCCGCAGGACTACCCAGTTATTCCCGGGGCCTTCGTTACCATGGATGACGGGACGGGAATAGTCCATATCGCTCCCTCCTTCGGCCCTGACGACTTCGAAGCAGGCCGGGAGAATGAGCTTTACTTCGTCGTGGAATATGTTAACCCGCAAGCGAAAATAACCGGCACTTATCCTTTCGCCGGCAAATTCGTCAAGTCGGCAGACCCGCTTATCATTGCCGACCTGAACAGCCGAGGATTGCTGCACCGTAGCGAAAAGATCACCCACACCTATCCATTCTGCTGGCGTTGCCGCACCCCGCTGCTCTACTACGCCAAGCCCTCCTGGTATATCAGGACCACAGCAGTCAAGGACCAGATGCTGTCGGGAAACCGGCAGATCAACTGGTACCCCGATTATATCAAGCATGGGCGCTTCGGCGACTGGCTAGCCAATAACGTCGACTGGGCCTTCTCCAGGGAAAGGTTCTGGGGGACACCGCTCCCGGTCTGGCGTTGCGAGAGCTGTCCGGACCAATTTGAGCCCGTCGGCAGCATTAAAGAGTTGAGCGGGAAGCAAGGCCTTGCCGGCCTGGCAGAACCGCTCGACCTGCACAGACCCTACGTAGACCATATCACCTTCCAGTGCTCCAAGTGCGGCGGCACCATGCGGCGCGTGCCCGAGGTCCTGGACGCCTGGTTTGACTCGGGGGCCATGCCAGTGGCCCAGTTCCATTACCCCTTTGAAAACAAGACCGTTTTTGACCAGCATTTTCCCGCCGATTATATTTGTGAAGCCATCGACCAGACCAGGGGATGGTTCTATACCCTGCACGCACTTTCCACCCTGCTGTTCGGACAGCCCTGTTTTCGCAACGTCATCTGCCTCGGCCACATCCTGGATGCCAAGGGTGACAAAATGAGCAAGGCCAAGGGCAACGTGGTCGATCCATGGAAGCTCATTTCGACTCAGGGGGCAGACGCCGTCAGGTGGTACATGTTTACCTCGACACCGCCCGGAAATCCAAAGCGATTCGCCCCTGCCCACGTTGACGAAGTCCTCAGGAAGTTCACTACTACTCTGTGGAACACCTATGCCTTCTTTGTTCTTTACGCCAATATCGACAACTATGACCCTTATAGAGGGACAGTCAAGGAGTATACCTCAGAGCTGGATTGCTGGATCCTGTCCGAGATGAACCAGCTTATCTTGGACGTTGACCTGGAGCTGGAGGCATACAACCCCACCGATGCCGGCAGGCGTATCGAGGAGTTTGTGGAACGCCTCTCCAACTGGTATGTACGCCGCAGCCGGAGACGCTTCTGGAAGAGTGAAAGCGACGTCGATAAGATGTCGGCCTACTCCACCCTCTATCAGTGCCTGGTAACACTTTCCAAGCTGCTGGCTCCTTTCATGCCGTTCATCGCTGAGGCGATATATCAGAACCTGGTGCGTTCTGCATATCCAGATGCAGCGGAGAGCGTTCATCATACTGACTTCCCTGTGGCTGACCACTCAATGCTCGATCCTGCTCTGGCTGAGCACACCCGTCTGGTAATGAAGGTTGCCAGCATGGGCCGTGCTGCAAGGAGCAAGGCCTCCATCAAGGTTAGGCAGCCGCTCCCCAAGGTGATCATAAAAACTCCATCCCGGAGCCAGCGAGAAGGTCTCCGGGCACTGTCGTCCCAGCTGCTGGAAGAACTGAATGTCAAAGAGGTGGACTTCGTCGATCAGGATGACGGGCTCCTTGACGGAGCTGGTTATTCCTCCGTGGTCGACGGCGATATTGTCGTGGCTGTCAGCATAGATATACCCCAAGAACTCATCGAGGAAGGCCTGGCCAGAGAGGTTGTCCACCGCCTGCAGACAATGCGTCGAAACGCGGGCTTCGATATAGCCGACCACATCGTCACTTACTACCAGGCTGAGTCACCTCTGAAGGATGCCATAGAACACCTGGCCGGTTACATCAAGCAGGAAACATTATCCCGCCAGTTGCTGCCCGACACACCTCATGAGGCAGCCCATGTGGAGAAGTGCAAGATCCACGGACATCAGATCACTCTGGCGGTGCGCAAGCTGGACGGGTTTCCGACAAACTAAAGGCCGTCCTTCGGCAGAAACGGAATGCCGGCATGGAATCAGGCTGAGCGCCTGAGCGTGTACACCATCAGATTCCTCAACGCCCTTGCAGCGCGCTGCATCCCGGGCAAAACAGGCACACCTTGCATGCTCAAAGCCTCATGCACTCCCTCCCTGCATTTCGCCCGTCCGGGTGGCATGACCACCACCAGCGGCTTCCCATTCCTGCGCCGGAAGCCGGCTAAGACCTGTGTAATGGACTGGATAACATCCGCGGGAAACCGTTCAAGGATGACACCCGCATTCAGGTAGACCATGACCATGTCGATGTCCCCTTGTTCCGCCAACAGACATAGCACCCTGTCGAGGACTGCGGCGGACCGCTGCTTCTGGCTTAGATCGACCGGATTGCAGAGTACACTGCCCACTCTCCCCACCAGATCATCAAGCTCTCGCTCCGCTCCCGGCGCTAACCCAGGCACATCTATACCATCTGCAGCGCAAAGGTCGGAAATCAATACAGCCTCGCCCCCGCCACCGTCAGTCACACCGCAGACAGCCCCAAGCCCGGCACCCCCAGGCAGCGGGCCCACCTTGTCCATGAGCAGCAGCGTATCGCATAGTTCCTCCAGGTTTCCTACCTCCAGCGCCCCTGCCTGTTTCACCGCCCCGGACCAGACCCCGGCTTCGGCACCCAGTGCACCAGTGTGTGATGAAGCTGCCCTGGCACCCGCACTACTGGAACCGCCTTTCCAAACGATCACCGGCTTCCTCGAAGCCGCCATCTTCAGCGCATCGAACAAGCCGCGTGGGTTCCTGGTCCCTTCCAGGTACATGGCTATTGTACGTGTCTTGCTGTCTGCAGCCAGGTACTCAAGGAAGTCCCCCGCCTCAAGATCAGCGGCATTCCCTATGCTTACACCTTTGCTGAACCCCACCCAGTTCTCCAGACCATATTCCAGTATCTTCCCCATGTTCCCGCTGCTCTGGCAAACCAAGCCCGCGGAACCATGAGCCGTGATCAACTGAAAAGGACCGTACGGAATGCCATGCTCCGGACAATAGACTCCGAAGCAATTGGGCCCAATTATGCGAAAGCCGCCCTTCTTCGCCCGCTCAACAACGGCATGTTCGAAGCCAGCCCATTCATCCTTGCCGGTCTCTCGGAAGCCGGCGGTGTAGAAGTACACCGCGATGACTCCCTTGGCAGCACAGTCGTCCAGCAGCGACATGACCTGTTCACGCGGGATGCATGAGATGACCAAGTCGACAGGCCCGGGTGTGTGACGCAAGCTGGAATAAATGGGCCGGCCGTCAATCTCACCACCCGCGGGATTAATAGCATAAACCGCAGCCTTGCAACCGGCAGAAATCAGGGACTGCGCCCAAAGCGAGCCGATCTTGGAGGGGTCTCTTGACGCCCCTGCAACTGCAATGCCCTGCGGGTAGAACAGTTGCTTCATGTGGCCCAGCCGTGCCCGATCAGGACCCTGTTGCGGACAGATTCTCTCAGTCACTCTCAAGCATTCCAGCTTTGACGTCCACGGCAGTTACCAGGTTACTCTGGCCTCTGGACCAGGGTGATCTGCGCCGTCATAAGTTCTTCCCCGCGCCAGAAATCGACCTCAACCACATCCCCTGCATCGTGTGCCCTGATAGCTCTCACCAAGTCGCCTGAGTCTTCTATGTCCTCTCCACCAAGCCGCACTACAACGTCCCCCGATCTCAGCCCGGCTCTGTCAGCCGGTCCATTTTCCACCACCTCCATAATAAGTGCGCCTGCTTCAGCATGCAGGTCATGTTGCTCCCTGATGCTAGGTGTGACAGTGACTACCATCACGCCCATCCATGCAGAGGGTACCTGGGCCTCCCGGATGAGATGATACACCACCGGAATAACGGTATCCGTGCTAATGGCAAAACCGATGCCCTGAGCATTGGCAGCGATAGCTGTATTGATGCCCACTACCTGACCAGCCTCGTTGACCAGCGGCCCGCCGCTATTGCCGGGATTGATTGCCGCGTCAGTCTGGATCAGATCATTGAGCACGATGTTATCCGTCAACCGTATCGAGCGGCCAAGATTGCTCACAACGCCGCGCGTCCAGGTGGGTCCACCAGGCAAAGCCAGAGCATTGCCCACTGCCACCACCGACTCAAGACGGCTCAACTGTCCAAGCGAATTGTCCAGAAAACGGGCAACCTCCAGATCGTTCGGTGCATCGATAGACAACACCGCCAGGTCCGACCATGGGTCCATTGCCCAGTTCACGGCTTCGAAGGTTCTCCCGTCGCTCAAGGTCACGGTAATGGTATGAGCACCCTCGATTACATGACTGTTGGTGACGATATAGCCCGCCTCATCAATGATAACGCCGGTGCCCGCCCCCCGTTCCGGTACAGGCTGGAAGAAGAAGTCACGTCCCGTTCTCTCAGTGACTATCGATACCACGGTTGGAGCCAGCCTGTTTACAAGCTCCTCCGTACTCAGAAGCTGCCCTACCTGCTGGTCGATATAAACCGGTATCCACTCACGGTCTATGGGGCCGCTAACCGCATTCGGGGCGGTGCGATCGAACAGTCCGCAGCCCCCAGTGCTTATGAGCGCCACCACAATCATGGTCAAAAGTACGTACTTCAATATCCGCATGACATCCACCCCTCAATGAACGAATTATACCATTTCCGCAAATCGATGCAGATAAACAAGGGCGGGTACTCAACGTACCAGCCCTTGAATTCAGAACTATTTACTGCGAGCGTTAAGGAGCAGACAACGCTATGCCGGACACGGCTTCAGCAGCACTCCTGGCGATATCGAGCACGCCGGATGGGTAAAAGAAGAGGACCAACACACCCGCCACCGATATGCCCAAGGCAAAGCGTAGTCCCCAACCGGATGGCACAGCCTCTTGTGACGTCGAGGTGCCGAACCACGCAACCTTTACCACACGGAAGTAGTAGTATGCCGAGATCGCAGTATTCAGCACCGCTATCACAACAAGCCAGGTTAGACCGTGATGCACCGCTGTGTTGAACAGGTAAAACTTCGCCAGAAAACCGGCTGCCGGCGGCAGACCGATAAGCGAAACAAGGCAGATTGACATTGCAAGAGCGATCACGGGAGCCCGGTGACCAATACCAGCGTAGTCGGCTATGGAATCACTCTTGATCTTGTTGCTGATGGCTATCACCGCAATGAATACACCAAGGTTGGCGAAGCCGTAACAGCCGATGTAGAACAGCAGGCCGGTAGGACCAAAGAGTACCTCGGGATCCGTTACTCCGGCACCTATGGTCTTGCTGACTGCAGCCAGACCAACCATCAGGTAGCCGGCCTGGGCGATGGAGCTATATCCCAGCATTCGTTTGATATTGGTCTGCACAATGGCTGCCACATTCCCAATAGTCATTGAAAGCACGGCCAGCACGGCGAAGATCATTGCCCATCCGGAAACAATGGCCAAGTCCTGACCGAATGCTTCAAGAAATATCCTGATCAGTACCACAAAGCCGGCAGCTTTGCTGGCCACGGAGAGAAATGCGGTGACCGTCGTCGGAGCACCCTCATATACATCAGGCACCCACATCTGGAAAGGAATGCTGGCTATCTTGAAGCCGAAACCTGCAATGATGAATACAACACCCAGCAAGAGCATACCATTATCCAGCCCGAGTCCCGCTGCTGCGACGGCCTGATAGATA
The DNA here is from genome assembly GCA_003551705.1 of Chloroflexota bacterium. Classification (GTDB taxonomy): domain Bacteria; phylum Chloroflexota; class Dehalococcoidia; order UBA2247; family RBG-13-53-26; genus PUNJ01. The sequence goes on along the minus strand of PUNJ01000055.1, from coordinate 4,055 downwards.
CCAGCTAGACTAGTCTGCCCCGTGATACCGAAGACCACCGCCATGCCATAGATAAGCACTGCAGAAGCAACACCACCCAGCAGCAAATACTTGAGTCCCGCCTCGCTGGACTTCCCGTCCCTGCCGAAAGCAGCCAGGATATAAAGCGATATTCCAACAAGCTCCAGAGAAACGTAGATCGCGATCAGGTCCCGGGCCGCAGCCAGGAACATCATGCCCACCACGGACAACATGATCAGCGCGTAATACTCGCCCTCAAACCGGGAGAAGTTGTTTCGCACATAATCACGTGATGCAAGCACTACAAGCGCCGCGGCACCGCAGAATATGACACTGAAGAAAATAGCAAGCCTGTCAACAGACAAGACGTTGGTAAAGCCTGTCTCGGTCTGGCCCCACAGAGCTATACTTGCGCCTAAACCGCCAAGCAGACCAACGACACTCACAATAGGCAGTAGACGTTTCTGCTTCACAAAAAGATCAAGCATTATTACTGCCACGGCAAAGCCAGCGACGGTTATCTGAGGTGCAATCAAATAATAACTCAATTCCCACCTACCGAGATTATATTTGCTAGTTTGAGCAGTCTGGCCGTATCCTCATGCAATTCGTCCACGACGCCTGGAATAGCTTCCTTACTCATCCAGACTGCCTCGCCAACGTCACTGCCAGGCTTGAGTTCACCCCCAACCATTTCGGCACAGTAGTTAACATAAATCACGTGCAGAATGGTCAATTCTCCCTCTTTCACAACTCTGTCGAAGGGCTGTATGGCCCCGGTTAGTCTTATTTCCAGATTCGTCTCTTCCCGTATCTCTCTCATAATTCCCTGCTCTATCGTCTCACCCAGTTCCAATTTCCCCCCTGGGCAGATCCACTTTCCCGCCCAGTAACCACCTTTCTCTTTCACGTGCTTCACCAACAGTACCCTGCCACTCTCGTCCTCTATTACAGCTCCCACCGCCACCATTATCCCAGCCTGACCGCTGTTCTCCACACACCCGACCTACTCAACGAACAGGTTCTCTGTCGTGAACCTGATGACATCCGTCAGTATTCTTGGATATATCCCGACCACCATGATAACGGCTACCAGCGCGAAGGGCGCCACACGCTCGATCCAGTCAGCATCCTTGGCATGCTCATATTGAGGTTTAGGTTCCCTGAAGAATGCCCGCTCGACCATCCACAGTATGTACCCAGCCGTCACAACCACCCCGATGAGACCAATCAGCGTGTACCACCTTATACCTGGTATGGTGCTGGTGCCGAAAGCCCCCAGGAATGTAATGAACTCGGCTGCGAACCCAGCCGTACCGGGCAGACCCAGCGAAGCCAGCCCAGCGACAACAAAGACGACCACTATCACCGGCATGTAGCGGACAAGGCCACCAAGGTCAGGTATGTGCCGCGTGTGCACCTTGTCATATACGAGACCGCACATGGCGAAGAGAAGTCCACTGATGACGCCGTGTGCAAACATCTGCAGCGTTGCTCCCGCGACGCTCATTGACGAGAGAGCGAAGATTCCCAGCAGCACGTAGCCCATGTGGCTCACACTGCTGTAGGCTATTAACCTCTTCAGGTCCGTCTGGCGCAACGTAAGAGCCGCTCCATATATGACACCTATCACAGCAAAAACCAGCACAATCGGTGCAACCGACCTCGCTTCATCAGGGAAAATGGTGGCGATCCTTATCATGCCATACCCGCCCATCTTCAACAGGGACCCGGCCAGCATCACACTGACAGCGGTGGGAGCGTCGGTATGTGCATCGGGCAGCCATGTATGCAGGGGCACAACAGGTAGCTTCACAGCGAAACCCAGCAGCAGTAGTGCAAAGGCTGCAAGCGGCAGAGCCGTAACTATGCCCGCCTGACCGACATCACGTAGAGCTATCATGTTGAAGGCGCTCTCGCCAACAGGCATTACGGGGCCGGCTTTGAAGTACAGGAACAGTATGCCTGCCAGCAGCATGGCGCCGCCGAAAATGGTATAGATTACGTACTTCATCGCCGAGTAGTCCTTCCTGCCATGTCCCCAGATGGAGATCAGGAAGTACATCGGAATGATTTCGATTTCCCAGAAGAGGAGGAAGAGCAGGAGGTCCTGCGCCATGAAGACGCCCAGTATGCTGGCCTGAAGCAACAGCAGGTAGGCAAAATATTCTCGGACCCGGTGGTCAATCTTCCAGGATACGAACACCGCGAGGAATCCGAGGAACGTCGTCAGGAGCACCATCGGCAAACTGAGACCATCCACAGCCAGCAGATACTGCACCCCGATCTGAGGTATCCAATCGCGCTGTTCGACGAATTGGAACTGGCTGGCGCTGTTCAGATCGAACATCGCAAACAGTGCTATGGAGAGGGCTAAGGACACAAAGGCAAAACCTGCAGCCAATCGCTTGATGAGACCTGCAGTAAGACCAGGTACGAAGCCAATTAACAGCGCCCCCAGGGCGGGTATAAATATTATCAGAGACAGAAGTGGAAAGCTTGCGTACTCCAAACCTTAACTCCTCATACCGTATTCGTTGTGTACCGCTTCCATCAACCCATACCCCCTTATCTCACCAGGAAATAGACCAGCACGAATATTACGACCAGACCGCTCACCATGAACAGCCCATAGGTCTGCAGCCGACCGGTCTGTGCTTCCCGCAGGGCCCTGCCGCCGGCAACCGTGGCTCCGGCTACTCCGTTTACCAGGCCGTCGATGACGTAGGTGTCCACCAACTGGGCCACGCGGAACACACCATTCATCAAGACCCTGACCACGAATACCTGCTCATACAACTCGTCCATCCAATACTTCCGGGAGAAGACCTTGTACGGCAATGGGAACAAACGGCCAACGGATTCTCCGCTGGGTTGCTTCCTAATATACATGGCATAGGACAGTCCCACACCAGCCAGCGCCACTAGGAAGGACACGCCCGGCAGCCATCCGTGCTGGAAGAAGATCATGATGAAGTCCGCCCATTTCAAGTCCATCGGAAATCCCATGAAATTGGCGAACCAGCTATTCAGGTTCAACCAACCTGACCCTATAGCCAGCGCCGTAAGAATGAACATGGGCACCAGCATCACGGCAGGCGACTCGTGCAGTCCGCCATGTCCACCATGACCGTGGGCTTTCTTCTTGCCGCGATACTTGCCGTGGAAGGTCATCCAAACGGTCCGGAACATATAGAAGGCAGTCATGAACACCGTTATCATCGCCATGATAAAGAGGAGAAGCAGACCACCTTCCAGCCTTTCAGCATAGATCAGGATCTCATCTTTGCTCCAGAACAGTGCCAGCGGCCAGATGCCGGCCATGCTGATGGTACCGATCAAATACACGAGATAAGTCCATGGCATATGCTTCCGCAGCCCGCCCATCTCCCTCATATCGAACGTACCAGTAGCATGGTTGACGCTGCCTGAAGCAAGGAATAGCAATGCCTTGGCAAAGGCATGCGTGAACAGGTGAAAAAGACCGATGAAGGCAGCTGCCTTGACAACTGCTATCGGATTTCCCTCTATGCCATTGGGGAAGTAGTATAAACCCACTGCGCCAAGACCAAGCATCATGTAGCCCAACTGGCTTACAGTACAGTAGGCGAGAACCCTCTTGATATCATTTGCGACCAATGCCATCGAGGCGGCAAAGATCGCAGTGAAGGCACCGATCGCCGCAACCACCATGAGGGTCGCAGATGACTCCACAAACAGCGGGAAAGTGCGTGCCACCAGAAAGACTCCCGCAGTCACCATTGTCGACGAGTGGATCAAGGCGCTCACCGGAGTGGGGCCTTCCATGGCATCCGGCAACCAGACATGGAGCGGGAATTGGGCCGATTTACCAACCGCCCCGGCGAAGATACCCAAAGCGGTCCATGTGACCACCGTGGTCCCCAACATGGCCATACCCGCCAGTGCTGGAGCCGCCTCAAACAGTGCACTGAGGTTCAGACTGTGAGCCAGGTGTGCTGTGGCTTCAGGGACCCCAGCCGCCATAAGAGCAGCAGGATCGGTCTTCCAGAACAGAAGAAGAATCCCGGCAAGCA
>PUNJ01000077.1 GCA_003551705.1 Chloroflexota bacterium | reverse complement strand
GAAAAGCCAGCCCGGCGTAACTCTCCTTGTTTACCGGGTACAAGGAGAGTGACCCTGTGAGAGGTATCCTCGCAATCCTCAATATCCTTTTTTCATGAACCTTAACAGCCGGGAAGCATTATGGACCGGCAGCAGAAGCCTTCTGGTTTTTATGGTTTTTCATCTCCCACCTTCCTGTTTTTACCTACCCAGGGTCATTTTTAAATAGCCGCTCAAAAAAATTGAAGCCACAAAATCCATTCTCGCGGCTTTTAGGAGCAGGCTCTTCGACGCTAGCTGTGGAATTCTGCAGAAACTAAGAAAAAAATTTTAGACAGGATTAACAGGATGTACAGGATCAATTCTTGGCGGGCCCCCGGTGTAATGCTTCGCTGACCTGCGGAATTACACTGGGCAAGCCGGAAGATCGCCAAGAAAGGTCCAATCGCCTCCTGGCGATGGATGGAAGTGGGCCTTAACCCACTGCACAGCAGTTGGATTCTCTGCCCGCAGGCATCCGCCTGTCCCGTTTAATTGCCCGGAGAGCAAACCCATGAGGTGTTAAACTGGGAGCATGCGGGGACAAATAAATCCAGTAAATCCTGTTAATCCTGCCTGCCCTGCCTGCCCTGGACAACGTGACCTAAAAAGCTGTGATGCAGGCAATAGAGGATCTCTTTTAGGCTCAAGATCAAGATCATCATTGCTCATAGGTTGGAGTACTGTTCAGAGATGCGATAAGGCAGTGCTTGTTGAAAAGAGTCCGGTATCAGCCTCCGCTACCTTTGAGGAACTGACCAGACAAAAAGAAGGATTTCGTAGCATGGCGGCTGCGTCTGGAAGTTAGTGAAGGGATACAGGTTGTAAGTTGAAGATTTTATAACTTACCGGGAGTGAAGCTTGAAAAAACCGGCGGGGCAAGCGTAGGGATCTTGAAAAAAGGCTTCGTATTGCCGGCTTTTAACCTGATGTTACCGGGCATTGATTTGGAGCGTGATCAATAGACCTGCTCTTTTGAATCACTTGTACCCTGAAGGCATGGGGTGAAAAGCTTTTAAGCTTACACCTTAACAGGAGACTGCAAAATGAAAAATATTAAATATGTGGTGTACAAAGAGGGAAACTATTATGTTTCTCAGTGCATCAATGCTGATGTCTCCAGCTTTGGCGAAACTATCGACGAGGCAATTTCAGCCTTGAAGGAAGCGGTTTCGTTATGCTTTGAAAACGAAGATGACAACGCCAAGTATCAGGTGATCGAAGAAACACTCATCGGTGAAGACGTGATACATGCATGATACGCTTTCCTCCCAGGATATTATTCGTGTCCTGAAACAAAATGGATTTACTCTTGTTTCGCAGAAGTGAAGCCATAAAAAGTGACTCTTCCGGTTTAAGCGAACGTAACCTGGAAAAGCCTTAAAAAACATGAGGTTCGACAGCCCAGAATCAGGCGTAAGATATTTTAGTTTTCCGGCATACTGCGGGGGTCGGTGTGGGCGCTGGGGGCCAGGGTGCTGACCGCCTTGCTGGGGATGGTGACCTACATCATAATGACCAGATGGTATGGGCTTGCCCGGTTAAACGCCACGTAGTGGCCCTGCTGGAAGCAGGATTTAACTGGGGCGGATGTATTGCGGATCGTGGCTGTGCTCAATTCCTTTCTCATGCTGACTACGATCTTTACGGTCCTAGGGCTTCTCTTCTTTGGCTCGGGCTTTATCGCGGAGACCATATTTTCCAAGCCGCCCCTGCAGATCTATCTTGCCCTGGCTGCGGTGTTTATCATCTTTAAATCGCTCATCTTCTTGAACCAGCTGGCAGTATGCGGGCTTCGGCGGCTCTGGGAAACCCGGCCATGTGCCTATTTGTCTTAAGTTTACAGGTTGCGAGTGACGCGAAATGCAGGTAGATTTCACGGCAACATCCGGTTACTAAATAATCTGGATCCAACGAGATAAGGAGAATCTACAATGGAAAAACAACACATTTGGGATGAACTTATTATGGATAATATTCGGGTTCTTCCAGATAGAGACAAAAAAGAAGTCCTCAATTTTATAGAATATTTAAAAATAAGAGAAGACCAGTCGTTTATAGATTATGTGAACAGACGGTCCGATAAGGCTGTTGAAGATAGGCAAAGAGCTACAAAGTTCAGTTCATTAGGTGAGCTTCAGAATGAGTATGGGTCCTGAAGCATACCAGCTGGAGGTTTCGCCAGCAGCAAAGAGAGATCTCAAAAACTACCAGCCACTATTCAGGAAGAAGTAGTCTTTAAACATCTTCCAGCTATAATGCAGGACCCTTTTAAAAATTCTCAACCATGATTAGGAGCTCTAAAAGGCGAGAGATCTTATCATTTCGGCCGAAATATGCTTAAAAAATTTACCCTTGAATACTGGATTGATGATGGATGGTATGTAGGCCGCCTGCAGGAAGTACCAGTGTAAATTACCCAAAACATGCCATGCCTGAAGTGTGTAAAAAACATGCTTTATTACCCAAGTTACGCAATGCATGAAATGGGTAAAAATTAGGCCGGATTACCCAAAACAAGCAATGCATGAAGTGGGTAAAAAGCGGGAAAAAGGAGGGTCATGAACTCTGACAACAAAAAATGTATTTTGATTCTGGGCATGCACAGAAGCGGCACATCAGTCCTGGCAGGATGCATGAACATTTTGGGCATGAATCTGGGAGGAGCGCTCATGCCCGGCAATGAAGCCAACCAGTCCGGATATTTTGAAAACCGGGACATTGTTCTGGCCCACGATATCCTGCTTCGGGACCTGGGATGCCGCTGGGACATGGTGGGCAGCCTGCCCCGAAACTGGCAGGAAAGCGATGCCGCCCTGAAGGCGCAAGAAACGCTTACCCGCATTCTGCAGCAGCAGTTCCTGGACAAGGATGTTCCGTTCGCGGTCAAGGATCCGCGTATATGCAGGCTCATGCCCCTGTGGCGGAGAGTGCTCAAAGGACTTAATATAAAGCCTGATGCAGTCCTGGTGCTGCGCCATCCCATGGAGGTGGCCAGGTCCCTGCAGGAGCGCGACAGTTTCGATTCCCTCAAGGGGCATCTCCTGTGGCTGGTGCACAACCGCGAGGCCCTGGCCGCAAGCCGGGATCTGGATCACATGTTCATAACATTTGACCAGCTTCTGTCTGATCCTGTAAACGCCCTGGACCGCCTGACCTCCCTGCCGTCCCTTGCACATCTCGATCCCAGAAAATCCGCCGGCGATATAATCCGGTTCGTAAGACCTGAACTGAAGCATCACCACCAGCATCCTTCAGAAAAAATCAGCGATGACCTGTTCAATCATTATTCCTGGCTGTACGAACAGTTCCGGAAGAGGCAGGCCCAAAGCATTCTTGCCGGCTCAAGAGCGGTTAAGGACGAAAAATTTAATTCTTCAAACCTGCCCGAAGTCATGGAGGAATTCCCTCTGGCTGTTTCCGGATCAGGGATAATCCCGGCCAGGGATGACCGGAGGCATGCTGCAGAGGTGCTGGACAACCTGCTGGACGTGATCGGCCGGTATGAACAGGCGGAAATGGACGAGGCCGCCCAGCGACTGAGGCGCATCCTGTCCGCAACCGGTGAAGCAAAGACCCTGTTCGCCCAGGTCTATTTTCCTGAACCAGGAACTGGAACATACTCTGAAAGGGAATCCGCAAAGATTCTCCTGGCCCCGGGTGAATGGCAGGAGGTAAGCCTGGAGGTGTCCCGTCCTGAGGTGCTGCGGACCTTCAGGCTGCGCATGGATCCGCTGAACACCAGGGGCATGGCCCTGATATCCGGTGTGAAGCTGGTGAACGCGGCTACGGGCCTGGAGTGCTGGACTGCTCCGGACAGGCTCGCCGGGTTTACAGCGCAAGGCGACGCTTTGCTCATTGCCGGCGGATCCAGTCTGGTCATGGCGGCCACAGGGGATGATCCAAGGCTGCTTCTTCCGGAGATCCCGGATCTGCCTGACTGCCCCATGCGCCTGGAGTTCTGGATCAAGCCAGGATGCAGACAGGATCTTCTTAAAAAATACTGGAGATCCCTGGTCCAGGACAGAAACAGGCTGGCTTCCAGGGAAAACGAGCTTAAGGAGTCCAGGGACCGGACCCGGCAAAAACTGGAAAAGCTTCAGGAGAAGGAAAAAAAGCTGCTGCAGGAGATTGAAGAGTTAAAGTCAGGGGAAAGGCAGAGCAGAAAAGAGCTGGAGCAGGAAAAGAAAGACAGGGAGCAGCTGCAGGAACAGGTTCAGGCCAGGGACAGGACAATTGAGGGCCATGAGCAGCAGATCCGGGAAAAGGACAGTTCTCTTGAGGAACTTGAAAAGCAGCTGGAAAACCAGAAGGAGCTGACCCGCGAATATTTTGTCATCCTTTCCGAGGGAGAAAAAAAACAGGAAGAACTGAAAGAGCAGCTCCTGGAGAAAGAGAGCGAACTGGAGCAAAAGCAGAAGGAGCATGAATCCGGAACCAGAGAGCTTGAGCAAAGACTCAGGGATATGGACAGGACAATTGAGGGCCATAAGCAGCAGATCCGGGAAAAGGACAGTTCTCTTGAGGAACTTGAAAAGCAGCTGGCAAGTCAGAAAAATCTCACCACCCAGTATTTTCATGCTCTGGCCGTGGCTGAAGAGGAGCAGGAGATGATCCGGAGCCGCAGCCGCAGCCTTGAAGACGAAAACAGGCAGCTCCAGGAGGGGATGAACAGGCTGCACAAGGATTTCAAGGCCCTTCTGGGTTCCAGGCGGTGGAGGTTGGGCAATGCATTGATTGGTATGGCCGCAAAAGTGCTCAGAAGGTCCGGCAGGAAAACCGCAGCGGACAGGATACTGGAGACACTGGACAAACTGGAGCACCCGGAGAGGCAGCCAAGTCCATCTGTGCCAAAGTCCGAAATTGCTTTTGCGCCCGGTAAAGCTGACGGCCGCCGGATGGTCAGGGACATGGACCGGCTGCACAAGGATTTCAAGGCCCTTCTGGGTTCCAGGCGGTGGAGGATGGGCAATGCCCTGGGCAATATTACAGGTTACCTTCTTTTTCGCTCCGGAAAGGCCACGGCAGCGGACCGGATAGAGCGCATCCTTTCCGAGTTCCAGGATTGGAGGCAGAACATTGAGCCCGAGTTCCTGGGCCCCAACGAGACACATAAACTGCAGAGCTGGATAAACCGCCTGGACAGGGACTTGCAGGCCCTGCTGCGCTCCAGGCGCTGGAAAATGGGAAATGCTCTGGGTCGTACTTCAGCCGCTCTGCTGCGCAAACCTGCCAGGGTTCCCGCAGTAGAGCGGATGGAGAACATTCTGGTGAAGTACAGGTAGTCGCTGCACCACCAGGCCTGTCACGCTATCCTAAGAAGCCCAGCTTCCGGTAATGGAAAATATTTGAGATAACGAGGCAGACGGGGTTTGGGATGAAATATTAAATGTATGCTGTCGGTAACAATGGCATATAACGAGACATTCCGCTGGACTGGCTGAAGCTCACCGGTTATTCAGCGCTGGGCAATCAAATCGACTGGTTGCAGATCTTGACAATGTACCCCATTTGAGCTACATTTATAACAAATTCAAATGGAGGCAAGCCATGGGTAAATCATCCACCATCAGAGCCAGAATTGAACCCGATTTAAAGGACAAAGCTGAGCGCATATTTAAGCAGCTTGGGCTGACTACAACCCAGGCGATCACTTTGTTTTATAAGCAGGTCGAATTTAAAAAAGGGCTGCCTTTTGACGTAGCCATTCCTAACGAGGTTACTCGCAAGACGTTTTCCGATACGGATGCCGGACGTGACCTGATTATTTGTAATGACGCCGACGATATGTTTAAAAAGTTAGACATGTAATGCTAACACCAGCATATACAAAGCAGTTTGAACGCGACGTCAAGCGGATGAAAAAGCGCGGGAAAAATCTTGAAAAATTGAAAATCATCATCCGTTCTTTAGTGACCGGGGAGCCACTCGATGACATTCATCGTGACCATAAGCTCATTGGCAACTGGAAGGGGCGACGGGAATGCCACATTGAATCCGACTGGCTGTTGATTTATCTGGTTGAGTCCGACCGCGTTGTTTTCGAGCGGACTGGAACCCACTCTGACTTATTTCAAAAATTTTTGCCGGGGGCGTGGTGACTGCTGCTGTATTATGTTACTCCCATGCAGGTATGGAAACAGCCGGCACCAATATGGACTATCACTTTCAACATGCCGAGGCCCCCGAAGGAATGAATTTTGATTATTATCAGCTTATTAATGAAGAGCAGGCCAGGGAAGTTGAGCAGTTTAAAATAATACAATCTTTCGCCTCGAACCTGCTTGAAAACATTAAGGTTCTTCAGCAAAATTTGTGGGTTCTTTTTGATTTTTCGTTCTCAGTTTCAATGAAAGTGGAGATTAAGCCGGGGCTGGCGTGGCGCTTGCGAGCGAGACCGTCAAAAGTCTCGCGGCT
>PUNJ01000147.1 GCA_003551705.1 Chloroflexota bacterium | reverse complement strand
GGCTTACCCCCATAACCGGCGAGGTAATCAAGACCATAGCGGCGCGTTTCTGGGGGAGCGAGGCTGCGGCCGACTTCACAACCTGGGAAGGCAAAGCCCTGGCCGCCAAGATGATACAGGACAGGGGCTATGCCAACGAATCGCTTGTCCTTTGCAATTTCCTCTGGCCAATCACCGACTGTGACAAGTCCCCGGACCTGGCGGGCGACCCCACCTGGGAGAGCCGCATACTCTCGGCCGTCCTGGGCAGGGGCATCAGCGAAGAGGACTTCTACCGCATGGGTGAGCGGATATTCAACCTGCAACGGGCCATAATGCTCCGGGAGGGCCGTCGGGGCCGCATTGACGATCGCCTTGATGAGCACTATCACAATACCCCGCTGGCCTACGATCAGGCCAACGCGGAATGCCTCGTTCCGGGCAGCAACGGGGAGATCGTCTCCAGGGTCGGTGAGGTTGTGGATTGGAAGAGGTTCGAGGCCGTGAAGGACGAGTATTACGCGCTGAGACACTGGGACGTGGCAACAGGGCTGCAGACCCGCAGAATGCTGGAAGAACTGGACCTGAAGGATGTGGCCGGCGACCTGGAAAGCAGAGGGCTCCTGGCCGCTTCGACCTGAAGGTCCAAAGGCCCGCCCGGCAAGTGGGGAACACGGGGAAGCACGCCTGGTTGAATTCGCCTGCAGCAGCACGGGAACAGCGGCTTCGCCGGCAGTAACAGGAGGAAACGGCCATGATTACTAAGTACGATGAAATGTTCTGCCACCAGGCGGTGTCCACCTTCGACCGTCCCGGGACGAGCGCCCGGGAGTGGACGGAGAGAGCCTGGATACAGGCCAGGGACATCGATGCCACCGCCCACCTGGCCGCCGGGTTCGGCTACTATCCCAACCGCAATGTCATGGACGCCTTCGTGTGTTTCACCATCCAGGAACACACCCAGTACGTGGTCAGGGCTTCACGGGAGCTTCGACCGGATATCGACGTGTTCAGGGTGGGGCCCTTCAGCTACGAAGTCCTGGAGCCCCTCAAACGAGTCCGCTTCGCCCTGGACGACAACGAGTACGGGCTGAGCTACGATGTTGAAATCGAGGGCATAAGCCCCCTCTTTGAAGAGGAACCGGCCCAGCACCAGGTCAGCCGGGGCCGGGTCAAGGAGCACATCAAGCGCATGGTACAGCCGGGAAGAACCAGCGGTTGGATCAAGGCCGGTGAGGAGACCTTCAAGCTGTCCGGTGACAGGTGGGTGGGCGAGCGGGACCGGTCCTGGGGCATCAGGCTGGCGGGGGCGGACTTCCTGGAGAGCGGCGTGCAGTTCCCGGAGATCTACGACGGGCAGGTCTTCAACTTCGTCATGATGCAATTCGAGGACTGGGGTGCTTCCTTCCATATTCGCGAGATATGGGACGACAAACGCTCCCTGGCGAGGCGCTGGCATTTCGGCGGCGGCCTCTTCTATCCCTATGGGAGTCCCAGGGAACCCATTGAGCTGGTGAATGTGGAGCACCACTACACCTTCAACGACGAGCGGCCGGAGCAACCCAGGCGCTTTGCCGGAGGCAGGGTCATCCTGGAAGCGCTGGACGGCACCCGTAAGGAGGTATCCATCCGGCCGGTCACCATCTGCTATCAGGCTCCCGGCGGCTACGGCGGCTGCTACAAGGGCTTCATTCATGGACTGTGGATGGGAGCCTACTGGATGGACGGGCACAGGCTCGATCTCAGGGATCCCGAGGTACTCCGGGATATCTGGGGCTACTGCGACTACGGCTCCGAGTTCGACTATGACGGCGAGACCGGTTACGGCACCACCGAACTCATGGTGGTGGGCAAGTATCCCCGGTACGGATACCAGGGCTATTGAGGGGAGGTTGTTATGCAATCGAGACAGGTTGATCTGGATGCTGTTCAACTGGCAATTGCGCCATGGCTGGAGTCACACATGCCTCAGGCGCGTGATCTGTCGATTTCCGGCCTGGAGCGTTCCGGGGCTGGGCTCTCCAACGAGACCTTTCTGTTTAATCTGAGCTGGACTGAGGAGGGCGCCGCCATAAGCCGGGACCTGGTGCTGCGCTGTGCTCCCAGTTCCTACCCGGTGTATCCGGACTATGATCTGAGCATTCAATTCCGGGTCATGCAATGCTTGCACAAGGCAGGGGTGGCGGTACCCAGGGTCTACTGGCTGGAGCAGGGCGGCAGCCTGCTGGGTAGCGCCTTCTATGTGATGGGAAAGATCGAGGGGGTCATCCCGCCGGAGTTCCCGCCCTATCATTCTTTCGGTGTGTACTTCGACGCCGCCCCGGAGACGCGATCCCGGATGTGGTGGGCGTCGATTGAGGCCATGGCATCCGTGCACAAGCTGGACTGGCGGCGACTGGGGCTGGACTTCCTCGGGGACCCCGGTGGGGGCACGGCACCGCTCGACCGGCAGCTTGACTACTGGGAGCGCTACCTGGCCTGGGACAAGGAGTCGCCTGAGGAGTCGCAGCCCATCCTGGAAGCAGGCCTGAGGTGGCTGCGGGAGCATCCCTATGTGCCGGAACAGGTAACGCTGTGCTGGGGCGACGCCCGCATGCCCAATACCATCTACAGCCCGGAGGGCGATGTAAGGGCGCTTCTCGACTGGGAGATGGCCTACCTGGGCGATCCCGAGTCCGACTTGGCCTTTTTCCTCCTGCTGGACTGGATAGACAGCGAGGGCTTCGGCATACCGCGCCTGGAGGGCACCCCGGGCAAAGAGGAAACCGTGCGGCGCTACCAGGAATTGACCGGCTGGAAGGTGAAGAACCTCTTCTATCACGAGGTCCTGGCCGCAGTCAGGGCAGGAGTAGTCATGCTGAAGGTCTACAAGAACTTCAAGAAGCTGGGCGTAGCCCTGCCCGCTGCGGACATCGAAATGAACAATGTCTGCACCCAGAGGCTAGCCTCACTGCTGGACTTGCCGGCGCCGGGCGAGGTACAGAGGGGACTGGTCAGGGTTGAGGATGTCACTGTGACGGTGCAGTTCCATCTGACGGGACCGGGAGGCCGGGACTGGTACCTGGTTTCGGACAGGGGCAAAGGGAGCCGGCATGAGGGAACAGTGGCCCAGCCGGACTGCACCATGACGGTGGCCGCCACGGACTGGGCAGCAATTCAGAGGGGAGAGATGGACCGGCTGCATGCCTGGACCGGCGGGTTGCTGAAGGTCGACGGCGACATGACGCTGCTCCTCCAGTTGGAGGACCTGATCTCAAAGATGAGCGCCGAGGGATAGAGGGACTTGAGCGTCAGGTGCTGTTGGCAAACGCTCAAGAAGGAAGCGGGCTACCCTGTCATGATAGGCCAAGCTCGCCCCACATTCCCGATTGAACTAATCCGCCTTCTGTGGTCCCTGACTACCTACCATTTTTTGATCGGCTTGCCGTTCTTATCTTTCATGGCTCCAGCAACAGCCATTATGAAATCGATCAACTGCCAGATACCCAGCCCGCCTAAGGTCAGGATCATGAGAATCCCCGTCCCTATCTTGCCCAAGTAAAAACGATGAATGCCCCAAAAACCCAAGAACCAAGCTAGCAGACTGACAGCCAACCTTGATTTCGGTGAGACATCCGCCGCCTCGTCCCGGGACAGCCTCGCCCCACACTTGACGCATACTTCAGCCAGCGTGCTGGTATTAGCCCCACATGATTGGCAGAAGTCGCTACCCCGCAAGGGCTTAGCGCCACAACCAAGACAAATCTCTGGTTCCCCCGTCAGTTCCTTCCCACAGTTTCGGCAATACATTGACCCCCCTTTTGTTCTTATCCTTGCTTCCTCGCTGATCCTTCTGCTTGTCTGGTCGAACCATTTCACTCAGGGATTTTAGCCCCATGTCACCCAGTTGCAGCACACCTAACAATGGTTTAAAAGAGCATGTTCCAAGTATCCTATATTTACCCAATCATATTTACTGATCTTTCAAAAGTCAATCACACGATCATATTTCTGGCGACGGGCCCGTTTGCATTGCCATTTGTATACACCCTGGCCCAGAGATGGATACTTGAAAGCCCGCGACGGAGGACAAAGGCAGTCATATAGCCAGCAGATCGTTACTTTGATTGCGGTATGGCCTAAGCACACCCAAAACGCCCAAGTCTCGCAGACGTCCAGGAAATGGTGCGGCTTCCACCACTATATGAGAGCCGGGTGACCCGTCCTTGCGAGTCACCCGGCTTGAGCTGGCTTTGCTCTCGGCTACGCTAGTACCGTGCTACGAAGTGACCACCTTCTCTACCTCAACCTCTGTGTATCCCTCGTAGTCACCGCTGGGGCTGCACATGACGAACAACACGGTCGACTCATCGGGTGTCGTCCACTGCATATTGAACTGGTCGGCGTCTTCCTCTTTGACAAGGAAGACCCAGCCGTGGTCCGGCAACTCGTTCTCGTACCACTCCCCGACTGTGACGAGGTCCTCATCGGTTATATAGAGTGCCTCATAGAGTGCCATCCCCGGTATCACCGTGCTGCTGCTGTCTAAACGCACGTCGTTCCCCACAGGACGGGGCACATCGTCAATGTCCTCGCCCTCTGCGTCCTCCGTCGGAGGCATCGGAACGTCATTCTCGTCGTTGTCGTTGTCGTCGGGCCGGAAGACGTCGTCGTACGCGCCCTCCACGATTACGGCATTGGTGGTCCCCACAACGGGCATTTCGGCAGCGGCAATGCCCTTCAACTGGCCGTCCTTCTCATAAACTGCCGCGTCCAAACCCATCCCCTCCAAGTCGACGGGGACATAGATATCGCCGAACGGGACTTCGGCAGGGGTCCAACCTTGGTCCTCCAGCCACGTCGAGAGCTGTTCAACAGCCTCGCTCACCGTACCGACGTACGAGTACAGCGTCCCCGTTACGCCATCCTCGGTATGCGAGGTCACCTGGGTGAAACCTTCCATCCCGGTGCGGTCGTGCTCATCGTTCTCAGGAATGCCGAGGTCATCCTTATCGCCCTGCACGACGAGGCCGGTAGTCGAACCACCCACCTGCATGAAGGCGCCCATAAGCTGATCGCCCTTCTCAAAGATCCCTGCAGCAAGGATTTCCGATTCCTCAGACCAGCCTTGCTGTTCAGCCCAGGTCACTATACCCTCCGGGACGGCCTCGGGGTCAACCTCACCTTCAAACACTGTCCAACCTTCGTCCTGAGCCCAGACGCCGAAGTCATTCATGGCCTCAGTCGGGGTGCCTGGATGTGTGTAGATGCTTGCCGTTACACCCTCTTCACTATGCTCGGCCTGCAGGCTGAAATTTTCAGGACCGTTTATGCCGTTCTCGACGTCGTTGTCTGTGTCATTGGCCTCGTCGCAGGCGGGCAAAGCGATCAACGCCCCCACCGCAACTATGGCCAGTAGCTTCTTTAACATCTTGTTCACCTCCGTTGTGCAGATTGTCATGTCAGGATATCCAGCCCAGTAGTATCACCCTCTGTCATTTCATTCCGTTTACCTCCCTTAAGAACTGCCGGTTGGCAACAGGCAGCGCGGGATTACCCGGCTCTTCCAGTTGGACACCGCCACCCCTTCCATGGTCCTGCCAGTATGGTGGATCTGGATAGTGGCTGATCTTGCTCTCCGCTGCCACCGGCAAACGACATAGTGCCAGGCAGTGAGATCTTCTGGGTTTGTGAAAGAAGCTGGAAATCGCGGAATGTGAGACCGGTAAATCCTTACTCTCTATATTGCTTTCCACCCGTCCTTGACGTCAACCCGGCTGAGTTCCAGCCAGTCCATGGCAGTCAAATCGAGATGGCAATATTTTCGATCTCCCTGCATTGTCTCAGATTACTCTGCCTCTTGTTCACTTATCCTCATCAATCCTGCCCCATCGCGACCATGGGGAGCCTGGCACAAATGAAGAGCGAAACGAATTCCGGCAAATTTCGCGCTCAGGGATGGCTGGATAACTATCGCCCAGGGGAGAGAGGCAATTCGCTGTGATGACAGACTGTTATCCTTGCCGGTATAATACCGCAATTGACTTTACAGGAGGTCCATGCAACCATCCATCTCCCATCTCTGGCGTCTCTCCGGTGAAGCCCTGGCCATGACCTACCGGTCGGCAGCCGGCTACGAAGCCCGCCTGACAACCTCAGCCTCGCTGGTATTGAGCCGGGAACCCGTGGCCGCCCTGAACTATGCCATTATCGACGACGGACCACAAGCCAAAGACCGGCTTTACGAATTCGCCCAGGCCGTACGTACCCGGGATATCCCCGTCATTTTCGTGTTCACCGCCGAGGCGGCACCGCAGCTTGAGCCTGTCTCTCTTGAACTCGGCCTGCAACGCGCTGATCCCGTTCCCCTGATGGTGTACCGTCCCGCCAATGCCCCCCAATGTACCAACAGCTTTGAGATGGTGCGAGTCAAAGAAGAAAACCATGTGCCGCCGGCAAACCTGGTAGCCGCACTGGGTTTCGGTCTCGACCCGGACATGGTAAACCGGACCTTCGCTCCTCCCTACATCCACGGACCCGGCGTGGACCTGTTCCTTGCTAGACAGGAAGGAACAGCAGTCAGCTCGGTGCAGACGGTGCGGGCCGGCGAGATCGTGGGTATATGGGCCATGGCAACGGTTCCGCATCACCAGAGGAAAGGTGCCGGCACTGCCCTGCTGAACCACGCCATGGCATACCACTGCGAGCAGGGAGCCGGCCTCTTTTACCTGGTGGCCACACCCGCTGGCAGGCCTCTCTACGAAAAGATCGGGTTTAGGACAGTCTCGGAAGCAGCAGTCTGGTTATTTGAACCCCATTGAGGACTGAAGACTGAATCCTGAGTCCAAAGCCGGCGTCCCCCAGAAGCTACCTGGTGGGCGTATGCAATAAGCAAGGAGCCTCCCCCTGGTGACCATCCCCGCGTTCGCCGGGGTGGCGTGGTAAGGCAGGTGATTGCGACACAGTCTGTTCGCTGGGAAGGTATGGGAGGGACGCGCACCCGGCATACGCAGAAAGAGACCCCCGCTTCCGGGGGTCTCTTCTTTGATATCCGACTGAGTGTCTAGCGATTCAGCTCTAGTACTCGGGCATCTGTGGCATTCCGCCAGGACCCTTATCTTTCTCGGGAATGTCGGAAACCAGGGCCTCGGTGGTCAGTATCATAACCGCCACGCTGGCAGCATTCTCCAGTGCCGTGCGCACAACCTTGGCCGGGTCGATGACGCCCTTCTCAACCATGTTGCCGTACTCGTTACTTGAAGCATCATACCCGACACCAGCCTTGCTCTTCTTGACCTGCTCGACAATCACAGAACCCTCTACACCGGCGTTATGAGCGATCCACTTGATGGGCTCTTCAATCGCTTCCTTCACGATCTTCACACCGACAGCTTCCTCGGTATTCTGTTTGATGTGCTTGTCAAGTATGGCTGATGCATTGAGTAGCGCCACACCACCGCCGGGCAGGATGCCTTCTTCAACGGCAGCCCTGGTGGCCGACAGAGCGTCTTCCACACGATGCTTCTTCTCTTTCAACTCGGTCTCGGTGGCAGCCCCAACCTTGATCACCGCAACGCCGCCGGCCAGCTTGGCCAGTCTCTCCTGCAGCTTTTCCCTGTCGAAGTCAGAGGTAGTCTCCTCAATCTGGGCCTTTATCTGTCTCATTCTGGCCTGGATATCCGCCTCATTACCTTTGCCTTCCACGATGGTGGTGTCATCCTTGTCGGACACGACGGTACGGGCGCGCCCAAGATCAGCAATGGTAACGGAGTCCAGTTTTCGGCCGACCTCTTCGGAAATCACGGTGCCGCCGGTCAAAATAGCCATATCCTCAAGCATGGCCTTGCGTCTGTCGCCAAAACCGGGAGCCTTTACAGACAGGCAGTTGATGGTGCCTCTGAGCTTGTTGACGACGAGTGTAGCCAGTGCTTCACCATCTATATCCTCGGCTATGATCACCAGGTTCTTGCTGACCTGTAGGATCTTCTCCAGTGCAGGAAGTATGTCGGAAACCGCCGAGATCTTTTTGTCGGTAAGAAGTATGTACGGGTCCTCAATGGTGGCCTGCATTCTGTCCGGGTTGGTGACGAAATAGGGGCTAATATAGCCGCGGTCGAACTTCATACCTTCCACGAACTCGGTCTCAAAGGTGAGACCCTTTGATTCCTCGACGGTGATGACGCCGTCCTTGCCCACCTTTTCCATGACATCGGCAATCAGGTTGCCCACTTCGGGATCGACGGCGGAGATGGTGGCCACCTGGGCGATCTGCTCTTTGCCGGAAACTGTTATCGACTTCTTCTTCAGTTCCTCAACCAGCAGATGGACCGCCTTCTCAATGCCTCTCTTAAGTGCCATGGCATCAGCGCCTGCGGCTATGTTCTTGAAACTGCCGGTGACCATGGCTTGCGCCAGCAGGGTGGAAGTTGTCGTGCCGTCACCGCACTTGTCATTGGTCTTGGAAGCCGCTTCCTTAAGCAGTTGGGCTCCCATGTTCTCAAAGGGGTCTGCAAGCTCGATCTCTTTGGCTATGGAAACTCCATCATTGATGACCGTGGGCGGTCCCCACTTCTTGTCCAAAGCAACTGGGCGTCCCTTGGGTCCGAGGGTGGGCCTTACCGCGTCGGTTAGGATGTCGATACCCTTCTTGAGGCTCGCCCTAGCCTCTTCTCCAAACTTAATCTGTTTTGCCACTTCTTCCTCCTTTTAGCTCTTCTTAGCTAGAATATCGGTCTCGCGCAGGATAATCAGTTCTTCACCGTCAAGTTTGAACTCCATGCCGGCGTACTTCGCATAAATCACGATATCCTTCACCTTTACATCCATGGGCATGCGCTTACCCTCATCCGTGAGCTTGCCGGGACCTACTGCAATTACCTCACCTTCTTGAGGTTTTTCCTTTGCAGTATCAGGCAAGACGATTCCCCCCTTAGTTACCTCCTCCCGGGCAATAGCCTTCACGACTACGCGGTCGCCCAGAGGCTCAAGCTTGGATTTGACCATTCTGCTACCTCCTTCTTTTTGTCTCGGTTAGGCCGATTCACTGTCTTTATTCACTCAACCGGCAAAAACGCTAGCAGTCATACCAGCCGAGTGCTAGCATAGATCATAACCGACTGCGAGAAAACATGCAAGCCCTTGCTCAGGTAACATGTTTGAATGAGTTGACAGGCCTCGAGAAGCTTTCTGAAGAAGAGGTCCAACTCTCTTTTTTCTTACTTAGGCGCTGGATAAGCCCCACTGATGGCCGCCCTCTGGTTCCAGCTCAAGCAAGACCTGTCTCAACAGGAATAGCGCGTGGATCACGGCCAGTCGTTTCACATCAGGCCGCCGGGGAGGATAATGGGCTTCGACGCTCCTCGTCCCTCTGTGGTCAGATATGGCGATATACACGAGACCGGGGGGCTTGCCCTCCATGGGATCGGGACCGGCTACTCCCGTGGTTGCCAACCCAATATCTGCGTTAAACCTGCATCTCGCCACGTCGGCCATGGCCTGGGCCGTCTCATGGCTGACCGCACCATGCTTTTCTATAAGTCCCGCTTCGACACCAAACAGACTCTTGGACTCACTGGTATAGGAAATGAGACCTCCTTGGAAGTAACCGGAACTTCCCGGCACATCCGTCACTGTGCTGGCCAGCAGACCCCCGGTTACCGACTCCATTGTAGCCAGCTTCAGACCCAACCGGGCCAACAGTTCGCCCGTTACCGTCTCCAGGGTTTCGCTGTCAGAGCCCCAGACGCTGTCCCCAAGGATGTCGCGCAAACGAACTTCAGCACTATCCAGCATTTCCCGGGCTTCAATCTCTTTCCCGGCCATGGCTACCAGACGGAGATGAATGCCGTCAGGTTTTGCATAGATCCCGAGATCGGGATTCTTCAGCAAGTACATAGATGCAATGAGTTCATCCGTTTCGGCTTCGCCACGGCCAAAGCATTTCAGCGTTCGGCATATTTTGAAATGGCCAAAGATCTTCTTCTGAAGACGCGGCGCAACCTCTATTTCCCACATTCTCTGCATCTCTCCCGGGGGACCCGGGATGGCTACGATTGTAGACATGCCCTTCTCTACCCACCATCCCGGAGCAGTGCCTCGAGGGTTGACTATAGCCTCTGCAGAAGGAATGAGTGTGGCCTGCTTGATATTATGGGGAGACATCGTCCGTCCGAATCGTAAGAAGAAAGCACGCAGCCCTTCCAGCAACGCCTCATTCACCGAAGGCGTCTCACCAAGGACGGCCGCTATAGCCTCACGTGTCAAGTCGTCACCGGTCGGTCCCAGACCGCCGGTAGCGATTATGATATCGGAACGGCCGATAGCTCTATGAAAGACCTCGATGAGCCCATCCAGGCTATCGCCGACGGTGCTTATCCAGCGCAGGTCAATACCTACCAGGGGAAGCTGCAACGCCAAGTAATTGGAATTTGTATCGACAACCTCACCTAGAAGTAGTTCAGTGCCAACTGAGATAATTTCACCCTTCACTGCAAGTACTCCAAGTGGTAGCCCACACGAATATCAGCACCTGCCAATTGAAGCTCCAAGATACTTCTCCACCAGGGCCATGGCGCAGTAGGGACCACACATGCTGCAGGTGCCCTCCGTCTTGCCGGCATAACGGGCGTGCTTGCTGGCCGCCTTTGCCGGGTCCACGGAAAGTGCTATCTGCTCTTCCCACCTGAGGCCCCTTCGCGCAGTAGACATCTTTCTGTCCCAATCAGAAGCACCAGGGATGCCCTTTACGATATCCGCAGCATGGGCCGCTATGCGAGAGGCAATGATGCCATCTTTGACATCTTCGAAGTCCGGCAATGAAAGATGTTCCGCCGGAGTCACGTAACATAGGAAGTCGGCGCCGGCACTGGCCGCAATCGCCCCCCCGATGGCGCCGGAAATGTGGTCATATCCGGAGGCTACATCAGTTACCAGCGGCCCCAGCACGTAGAAAGGCGCCTCCCCGCACAGCCGTTTCTCCAACTGTACATTAGCCACAATCTGGTCAAGCGGGACATGTCCCGGACCTTCTACCATGACCTGCACATCCGCTTGCCGGGCACGTTCCACAAGATCACCCAATGTCATCAACTCCTGTATCTGACACCTGTCCGTTGCATCGGCCAGACTCCCCGGTCTCATCCCATCTCCCAAGCTGAGGGTAACATCGTAATGGCGCGCAATATCCAGCAAACGATCATACTGCTCATACAACGGGTTCTCCAACTGCCGGTGCAGCATCCATCCAACCAGGAAAGCACCGCCCCGAGAAACTACATTGGTCAGTCTCGGGTGGGACTTGAGTTCCGCAAGGCATCGCTGGTTTACTCCGCAGTGGACGGTAACGAAATCGACGCCCTCCCGGGCCTGCTTTTCGATAACACTGAACATGTCATCGCCGCTCATCTCAACGATGGCCCCGTGAGACTCAACCGCCTCGATGGCCGCCTCATAAATAGGTACGGTGCCGACAGGTAATGGACTTGCCTCTATGATCGCCTGCCGTATCGCAGAAAGGTCGCCCCCGGTGCTCAGGTCCATGACAGCATGTGCTCCGTATTCCACGGTCAGTCGGAGTTTCCCTAATTCAGTCTCAATGTCGCCATGGTCCAAAGAAGTACCTATGTTGGCGTTGATCTTGGTGGACAGCCCTTTGCCGATACCGCAGGGGTCAAGTCTTGCATGCCTCGGATTTGCCGGGATCACAATGGTCCCGTTCTCGACACCTTGACGGATCAATTCCGGTTCAAGCCCTTCTCTTTGGGCCACCCGTTCCATCTCGGGCGATATGCGCTTCTGCCTGGCCGTTCGGAGTTGTGTCATCTTCCTGTCCCCATCAAAAAAAGAAAAGACCAAGAGCTAGGGCCTTGGTCTGTCTGCCGCCTCCCTACGCTCGAATTACCGAGATCAGGTTCAAAGGGTCGCCCTCCAAAATCGGAGGACTCTCAGCTCACTGCCGGCGTATGGTTATGAGCTCCCCCGCGGTCGCTTATTGATATCTGCTGAGTATAGCAGAAACCTGCTCCTAGCACAACTGGAGAACAGCCCCCTTTAGTGGACAAGCGATAGCCCGGCCCACTAGAATTTCTGTACCGATATGCGGTATTACAAGGCCGGCGCCATGTGCGTGTCTGCAAGTAGGGAACGTCCACCGGCATGCACGCCCGTTCGCCGTACATATGGCGATTTCTACTGCACAAGGATGGACCATGATAGGTGACCACCGAAAATTGATACAGGAACTGATTGACTCATTCGGGACGTGGTTCCACGACGAAAAGCGGTTGGACGATGGAAAGATGACAGACCGCCTGTTCCCCTATACACATCTCTTTTCACCCATACAGGTCAACAGCGTCAGCCTGAAGAACCGCATAGTCATGGGCCCTCTGGGCAATGTCAACATGGTGGAGGAAACAGGCCGCCCCGGCACCAAGATGGTCCAGTTTCTGACTGAACGGGCCAAAGGTGGTGCGGGACTGCTCACTTCCGGAATGGTCCCGGTCAGCTATAATGTCGAAGCATCCCTGACTGAGCCGGGTAACCTAACAATGCTGCCCCGGATCGACCGCTCTCGCACCGTGTTCTCCAAATGGCGCGAGCTGGCGGAGAATATTCATGCTCACGGCGCCAGGTTCTTCATACAACTCAGCCCCGGAGTGGGCCGGGTCGGTTCCCCCGAGTGCCTGGTAAAGAAATTCAGGCTTCCAGTCTCCGCCTCTTGGAACCCAAACTTCTACTTGCCCGCCATTCCCTGTCGACCCCTGCGCGACGGCGAAGCGCTCAAGATCATAAAGAACGCCGGCCAGGCCGCGGCCGATGCCAAAGCCATGCAAATAGACGGGGTCTATCTTCACGGTCATGAAGGATATCTCCTTGAACAGATGACCAACACGGCCTTCAACCGCCGCCTCCTGGGACGTTACAGGCACTGGCAGACTTTCGGTATCCGGCTGGTTGAGCAGATCCGGCAGCGTTGCGGACCCGACTACCCCATCATGTATCGCATCGATATGTCCCTGGCCCTGAAGGAGACCTACGGCGAACGTATGGACCATATCAAGACCCTGAAGAAATTTCGCAACGAGCGCACAGTTGCCATGACTCTCCAATATATGGCCAACCTGGTCAAAGCAGGCGTTGACATGTTCGACATAGATCTCGGTTGTTACGATAACTGGTGGCTGCCCCATCCCCCGGGACCAATGCCTCCTGGGCTGTACCTGCCTCTGGCCCAGGTAGCCAAGGACTATTTCAAGAGCTTGAGGCTTCTCTCCAATGCAGGACTACCGGTCCCCATCGTAGCTGTGGGAAAGCTTGGATATCCGGACCTTGCGGAGCGGGCCTTGCGCGAGCAACTGTGCGACATGGTAATGCTGGCCAGGCCTCTGTTGGCTGACCCGGAATGGCCAAACAAGGCCTACGCCGGCCGCGTTAGACAAATACGTCCCTGTATAGGTGACCAGGAAGCCTGCCTGAACGAGTTCCTCGAAGGCGGCCATCCCCAATGTGCTGTCAACCCGCTGGCCGGTTTCGAGGATGTTCCTGCGTTTGTACCGGTCCCGGCAACACGCCCCCGCAAGATAGCTGTAGTAGGGGCAGGGCCTGCGGGCATCATTTGCGCCACCACGGCGGCATACCGGGGCCACCGCGTTACCCTCTTTGAGAGGGCGGACCGATTCGGCGGCCAGTTGGTGCCGGGCAGCATCCCAAGATTCAAAAGCGATATTGCCTGCTATCTGCAATACCTCCAAGACCAGATCATGCAGGCGGCAAGAGAGCGTGGTCTTACCCTGCGCCTCGGCGTAGAGGCTACCCAGGCCGCTCTCAAGGCTGGACAATTCGAATCGGTAGTCATTTGTACAGGAGCCCAACCACTCTTACCGCCTCTGCCAGGCATTGACTTGCCGCACGTGGTACAGGCTGTTGAACTGCTTCGCAATACGTCTATCAGCCGAGAAGCCCGGAGAGTGATTGTAATAGGCGGCGGCATACTGGGCTGCGAGACGGCCCTCATGCTCGCTTCAGAAATGAACAAGAGGGTCATAATAATCGAGATGCAACCGCACCTGATGAAAGGCGTATGCACAGCCAACCGCGGCCACTTGATCCACCATCTCGAAAAAGCAGGCGTGCAATTGATGAATTGTGCCCGGGTGAAAAACATTGACAGTGGCAAGGTCAACATCTTGCGCAACGCATCCCGTACAGTACCCAACCCTTACAATACCTGGTCCCCGCTTATACCGGAAAATGTAAAGAACCCCCTGGCCAGGCGGATCCGGGTTGATGAAAGGGAGGAAGAACTGGAGACGGACCTCGTAGTGCTTGCTGCCGGATTCGTCTCTGACGATGGTCTCTACCGGGCCTGCCTCAGCGAGCATATTGCGCCCGACGTACGCAGGATCGGTGATTGCTTCCAACCGGGACGGGTCTTTGAAGCCGTCAAGGCAGGATACGCCACTGGTCGTGCATTATAGCTTACGCCGTAGGCGGTCCTCAAGGTTTCTTTTCGGTTAGTCTTTGCCGGAAATCTGTATTTGTCTCAGGCTATTGTTCGGTCGGACAAGAAGCCCGTTGACAACCCAGCTAAAACGTGGTAATTGTGTATGATAACCACCCTGCCAGAGCTATGGAGCGAGCGATGGCATATGAGGTTAAAAAGGGCTTTAGAGTGGAACCATCTGGCAAAATATTTATGCACAAGCTATTGTCTTTCGCTGTAAGAGTGATTGACAGGTCGGTCCCGGACATGGTGCTCCGGTTCTATATGAACCTCCTTGACAAGCGAATACCGCCGAAGGTTATCGCGACGGTCGTAGACAGTGCTGACCATGTCCCTGAAAAGCTCCTTACGTCGGCCATAGTGGCAGCTGATGAGTACGTCCCCGATACGGTTGCGAACTCCAGAAAAGTCTGCGCCATTCTGGCGGGGCTGGGGAAATATGTTCCGGACCGGATAATTCCGCCGGAATCGGCGGAAAGGTGGAACAGCGTCAAGTTCAAGTTTCATATCCCAACAATGGTGGTGAAACAGGCGGAACACCGTAGAAACAAGACTTGACGGTAGTCATTACTCCTGCTTGATCATAAAGGTTCTGCACGAGGGTTCAAAAGGGCATCCTGTGAACAAGACGGTTTATCAATACAGCAGCCACAAAATCGAGGAGTTTTGCCCCTAGGGGGAAGCGACCATGCGTTACAAGAAGGTGTGCCTGGAGGCGTTTGGGTATGAACTCCCCGACCAGGTAGTTACGTCACTGGCACTGGAAGAGAAGCTAGCTCCAATTTATACCAAGGTCAAACGATCCTTGGGAAGGCTGGAGCTCATGACCGGCATTCGCGAGCGCCGTGTATGGGAAGAAAACACCCCACCAAGCGTCCCCAGTATCAGAGCCGCGGAAAAAGCCATCGCCGATTCCGGCATCGACAGAAAAGACATCGAGTGTCTGCTGCATACGTCGGTCAGCCGCGACTTTTTGGAGCCCGCCACCGCAACGGTGGTCCACGACTCGTTACAGCTGCCGGAGACAGCAACCATCTTCGATATATCCAATGCCTGCCTCGGTTTCGTAAACGGGATGATCACCCTGGCGAACATGATTGAATTGGGCCAGGTCAAGGCAGGAATCATTGTCGCCTGCGAAAGCGGCAAGCAACTGACCGAAGCAACCATCGAACAATTGCTGAACGACCCGGACATCACCAGGGCCAAGCTCAAGCTTGGTTTCGCCTCTTTGACCATGGGATCCGGGGCAGTCTCGGTAGTGCTCACCCACTCATCTATATCAAAATCCGAACATGGACTGGTCGGGGGAGTCGTCCGCAACGCCTCCCGGCACAACGGACTCTGCCGCATAGACGCAGATACCTGCTATTGGGACCCTGAAAGCTTCCCGAACATGCACGCCGACTTTGAAGGCATTCTCCGCAATGGCATGCCGCTTGTCGCAGATACCTGGAACGACTTCCAGCGTGAAGTGGGCTGGACAGAATCAGATATCGACAAGTTTTTTTGCCACCAGGTGAGCACGGTCCACCAGGAACTGCTCTTCGAAGCTCTCAAACTGGATAAGGGCAAGGGTTTTTCAACAGTGGAATATCTGGGTAACGTCGGCTCAGTGTCCCTGCCTATTTCGATGGCCATCGGCGTTGAGCAGGGGCGGGTCAATCCAATGGACAGAGTCGTGATGCTGGCCGCTGGCAGCGGTCTCAATTCCATCATGCTCGGTATCGAATGGTGAAGCCGGAAGCCTGTGGGCTGGGCATGTTCCAGCTACAGCCGCCCAACGGACATTCAAAACCTGAGGTCTTCGACTAGCGGACCAGGAACCATCCTGCGGCGGGGAGTTTTTTCTACCTGACCAGCAATCAACCAGGAGTACATATGATGAAGTCGGAAAGAGTGGTCATCACCGGTGTCGGACTTACAGCTCCGAACGGCAATAACCTGGCAGATTACCGCTCGAACCTTCTTGCCTGCAAGAGCGGGATCAGCAGAATCGAGACTCATTATATGGGTGAAGTAGTCGCGGGGGTATGCAACTATGACCCGCTCAAGTACCAGAAGAAGAAAGAGCTACGCCGCGGCACCAGAGCAGGCTCCATTGCCATCTATTGCACCCACGAGGCCATGGCGAACGCCCAATTGGACTTGGACAGGATAGATAGATCTCGAATCGGCATTTACATCGGAATCACGGAACACGGTAATGTTGAAACGGAAAATGAAATCCACTCCTTAAAAGAATACGGTTACGATCTTAAATTTTGGTCACACCACCACAATCCCCGGACTGTGGCCAACAACCCCGCTGGCGAGGTAACCATCAATATGGGGATCACCGGTCCGCACTACACACTGGGTGCCGCCTGCGCCGCGGGTAACATCGGGATAATACATGGGGCGCAGATGCTGTCGCTGGGAGAAGTCGACTATGCCATAGCCGGGGGTGTTTCGGAGACCATCCACTCCTTCGGCGTCTTCGCCAGTTTCCGCAACGAGGGAGCCCTGGCCCACCATCCTGACCCGCTAAAGGCCTGCCGGCCCTTCGACAGGGACCGTAATGGCGTAGTGGTGTCCGAGGGAGGCTGCCTGTATGTCCTTGAACGTCTTGATGATGCCCTGAGTAGAAGCGCCGGTATTTACGGCGAGGTAGCCGGATATGCCATGAATTCCGATGCCTTCGATTTCATACTTCCAGCTTCGGAAGGCCAGGTGCGATGCATGCAATCGGCCATGCAAAAGGCCGGCATATCCCCGGAGGATATAGACCTCGTCAACACACACGCTACCGGCACGCCGCAGGGAGATCCTCAGGAATGCCGGGCTATCCGGCAAGCCTTCCACGGGGCTACTCCCTATATCAACAACACCAAGAGTTATATCGGTCACACAATGGGAGCAGCGGGTGCCCTGGAACTAGCCGGCAACCTGCCTTCCTTTGAGGACTCCATTGTCCACCCGACGATCAACCTCGACAACCTGGACCCCGAGTGTGCCATGGAGAACCTGGTCGTAAATGAGCCCATTAGAGTGCCGAAGGTTGACTGTATCCTTAACAATTCCTTCGGCATGCTGGGGATAAACTCGGTCCTTATCGTGAAGAAATACTGCTGACTATCATACTGAAGGGGGGACGTACATGACCAAGGAGCAGATCAGGTCAGCAATACTGCAGATAATTTCAGAGATAGCGCCAGACGAGGAACTGGGCGAGATCAAGGATGATGTTCGTCTAAGGGACCAACTGGAACTGGACTCCATGGACTTTCTGGACATTGTCATGGAGCTGCGAAAGCGCTTCGGTGTCGAAGTGCCTGAGGACGATTACATGGAGCTTGCCAGCCTGCAAAGCTCCGTAACGTACCTGGAACCGCGCATGTCGCATCTGTAACCATGCCTGCAGCCCGCTTCATGACTCACGAATGAGGCCGGGCGAGTTTCCAGCGACCGGGTACTAGAGATATGGACTATGATGTTCTGATTATAGGGGCCGGAATGTCGGGGCTCGCCGCAGGGATCCGGCTTGCTCATTTCGATAAGAAGGTCTGCATTCTGGAACGGCACCATCGGACCGGCGGCCTAAACTCCTTCTATAATGCCGGAGGGCGGAAATTCGATGTCGGGCTGCATGCCATGACCAATTGCGTCGCACCCGGTACAAAAGCCAGGCCATTGACCAAACTGCTACGTCAATTGCGGCTTAAACCTGAGGACCTGGACCTGCACCAGCAGCATATGTCTGCCGTCCAGTTCCCAGAGAAGTCGATCAGGTTCACCAATGATCCTGACTTCTTCGTGGAAGAGGTGAACAACAACTTTCCCAAGCAGACCGATAACTTTCAGAAACTCCTCAAGACGATTGGTGAGTATGACGAACTGTCTCTAGATGCAGGGCCGATATCCTCCCGCAAGGTGCTGGAGTCGATCATCACGGACCCCCTGCTCATTGACATGGTCCTTTGTCCACTCATGTTTTACGGTAACGCTCAAGAGCACGATATGGACTTCGGACAGTTTGTCATCATGTTCAAAAGCGTGTTCTGTGAGGGATTCGCCAGGCCCAGGGATGGCGTCCGCCACATCTTGGATCTGCTCGTAAAGAAATACCGGCAGAGTGGCGGAGAATTGAGACTCAAGTGTGGCGTCAACAGTATCCAGGCTTCCCGGAACAGGGTCCAGGCGCTTCAATTGGACAACGGAGAGGTACTAACGGCCGGCAAAGTGATGTCTTCAGCAGGTTACCTGGAGACCATGAAACTCCTGTCCGGCAACGGCGCACAAGCAGCAACCATAGCACAGGAGGGACAACTGAGCTTTACGGAATGCATCTTCGTGCTCGACAGGCAACCCACCGAACTGGGCCTGGACAAGACTATAGTATTTTTTAACAATTCCGATCGCTTCAATTACCGAAAGCCCGCCACGCTCATGGACACAACCAGCGGCGTGATCTGCTGCCCAAACAACTTCGAATTTGAGACAGCGCTTCCCGAGGGGATGGTCAGGACTACAAACATGGCAAATTATGACCTATGGAAGGCGCTTACAGACAACGCTTACACTACTCACAAAACGGAATGCCGGCAGCAATCCCTTGAGGAAGTTATCAAGATCGTGCCTGATTTCCGAGCATCCGTGGTATACGAGGACATGTTCACCCCCCTGACCATTGAAAAGTTCACCGGCCACATAAACGGGGCTGTCTATGGTTCACCGTCCAAGATCAGAAACGGCAGGACACACCTGGAGAACCTGTTTCTGTGCGGCACCGACCAGGGTTTTCTTGGTATCGTAGGGGCTATGCTCAGCGGCATCTCAATGGCGAACCTGCATGTGTTGAAAGCACAGTGATTACAGAGAGGAAGGCCTGATGGCACGCGACTGGTTAAAAGGAATCAGACCGGCGTACGACGTTGCAATCATCGGCAGCGGCCTGGGCGGGCTCACCGCAGCAAATATGCTGGCCAGAGACGGCCATTCCGTACTCCTGTTGGAACATCACTTCAAGCTGGGGGGACTGGCCACATGGTTCCATCGTAAAGGAGGCCATATCTTCGACGTCTCCCTTCATGGTTTTCCGGTCGGTATGATAAAGACTTGTCGCAAGTACTGGAGCCGTGAAATAGCCGACTCCATTGTACAACTCAAGGGAATAAGGTTCGACAATCCCCAGTTCAACTTGACGACTACCTTTGACAGAGAAGATTTCACCCGTATCATGCGCGAACATTTCAAAGTCCCTCAAGGACCCATAGAAGAGTTCTTCGATACAGCCCGGAGTATGAATTTCTATGACGACCAGTCCATGACCACGCGACAACTCTTCGAGAAATTCTTTCCCGGACGCGGCGACGTTGTACGCCTGCTCATGGAGCCGATCGCCTATGCCAATGGCTCTACGCTGGACGATCCGGCCATCAGCTACGGTATCGTGTTCTCGAATTTCATGAGCAAGGGAGTCTACACCTTCCAGGGCGGGACCGATAAGATCATAGGCATGATGCAGGCGGAATTACTCAAAAATGGTGTTGATATCAGGACCAATGCCCTGGTAGAGCAAGTAACGGTTGAACAGGGCAGGGTCTCCGGCATAGTCGTCAATGGCCAGCCGGTAAAAACGAGGTCAGTGCTGTCTAACGCCAATATCAAGTCCACCATTGAGATGGCCGGCGAGACCAACTTCTCCAGGGACTTCGTAGAGGAGGGCAACCGGACACGGCTCAACAATAGCAGTTGCCAGGTATATATCGGTATCAGGAAAGGCGAGAGCATCGATTACGTCGGTGATCTCTACTTCACTTCCGAGGCTGATGAATTCGATTCGGACAAACTGCGCAGCCGCGATATTACCAGCCGCACCTTCTCATTCTATTACCCGTCAATTCGACCAGGCTCGGAGATGTATTCAATAGTGGCCTCGACCAATGCCAACTATGATGACTGGGCAGAACTGTCCTCCGAACAATATCACAAGTCCAAACAGCAACTCATCAAAACAACCCTAGATTCACTGGAGAAATACGTTCCGGGTGTGCGCGAGAAGGTTGATTATGTGGATGCGGCAACTCCCAGGACCTTTGAGAGGTATACCCTGCACCCCTGCGGCACATCGTTCGGCACCAAGTTCGAAGGCCTGAAGACGAGCATGACCCTGCCGCAGGAACTACCAGGACTGTTCCATACCGGATCAGTGGGAATCATAATGTCAGGTTGGTTGGGAGCGGCCAATTATGGCGTTATAGTGGCCAATAACGTGGACAAGTACCTGAGGCTGTGATACTCAGCCAGGGGAGGCAAGATGTTTGATTTCACAGGGCAAACCGCGATTATCACCGGAGGCACGAAAGGCATTGGCAAAGCCATAGCAGCGGGTTTCCTGCAGAGTGGCGCCAGGGTGATTGCTACTTATTCTTCGGACGATTCGTCAGCAGGCAGGTTTCGCGAAGAGGCCAGCCCTTTCGATGGCAACCTCGACGTACAGAAGTTTGATGTGTCCTCATACGAAGAGGTCGAACGCTTTTACAAGTACGTGGAGGACGTATACGGCTCCTTCCATATACTTGTGAACAGTGCCGGCGTCCGCAAGGACTCGGTACTGGGCATGATGAAGGAGTCCGACTGGTGCAGCGTCATCGACGTCAATCTCAACGCCGTCTTCTACATGTGCAAGTTTGCCGTCCAGATGATGATGAGAAAACGCTACGGCCGTATCATAACCATAACCTCCCCCATGGGCAGGCACGGACCGGAAGGCCAGTCCAACTACGCCGCCTCCAAGGCCGGGCAGATAGGGTTAACCAGGTCCCTGTCCAAAGAGGTAGCCAGTCGCGGCATCACCGTAAACTGTGTTTCTCCCGGTTTTATAGCTACCGACTTCATAGGAGACCTGCCGGACAAGCTGCGCGACAACTATCTTTCCCAAGTCCCGCTGAAACGATTCGGAAGACCGGACGAAGTCGCCTACTGTGTACACTTCCTGGCCTCAAAAGAGGCTTCCTATGTCACCGGCGCCACTCTCGAGGTGGCGGGGGGCCTGTAATGGATGACATACTCAACGCCATTCCACACCGTCCACCCTTCCTGTATGTAGACAGTATCGCCTCAATCCGGGATGGCAAAATCGAGGCCGCCAGGCAGATAAGTTTCGAGGAGCCGTTCTTTCAAGGACATTACCCGGGCAACCCCATAATGCCCGGCGTACTGGTCTGCGAAGCCATTTTTCAGGCAGGAGCAATACTTTTGTCGAAGACTGTGATTGAGGAAGGCGCCGAAGGTGTGCCCGTGCTGGTCCGGATCAACAATGCCAAGTTCAAGAAAATGGTAAAGCCTGGGGACAGGCTTGACCTCGAAGCTGAATTGACAGAAAAGGTCAGCAATGTTTTTTTGATGAAAGGCAAAGCTTCGGTAGACGGCAAAACGGCGGTTACCGTCGAGTTCGCTGTCAGTCTAGCCAGGGGTTAAGGAGGCAAAATGGACTTTCTTGGCATTGCGGGACGCACCTTCCTGGTTTTCGGCGTTGCCAATAAAAAGAGCGTAGCCTATGCTGTTGCCAGGGTTCTTGTCGAGTCCAAGGCAAACGTAATACACGCCGTCCAGGCTGAGCAGCATAGGGATATGGTGGCCAGGCTCTTCCCGGATTCGGACATCTACATCTGTGATGTCGAAAAGGAAGAGGATATCCTCGGGCTGGCAACCGACATTTCCAAGAAACACCCGCTACTCCATGGGATTGTCCATTCGATCGCCTTTGCCAACTATGAGGATGGGCTGAGACCTTTTCACGAGACCAAGCGGCACCATTTTCTCCAGTCGGTTGACATCTCCTGCTTTTCTCTGATATCAATTTCCAATGCCTTCAAAGACCTGCTTGACAGGAAAGCCGCGGTGGTGACTATCTCCATTTCCACCAACCGGATGGCAGCGGAACCCTACGGTTGGATGGCACCCGTTAAGGCCGCCCTCGATTCCACGGTGTGCTTTCTGGCCAAGTCCTTCAGCGCTTTTTCCGAGATACGTTTCAACTCGGTGAATGCGGGCCTTCTGAAGACATCAGCATCGGCCGGCATACCGGGCTACATAGACTATTTTCTATTTGCAGAACAGGTGACCCTGCGCAAGAAGGCACTGGCCACTGAAGAAGTAGCCAATGCAGCGGCTTTTCTGCTAAGTGACAGGGCAAGCGGCATAAATGCCCAGGGAATTGTAGTTGATGCCGGGATGTCCACCAACTATTTTGACAAGGACGTCATCAAGAAAGCGGTCAAGCTGGAATGATCTGCCCCGTGATTATACCCGTACCCGCCCAGGCAGAAGGACTGACGGGCAGGAAAAAGGTCGCATTCCTAAGTCGCACAGCCCGCCGGGCTTTGCACCTGAGCGCCCTGGCAGGTGGTTATGACTTGGGGGAGATATTCAAGAACCGGAACGATGTGCCCTTACCCTCTAACGGCTGCTACTGGTCGCTTTCTCACAAACCAAGATATGTAGCGGCAGTGGCGGGCCCCCGGCCCATGGGCATAGATATCGAGGACGCCTCTCCCCGGAACGAGTCCCTGCTCGATTATGTGGCGACCAGGTTCGAGTGGGAGCTATGCGGGGGAAAGTCCTGGGAGTTCTTCTTCCGCTATTGGACTGCCAAGGAAGCAGTCGTCAAGGTCCTCGGAATTGGAATTGCCGGTCTCAGGGCATGCCAGGTGGTGGAGTTGTCCAGCGACAGAGAACTTCTCCTCTGCTACGGTGAATCCCTATACCAGGTTGAGCAAACAAGCTACGACGGTCATGTGGTCTCCGTCCTAAGAGGAGAGGAGGACATTCGCTGGATAACTCCGGAGGTTCTCCAAACATCAGGCTGTATCTTGACTGGGAACACCCCGTACCTGCCATCAACGACGGTCTTGGGTTGAAGAAAGTTCTCCCTGCTCTATCCATCTCTTTGCCGACCTCGCTATATCATCGGATACCGCTTGCCCGCCACGTCGGGCCAGAAAGGCCAGCGGTCCCGAAAATTCTCCACCACAGGTGACGCGTGTGCTACCGCCGCTGATGGGTTCCATTTCGTAGAAACGCCGTAACGTCATGCCAAAGACCTTGCCCTCCAGTACTGCACGCCGCTCGGGCGCGAACTCAACCATGGTCATAACAAGCTTGATCTGCATACGGCGTATCTTTGCCGTCACACCCAGCTTGGAGCCGAGACCCAGGGGCTCTGGTGTCAACTTTTCGATGCCCTTTATGGACGGCGTCCACAGCGGCCAGTCCTCCAGATTATCGACCAGGGCCCAGACCCTATCCACCGGAGCATCGATTACTACAGTAGCCGCGAACCTTCCCATGCAGCAGCTCTTTCCTTGTGGTTCGCCGTATTTTCAGTTGCTGTCAACAGAGATCGCCAAACATCCTATCGTAT
>PUNJ01000074.1 GCA_003551705.1 Chloroflexota bacterium | reverse complement strand
GTGCTGTGGGCATAGTTAATGACCAGCCTTGCTCAGGCCTCTGCTATAGCAGCGACTTTCCATCCGTCACTGGACTCGACCATATTGAAGGTCCAGGCCTTCCGGACGGCAGTTCCCCCCTCGCTGCTGTCAACTTGAACAAGCGCCTTCCCGAAATGACCCTCTATTCTGCTGATCTCCAGTACGCTCCACCATGTCGGCGACTGGAACTGGAACTGCGGCCCGAATAACCAGTAGTCAGCGCCCGTATTCCCATCCCGCTGCTCTTGCATCAACGCGTTGATGGTATGGCGAATGTTTTCCTCCGCGAGGGAACGCTCATCGCCTCCGTTGGGCTCACATCCGAGGGTCGTAAGAAGCAGCAAAACCATGAGCAGTAAGCATACAGCGGACTTGACCATGATCCCCCCTTTTTGGCCGGCCGCGAAGCATCTGTACCGGTGGGGCCCGCCTCTCCCTCGGGCGGCCTCCTGCACCCATGCTACGTTGGCCTTTGTGTATAGATACTAATGCAAACTGAAAGTCATGTCCAGTATAGTGCTCATCGGACATGGAGCTTCAGCGTGAACGGCTCTTATAAACTAGCCCGCCCACCTCGATACTACCGCACGTTAGCTCTCATTCGGACACCTTCTCATCCACCAGGAACACCACCAACTGGCTGTCCATGAACCTATCCTCGCTCTCGCGGATGGCCTTGCCCTCTTCGGACATGTAGATCTTGCCCAGCGCCTTGAAGCCATCGATATTCTCATACCAGACTTCGGTGATACAATCGAAGCCCGGGCCCTGAGCACCCAGGGTATTGGTCACATAGTTGCGGGCATACTTCCTGACGCTGGGACACATCCTCATGATCAGAGGTGCGTGCACTTCTTCGTAGTGTTTGACGAAATCCTCCATTGAGAGTCCATCCTTCCTCTTTATCAGCAACATCTCCTTCAACATTGAGTAACCTCCCTGCCTGTTTGATAGCGCCCTCGCAGCATCTGTACACGGCTAGCATTCTACCACAGCCCGCACGGTCAAGCATGGACTGCATCCGCAAGGCTTGCAAGCCCGGGACAAAACATGATAGAATCCTGCCCATATACAGGTCCGCCGATCGCGGGGGACAGACGGAGTCGAAATCGTGTGCGAAGACACCCGGGGGCCTAACGGGTGCCATGAGTAGCCACCTAAACAAGGGTCGTCTCGGGATTACGGATATAACCTTGCGCGACGGGCACCAGTCCATACTGGCCACCCGCATGCGGTCGCATGATATTGCCAGCATCATCCCGGAAATCGATCGAATCGGATTCCATTCCCTCGAGGTCTGGGGCGGCGCCACCTTTGATGTCGCTCTACGTTTTTTGAATGAGAACCCATGGGACCGCCCGCGCAGACTGAAGGAGTTGGCCCCCAACACCCCGTTTCAAATGCTGCTGCGGGGCCAGAGCCTGGTCGGCTACCGTCACTACCCGGATGACGTAGTCGAGGCGTTCGTTCGCCATGCCGCCGATTGCGGTATCGACATATTTCGTGTATTCGATGCTCTCAACGACGAGAGGAACCTTGAGGCC
The DNA here is from genome assembly GCA_003551705.1 of Chloroflexota bacterium. Lineage (GTDB taxonomy): Bacteria > Chloroflexota > Dehalococcoidia > UBA2247 > RBG-13-53-26 > PUNJ01. The sequence goes on along the minus strand of PUNJ01000074.1, from coordinate 22,412 downwards.
AGCCTCAAAGCTATCAAGGCATGCGGCAAGCATGCCCAGCTTTCCATCTGTTATTCCCTGACAGAACCTAAAATGGGCGGTCCTGTTTACAATCTCGATTACTATACCAGCAAGGCAAAGCTGTTACAGGAAATGGGCGCCGACAGCATCTGCATCAAGGACATGGCGGGACTCATAGCCCCGGATGATGCTTACAATTTGATTACAGCCCTGAAGGCCGTCCTGCATGTGCCCATCCAGTTGCATACCCACTATACAAGCGGTATGGCCGCCATGAGCTGTCTCAAGGCCGCCGAAGCCGGAATAGACCTGATAGATACTGCCTTCTCTCCCCTGGCGCTCCGCTCCTCACACCCAGCCGTTGAACCCTTTACCGTGGCCTTGCTGAATACCGAGAGGGACACAGGCCTGGACCTGGATTCACTACTGGCCTTGGCAACAAAACTGGAATCGATAATCACCGGTTACAAAGACCTGGTCAACAATACCCGCATGTCCATCATCGATACAGCTGTCCTGTCACACCAGATACCCGGCGGCATGATTTCCAATTTGATCGAGCAGCTCCGCCAGTCTGATTCCCTTGACAAGTTGGACGAAGTGTACAAGGAAATCCCCAGGGTGCGAAGTGAGCTGGGATATCCGCCGCTCGTGACGCCCATGAGCCAGATGATCGGCGTCCAGGCCGTGCAGAATGTGATCGTTGGTCGATACAAACTCGTACCTACCCAGATTGCCGACTATTGTTGCGGTCTATACGGCCAGCCCCCCGCTCCGATTGATCCTCAGATACTCGACAAGGTCTTGAAGGCATCCAAGCGAACATCTCCGCCCGTAACTTGCCGTCCCGGGGACCTGCTGGCGCCGGAACTTGACCAGGCCCGAGAATCGATCAAGGACATGTCCGACGTCCTGGACGACATACTGAACGTCGCCATCTATCCGATCTCAGGTAAGACGTTCCTTGAGAAGACACCGAAGCCGGCTGCCTAGGTTTCGTCACGCGGCAACACTCCGCCGGAGGCGCCATCCTCGCTGCGCTTCGATATATAGAAGGTCCCGATAGCCTTGGCTACCGGCCGCCCCTCGTTCCTGATCTCGGACTCCATAACCCCAATCTTCCTTCCCTTATGGACGACTCTCGTTTCGCAACTGAGCAGCCCGGATGTCGGCGCATGGAAGTAGTTTATCTTAATCTCCACCGTAGTGCATCGCTCGTCTCGGCTCATACGGCTATGGACGGCCGCGCCCATGCCGACGTCAGCCAAGCTATAGATTGCCCCTCCGTGCACCGTCAGATTTTCGTTGTATATCCTCTCCGCTATGTCGAGTTCACACAGACTCCATCCATCCTTTACGTCAACGAGCCTGAGCCCGATGAGCTTGGCGAAGGCGCTAAGGGACCTTAGCGATTTCTGTCGGTCCTGCATGGTCTGTCCCCTTTGCAAGTAACCCACCAGGATGGCCGCGAGACCACCAGGCGACGCTCCCGCCCATGTCTGGGCAACCAGAGTTTAACACAAATCCTGTGGGAACCAAAAAGCCATGCAGAAACAGGGAAGGACACACAAGCCTTATTTTGGCTAAGAGCCTAATATCTATAGATGGGACGGAGAGGTTTAATCGGCGTCGGGGTGAGAGGATTTGAACCTCCGACCACTTGAACCCCATTCAAGTGCGCTACCAGGCTGCGCTACACCCCGACGTTTCGCGCGGACAGTTTGGGGAACGGTCCAGGCTTATTATGGCATTCTCAAGCCATCAAGGCAACCCTTTTGTGATAAAGTAACCTGTTCCCTCATAGGTAACATCGATGCCAAACCTCGTAGATTTCTATCACGGGTGGGCCTGCTGGCCATCGATTCCAGAAACAGGCTCTCCCGAAGCATAAAAGGCCGCACGGGACCTGGCTCCGGGCGCCAAAAAGAGCAGTGCAAGTCAAGACATGTCACGAAAGAGACCCAAAAAGGGCATCCCCGTATCCAGATGCCCTGCCCAATTGCTCACAGTCCTGCTCCAGTCCGGCATGATAGGCGGGAGACTCACGGTGCTTGTCCCTGCCTAGGCCTCCCGAAATTCGCCTTCTTCAGTGCCCACATCCTCCGCTTCAACCCCATTCCCCGCCGGACCATGACCATCACCGTCCGGGGCTTGTTGCCCGGTTTCCTGGTAAATGACCGTACCCACCTTTTGCATCGAACCAATCAACTCGTCGTTGGCGCTCTTGATTAACTCTATATCCTGGCCTCCCAAAGCAGCACGGACTGCCGAGACCTTTACTTCCACCTCAACTCTCATATCTTCAGGTATCTTGTCTCCCTGCTCACTCATGATCTTCTCTGCCTGGTAAACCGTGTTATCCGCTGTGTTCCGGGTCTCGATCCCCTCTTTCCTCTGCAGGTCCTCAGCTGCATGCAACTCGGCGTCCTTGCGCATCTGCTCGATCTCTTCCTGGCTAAGCCCGCTGGAAGCCGTGATTGTTATCTTCTGCTCCCTGCCGGTCCCTTTGTCCGCTGCACGGACATTCAAGATGCCATTGGCGTCTATGTCAAAGGTGACCTCAACCTGGGGGACCCCCCGGGGCGCCGGCAGAATACCGTCAAGCACGAAGCGACCAAGGCTCTTGTTTCCGGAAGCCACAGACCGCTCACCCTGCAGCACGTGAATCTCAACGCTCGGCTGATTGTCGCTGGCCGTCGAAAATATCTGGCTCTTGCTGGTGGGTATTGTAGTATTGCGATCTATGAGAGGTGTGGAAACGCCACCCAGGGTCTCGATACCCAGAGTCAAGGGCGTAACGTCCAGCAACAATACCTCGCGGACCTCCCCCTTGAGCACGCCAGCCTGAATAGCGGCTCCCATGGCCACTGCTTCGTCCGGGTTCACGCCTTTATGCGGGTCCTTGCCAAAGAATTTGCCCACCCTCTCCTGGACCAGCGGCATGCGAGTCTGTCCGCCCACGAGTATCACCTCATTAACCTGGTCCGGCGACAGACCAGAGTCGGCCAAGGCCTGACGGCAAGGCCCCATACTCCTGTCCAACAGGTCCATAACAAGCTGTTCCAGCTTGGACCGGCTGAAGCTCATGCTCAGATGTTTGGGGCCGGTGGCGTCCGCAGTAATATATGGCAGGTTGATCTCGGTCTGTTGCATGCTGGACAGCTCCCGCTTCGCCTTTTCCGCTGCATCCTTTATCCGTTGCAAAGCCATCCTGTCCAGTCTGAGATCGATGCCGTTTTCCTTTTTGAACTCCTCACATAACCAGTCCATGATCGTTTCATCCAGGTCGTCGCCGCCTAAATGCGTATCACCACTGGTAGCCTTCACATGAAATGTGCCGTCACCGATCTCGAGAATGGATATATCAAAGGTGCCGCCGCCCAAATCATACACAGCCACCGTCGCTTCGCCCTTCTTGTCCAGGCCATATGCCAGTGAAGATGCAGTCGGTTCATTGATGATGCGCAACACGTTCAACCCGGCTATGGCACCGGCATCCTTCGTGGCTTGACGCTGGCTGTCGTTGAAATAGGCAGGGACGGTTATGACTGCATCCGTTACCGGTTCGCCAAGATAGGCTTCCGCATCGGCCTTCAGCTTCTGAAGTATCATGGCCGATATCTCCGGGGGGCTGTACTCCACCCCGCTTATGGCTACCCGACAATCTCCATTCGGTGCCTCGGTTATTGTATAAGGCAAGCGCTTGATGTCAGCCTGTACCGTGGCGTCCCTGAACCTCCGTCCCATCAAGCGCTTGATGCTGTAAATAGTATTCTCGGGATTGGTGATAGCCTGACGCTTGGCCAGCCACCCTACCAACCTCTCCCCTGCCTTGTTGATGGCCACCACCGAGGGTAACTGCCTCTCTCCCTCTGCAGTAGGTATGATGACTGGTTCTCCACCCTGCATGCTAGCTATCAAACTAAAAGTCGTACCCAGATCAATTCCGACGCATCTACCCATTCTTGCTCTTTCTCACCAGCCTCCTGTCCTTAGAATTGTGAATCTAGCCACCCCTTCGGCCCGTACCTACCGCCACAAGAGATGGTCTAATTACGCGATCGCGCACCGTGTACCCTTTCTGTATCTCCTCTATCACCTTGCCCTCTTCACCTTCTACCTGCGCCACAGCTTCGTGCACAGCCGGATTGAAGTCCTGCCCCAATGCCTCGATTTCCTTCAAGTCCCAACTCTCCAAAGCCGCCTTCAGCTTCCGGCAGATCAATTCTATACCTTCTATCCAGCCGGTATGCCTCGACTCACGCGGTTTACTGGCCAGAGCCCGTTCCAAGTCGTCGATCACCGGCAGCAAACTCATGATAAGCGAGACGTTGGCGTATTTGGACACCTCAGCGCGCTCTATCTCAACCCGCTTCCGGTAGTTATCGAGGTCCGCCTCCGCCCTTTTCCAGTTATGCAAATATTTCTCAGCCTTCGAGCGCTCCTCTTCAAGAAGCTCGGTCAAGCTCTTAGCTTCGGCCTCTTCTGCCTGTTCCCCCATCTCCCCCTTTTCAGTTCTTACTTCATCGTCATTCATAATCTCCCCTTGCTTATGCCGGCAGCCGTTTCAGAAGGTCGCTCATCACGGCTGATATGCAGTCTATCATCGAAATAGCCTTTCCATAGGGCATCCGCGTCGGGCCAATGATTCCTATGGCACCGCGCAGATCATCAACGCCATAGTTGCTAAGAATGACGCTGCATTCCTGAAAAGCCTCAACGGCGTTTTCATCGCCTATCGTCACTCTCAGTCCCGATCCATCCTGCACGGATGCCAGCAAGCTGACCAAAACCGACCTCTCCTCCAGGGCTTCCGCCAGGCTCAGCATCCTCTTGCCCTCCATGAATTCAATATGGCTCACAAGGTGGCGCCAGCCATCAAGATAGTATTGGTCATACCTGTGCCTGTCTTCAGCCTCCATAATCTCGGTCACAGCATCAGTCAGGTCCTGCTCCAGCAAGCTTAAGGCGAATTTCTTTGCTTTTATGTTCCTATAGTCGAAACCGTTATAGAGGGAATTCAGCTTGTTGGCGCATACCATAAGCTCATCCTGACTGGCCGGTTCTGCAGTCTGGAGCAGCCTCTTCTTCACTTTCCCCTCTTGCAAGACCAATACGAGCAGGACCAGCAAGTCCTGCAAAGCCACAAGGTTTATATACCGGAAGTGACAAGTCTGGGTCCGCGGCACCGTAGCTATGGCGAAGTTATCGAGCTTCTGGGTCAATATCGATACTGCCAGGCGCGCCCAGGCTTCGGGCTCCTGCTCCGATTCATCGAAGAAACGCCTGATCGCCAGCTGATCATCTGTGTCCAGTCTTGCCTGCCTTACGAGCCACTGTACGTAGTACCGATATCCCTTATCAGAGGGAATGCCTCCGGCAGAGGTGTGGGGCCTGCTGATGTAGCCTTCCTCCTCAAGGCGAGCCATTTCGTGCCTTATGGTGGCAGGACTTACACCCAGTGAGTAAACACGTGCAATCATTTCCGACGCGACAGGATTAGCTGAAGCAATGTAATCGGAAACAATAATCCGCAAGATTTCCGCTCTTCTATCCGGCAACTCAGTCATGCCCCACCCCTGTTAGCACTCTCTTGGCGAAACTGCTAACCAGGTTACTTTAACATTGCACCCTCTACCTGTCAAGGCAAAACAGGCAGGGCAAAGGAGCACCCGGGAAGCCCCCGCTACACGGCTGCACAGCCCGGCCACAAGCGCCGAACAGCCAAGTTCACGTGGTGCAGGCGTTTGCAATATGGGGCCGACAACCGGCACAATTAGGGCATGTGGAAAGCTGTCCTTTTTGACCTCGATGGTACGCTGCTTGACACGCTGGAAGATATTGCAGATTCCGTCAATGCGGCCTTGCGCAATCTCGGTTTACCCGAGCACCCGGTAGCTACCTACAGGGAACTGATCGGTGACGGCGTCGAGGAAATGGCCTTCCGGGCCTTGCCGGAGAGCAAACGCGATGAAGGTATGGTTACGACTCTGATAAACGATTACCGGGAGCGATACAGGCAGCGATGGCGGCAAAATACACGGCCATACCATGGTATACCCGATCTACTGGATGCTATCACGGCCAGAGGTACCAAAATGGCAGTCCTGTCTAACAAGAACCATGAGTTCACCCGCCTCATGATAGAGGAAATCCTGTCCCGCTGGCACTTCCACGAGGTCATTGGAGCTCAACCAGCCCTACCCTTGAAACCAGACCCAGCAGGGGCTCTCCTAATAGCCGGCCGCCTGCAAGTAAGTCCCGCAGAATTCATATATCTTGGTGATGGCCCTCAAGACATGCTGGCAGCCAGGGCGGCCGGTATGCTGCCCGTAGCAGCCCTCTGGGGCTTCCGGCCTGAGCAGGAACTGGTCGGGGCAGGAGCAGACAAGCTTGTCAGACAGCCGCTTGACCTGATGGATATTTTCGAGAAACTTCCCTAGTCGGACGGGACAGGTAATAACCTGTCCCAGCCTTGAACACGAGCATCTTCGGATTTTCCGGATCCTCTTCCACCCGCCGGCGAAGCCTCTTGATGTGCAGCTTCAGGCTGTCTTCCAACGCCTTGTTACCATCGGACCAGACTACCTCGCACAGTTCCTTGCTGCTAACCCCGCGGCCGGCATTCTCCATGAGATGCCTGATAATATCAAACTCGGTGGCAGTCACACTTAAAGGAGAGTCCTTGAACAGCAATTGCCGTCGATGCGGAAGGCACTTCACCGGTCCGCACTCGATCCACGACTCTTGGGTTGCCCTGCCCCTGGTAGAGAGAAGTGCTCTGACCCGACCGATTAATTCCGTCTGTTTAAAGGGTTTCAATACGTAGTCCTCGGCTCCCAGTTCCAGCCCCTTCGATATGTCCTTCTCATCTGTTCTCACAGAGAGTACCAGTACCGGGATTTTGGTGAACCTTCTTATGCAAGCCAACACCTCAAAGCCACTGATGTCAGGCAGTCCCAAGTCAAGTATGATTATGTCTGGGTCTTCGGTCTTTGCCATCCGAATGCCTGCTTCACCATTGTTGGCAGCCACGATGTCTACCTCCGGGCACCGCATCTTGAAACCCAGGGACACAATCTCCACAATGTTTTGATCGTCCTCAATCATAAGAGCCTTCATCACGCACCTCCCGCTGCCGCACAGCCTTGCTACGCCAAGAGCATACTAGTCCAGCAGCCACTGCTTAAGACAGGTATGTGCTTGATACTACAACCAAAGGCGTAAACGGGGCATAAACATCGAGACCAACAAATAACTAATTCGTAAAAAATTGGAGGATTCCGAAAGGCTTCCTTGTGCGAATCTCACGAGCGAGTCGGCGATCACCGGCTCGAGAAAGCCTTTCCGATACATCAGGAGACCCGGCATCCTTAAGTGCCTGTGCCGAAATACCTTTTTGGTCTGAAACATAGTAAACTAGGTACCATCACAAGCGAGCTTCACGCTCTATCACAATCAAGCGAGGTTCTTCATGAAACAGGGGCTTGACAGAGTCTTTAATCCAAGAACCGTAGCGGTGGTCGGCGACAAGAGGGCCAACGACTATATGTGGCTCAAATGCCAGACCACCTTCAAGGGGGAAGTCTACTCGGTGCAAATCGACCCCAACGAGATCCCGGGCATACTTGATTTGGGCTTTCAAAACTATCCCAGCCTGGCGGATATTCCCAAGCCGGTTGACTATGTGATAGTCGCGGTGCCCAGGTCAATCACGCCCAGGATACTGCATGACTGCATAGAGGCGGGTGCAGGTGGCGCCAGTTTCTTCACTTCCGGGTTCTCTGAAACCAGGACCGAAGAGGGCAAGACTCTGGAAGAGTACATTGTGCGGGTGGCCCGCGAGGCCGGGTTCAATCTCATCGGCCCCAACTGCATGGGGGTTTTCAACCCTTCCCTTGGACTACGTCACGACACCAGCCAGTACAGTGGAAACGGGGGAAAGGTTGGTTTCATTGCCCAGAGCGGCACCCATGCCATTTTCTTCAGCCTGGTTGGCGAAACACACGGCTTCCGGGTGAGTAAGACCATCAGCTACGGTAACGCTGCGGTCCTGGAAAGCACTGATTTTCTGGAATACATGAGCGACGATGAACAGACTGAGATCATCGGCATGTACATCGAAGGTGTCAAGGACGGACGCCGTTTCATGGATGTGCTCAAACGGGCAGCAAAGAAGAAGCCCGTACTCATATGGGCGGGTGGTAAGACAGAAGACGGGGCCAGAGCCGCGTTTTCGCATACCGGTTCGCTGTCAACCAATGCAGCAATGTGGGATGCCATAATCAAACAGTGCGGCGCGATTCGAGTGGAGAACCTGGAACAAATGGTGGACACGATCAAGGCGCTGCTCTACATACAACCACCCCCAGGTAACAGAGTGGGTCTCGTAGCCTACAGCGGCGGCCAGTCCGTAGTCATAACGGATGCCTTCGCCAAAGAAGGGCTTTCAGTGCCCATGCTGGGCGCTGCCTCCTACGAGGAGTTTGCCAGCTTCTTCAATATCATCGGCGGCAGCTATATGAACCCGCTCGATATCTCTTGGAATCTTGAATCGATCGATGGCCTCATCAAGTCCCTCAATATTGTGGCCAACGATAGAAACATCGATACGGTGGTCCTTGAGCTTTGCGTTCCCTTTCTGTCCCAGATGTGGGAGTATTTACCGGGTCATATGGAAGAACTCATAGAAGCCCTGGTTGCATACAAGGCCAGCCAGGAGAAGAGCTTTTCACTAGTCCTGAGTCCAGGGCAAATGGAAGCAGAAGCAGCCCGGTTGGGCGACAAGATGATCAAAGCCGGATTCACCACCTTCCCAACCTTCGAAAGAAGCGCCAGAGCAATCAAGAAAGTGGTTGATTTCCACGAATCGCGGTGGAACAGGGTCGCCTAAGGTTGTTACGGCCCCGCCTTTGGTGCACAAATGAGTTGAAAGGTAATTGGAGGTTTTTGAATCATGAAGATGCTTGATGGCAAAATCGCGCTTATCACCGGGGGCAGTTCAGGTATAGGCCGGGCCGCCGCTGCCGCCTTTGCCCGCGAGGGTGCTAACGTGATAATTGCCGATATCATGGTCGAAGGCAGTGAAGAGACGCTGGCATTGGTCAGGGAGACTGGAAGCAAGGCCATCTTCATCAAGGCGGACGTGACCCGGGCCGCGGAGGTCGAGACCATGATCGATCACTGCATCAAGACCTACGGTCACTTGGACTGCGCCTTTAACAACGCCGGTATCGGCGGCGGGCGCAAACGGACAGCGGATACGACGGAAGAAGAGTGGGACCGCATGATAGAGATCAATCTAAAAGGCGTCTGGCTCTGTATGAAATACGAAATCCCGCACATGCTGGCACAGGGTAAGGGGGCGATCGTAAATACTTCTTCAGTGGCCGGCCTGATCGGGTTTGCAGGCACAGCGGCCTATGTGGCCAGCAAACATGGTGTAGTTGGCCTGACCAAGTCAGCAGCTTTGGAATATGCCACGTCCGGAGTCAGGATCAATGCACTCTGTCCGGGCGTTATCAATACCCCACTCATTGAGCGAAACATCGCGGCGCGGCCTAAATTGGAGGAGTTCTACCTTAACATGCACCCCATCGGCCGCCTGGGAGAGGCAGCCGAAATAGCAGAGGCTGCTGTGTGGCTCTGCTCAGATGCTGCCTCCTTTGTCACGGGCCATACCATGGTAGTCGATGGCGGAATGGTTGCCAGGTAGGCGAACGTGTCAAGCCAGGACACAGCTTCGAACTGTTGTCAAAATAAGGCCACCGGCAGGCAGACCGGAGATGACAGGTCCTAATTGTGCCAAGAGCGGCGGCATACTCCAGCCCCAAGCCTTAAAGGCCGGACCTGCCCCACAAGGAAGGGGGGTATGACCTTGTGTCCAGATCTGCCTGCCCAAATTATTTCAATCATGTTTCGTCCGGACGAATACCCAAACGCTCGGCCACGCTAATAAGTACCTGGGTACCCGCAGCCACGGTACGTAGTTCCTCCAGCGTCATCGCTTCCAGGATTCGCCTCACTTGTCCCACGCCTGATGCCGATAGATTACTCATCAGCAGCTTCCCCTTGTTCGAGAGAGTGCACATGACCACTCTTCTGTCCTCGGACGAATTCTTTCGCTCCAAGAGCCCTCTATCGAATAATCGGTCCACAATTCCCGTAGCGGTAGCCAGACTAACACCCAAACTTGAAGCCAGAGCACTCATCCTGCTGGGTCCGTCCTCAAACAGGATCAGGAGTATTCTTAATTGGGGCATGGTCACGTCGGCATTGAGCCACTCTCGTGGGAAGACCGGCCGCAATGGTACCTTGGTCAAGCTTATTATGCTTTCGATCAACTGTAGCGTTTCAACGTCAGGCCCAAAGCTGCAGCTTCCCGTCCAGCAACGCTCCAGACTGGAATTAAGGGTACTTTGCTTGTCACCTATACTTTGCATCAAGCAAATTATACCAATCAGGCCAAGGTTCTGCAACGGCATACTGGAAATTGGGGACGGCAGTCGCGGTCCGCAATGGGACAATGCTCAACGGATTTCATCCCGCTGCAATGCGCATAGTCGCCCTCGACAGGTCAGGCATGCAACTCTACGATATCGCCTTCCTGGACCACGTGGTTGCGTTTGACTTTCTGTCCATCGAACTTCGCAGAACCCCATATTTGGGCATATTTGAGCTTCTTCACGAAGTCTTTGTGTACCGATTCGGCAACGTCCTCGATGGTGCTGCCCCTCGGCATCACTACAGGTTCCGACATGTCAGGCTTCTGCCCTGGCACCTTTGTATAAATCCGGACTACGTCCAACGTCCTGTATATGACCGGACCCAGTTCTTCCACACCATGTCCAGTCTCCGTAGACAGGCAAACGACCGGCAAGCCTGTAAACCTGTTCTTCAAGTCCCGGCAACCTTGCTCTGCACCTTCAATATCCGCCATTGTCCCGACGATGACGGCCTTCTTGTCCACCAGTATTCCAGCCTCGTCCGGTACATCTACGATCTTCACCCGATAACGCTGCAAGTGCGCCATTATCTCTTCCATTTGTGCAAGCGGGTCCAACGCCAGATCGACAGCCACCAGCAGCAGATCAGCACCTCGCACGATATTTCTTAGCCAGGCATCCACATGCGGAGCATTAAGTGCCGGCACGTCGACCAATTGGAACTGGATGTTCTCGTACTTCATCATCCCTGGTACAGGTGACTGCGTGGTAAAGGGGTAGGGGGCAACGATTGGCTGGGACTCCGTTACCGCCGACACTATACTGGACTTGCCTGCATTAGGCAGACCCACCAGCACTACCTGGCCCGCCCCCTCTTTCACGATACGGTGAAGGAGACTGCCCTTCTTGCCGACCACCGGCTTTCGCTGCGCTTCCTCCGTAAACTTGGCGATCTTCGTGCGCAAGTCGGCCCGGAGCTTGTCCGTGCCCTTGTGCTTGGGCATGACCGCCAGCATCTCCTCCAAGGCCTCAACCTTTTCCTGTGGAGTCGTGGCGGACCGGTACCGCTTTTCCGCCTCAAAATACTGGGGAGTCAGATTGGTCGGCATGGCACTCCTGGCATACGATTAAGCGAGGAAACCCGATCCAACGCCTTGACGCTATTATATAACGGTCACCAACGCAGGCAAAGAGGTGTCAGAAAAATTCGGGATTTATCGCCCTCGTAACCAGCCAAGCAGAAGCCCGACCCATGCAGTTGACCCACAAGCTGATGTTTATCTTTTGTTTACGGTCTTCTGGGGCCCTCTTTATGCCTTGTTCACACCCTTTGTGGCAGTCTGTATAGAGGCGATATCAACCAGGTTAAGGGCAATAGATGAAACTCGCCCGGCGCACTGCTGGAACTTAAGAACCGACAACAAGGAGGCGCATTGGACAACACACGAAAGCAGAGGATGTGGGTGATTTGCATATGCAGACCGAATCCAGCGGACCAGATGTCAATAGAGATCGCACTATACCCTCCCGTCGAGAACTCCGGGCCGGTATATCCTGACCGGCTGCAACTTGTGGGTATCGTTGAGACGCTAGAGCTATCAAAAAACTAGGCGCCTGTTTCTCGAATGCAGGGAAAACACATCCCTGCTCAAGAGAGTATAATATCCTTTATGAGACCTGCCACGATCAGGATATCGGCAATCAAGATTTACGGCATCCCCGCGCTCTTGTTGCCGATCCTTTTGACCTTCGTCCTTCACTGGCAATTTCCACTGGGTCTTCTGGTCTCATGGATCATATCAGCTAACCTGACGGCATTTCTGTTCTACGGCCTGGACAAGTTGCAAGCCCTGCATCATCACCGGCGTGTTCCGGAGAACCTGCTGCACGGACTCGTACTGGCCGGTGGATGGGTAGGCGGACTCGGGGGCATGCTTCTTTTTAACCACAAAATCAGGAAGGGTAGTTTCCAGAGGGTATTCTGGACCATCACAGGGGTGGAAATGGCCGCAATCTGGATACTCATATGGTTCGGCTATGTTTGACAAGAGGGCCTGCCCGCTGGCTGCCTGGCCGGGGAAAGCCGGACGGTAATATCCCGCAACCCGTTACGCCATGTTAGCCATTGGCTCATTCTGGTCTCCATGCCACGGACCTGTCGGACCCGAATACCGGCCGCGCCCGGATCCTCGCCCCCATACAAGGCTGCCACCGGGGGGCCGCAGGTATCAGGTTGGCCCCCCGGTTTAGTGATACCCTCTGCTAGCCCTGCTCACCCTTGGCCATATGCCTGGCGGCGATATATCCAAAGATTACACTCTTGCCCTGACTTGATCCGCTCGTATAGGTGAAACCGTGAGACAGCAGCGCAGTAGCGTTACTGGTCCCGTAGAGGCCCGGTATTGTCTCCCCGCGAGTATCAATGACCTGGGCACTCTTGTTGACTATCAGCCCGCCGAGATTGCCTACGCAGCCAATCCCAAGCTTCACACCAAAGAAGGGCGGTTGGGTTAACGGGCCCAGGGTGGGATTGGACTCCATGTCCGGAAAGAAGCGTTTTCCCCACCAGTTCTGGTAGGTCGTTTCGCCCCTCTGGAAGTCCAGGTCGCGGCCCTGCTCGGTGCAAAGCCTGTTGAATCTTTCCACAGTCTGCACCAAGTTCTCCGCTGGGATGCCCAGCTTCGCTGCCAGCTCCGGCAGGGTCTCCGCACTCATCAACCAGTCTGGATTCTTGGTTATCTTGGCCATCCCGCTCAAACCCAGCCTGCTGGTAGCCGTCTTATCGCCTACCCAGCTCAAGGGAAGATTGACAAGTTCGGAGTTCACTTTGTCATACACAAAGAAGGATCTACCTATATCAGGATAGAAGGACTCATTGCAGCAGCGCTGGCCGTGGCGGTTTACCAGCATAGTCCCGGGGTAGCCATACGAGATACCTCGATATAAGGGCTTGCCCTCCGTCATTTCCCCCTCTACATGAAGCGTGGGCTGGAAAATGGCGTGGTCCATGAGGCCAACTGCAGCACCGACCTCCATCCCCATTAACTGGCCGTCCCCTTCATTGTAATGCGGCGTATACGGCGTCAGGCCCGAGCAGTTCATGAACCTGCGGTTCATCTCGTTGTTCCACTCAAATCCACCACTGGCCAGCAGCACCCCTTTTGCCGCCCTGATGAAGAAGTCCTTCCCGTCTCGCTCGGCACGCAGCCCGATGACCCTGCCTGCCTCCACAATGAGTTCCCTGGCCCTGGTCTCAAACATGATATCGATGCCCCGGTCCACGCAAGCCATGGCCAGCGGTGCAATCAGGCCACGTCCCTCCGCCCAAAGATCACGCAAGCCCAGAAAGAAAGGGACTGGGTCCCGGCGGACCTTGGCCAGGATGGGATATGTCTCCTCCGCAGCCTTAAGCATGGGTATCATGACTTCGGGATCAGGGTAGAGCTGCCGCCCACGCGGCTTGCCGCCGGGCAGATCCGCGTAATAGTCCGGACTGCTCTCTATGGCCAGGCGCATCGGCGTATGTTGTTCAAGGTACCTCATCACCTCCGGGCCCGTATCTATGTAGGCAGCAAGTTGCTCCTCATCATGACGGCCCAGGCTGATCCTCCTGACATGGGTCAGGGCTTCCTCTCGAGAGTCCTCCAGTCCCTCCGCCAACATGTGGTGATTGAAAGGAATCCAGAAAACTCCGCCCGACAGGGCTGTGCCGCCGCCAAGGGCGCTGGACTTCTCGAGAAGCACCGTCTTGAGGCCCAGGTCGTGGCCGACAATCGCACCGGCAAATCCTCCTGTGCTTGATCCCACCGAAATGAGATCGACTTCAAGATCCCAACTGGCAGGGACTTTGGTATTAACCATGCTAACCTCCTTCATGGCCGGGTCAGGCAAATAGACCCCAAATACCTGGTACCAACGCCTGCCCGCCTATCTAGCTCCTGTGCTGTGAGGGGTGCCTGCCTATAAGGGTTCGCCCCCGTATGCGTCTAGTAGTTCGGCTACCGCCGCGACAGTCTCCTCGATTGCCGCTCTCTGCTTCGATGTAATGGTCCGAATCTGCCCCGGAACGCCAGCTACAAAAGAACCATCGGGCACCTTCATGCCTTTCTTGACCAGCGCGCCGGCTCCGACTATGCACCAATCCCCGATTTCCGCGAAGGTTAGCACAGTGGCGTTATCGCCGATAATGACATTACAGCCCACCCTCATGGCCTCTACTACAGCCCCATGTCCGATGATGACATTGTCCCCGATGAACTCGGTAGCATGCACCACTGCGTTATCCTCAATATGCGTATTCTTGCCGATTTTGGTCCGCAAACCAGGCGTCAAAACGCTGCAGTCACCTCTGATTACCGCCCCTGGCCAGACGCTGCATCTCTCACCAATCTCAACATCGCCAATTATGCAGGCATCCGAACTGACCAGGGCCGAAGGTGCTATACTGGGCCAGACTCCTTTGAAGCTCCTTATCATAGGCGCTCCTATCAGGGGATTCACATTCGCTCCCCGTAATCGATAACGAGTATTCCGTCTTAAGCCTATTGGGTTAGTGTAAGCAATGTCAACCTCGCTTCAAGCTACAAAATCAAAGTCCACGGGGCAGTATCATCCCTTACAGCGGTGCGTCAGGGCATCGCGATCATCAGACCGGACAGCCCTGCCGCTTAAGGCATAACTTAAGCCTTGTAAACCCTGCATAGTAGCGCCCGTACACACCACCCCCCAGATAACTGGTCGCACGCATCGGGCTCATCCAGTGTAAGCACGTTGGCATTCGATTCCCATATACCGGACAAATAAGGTTCCTCTGGCGGCATTTCTGGAAACAACCATCCCGCCTGGCAATTCACTACGTTGGGCAGGATTCCAGGATTCAACCTAACCCTCTGCCTTATTCTGCCCCTTTTCGTTTCTATATATACCCAGTCCCCATTATCGATGCCATGATTGCGGGCTGTTTCCGGATGGATATCAACCAGCGGATCAGGATGTTTCACCCGGCCCAGATCCTTTTCCATGAAGCCCGAATGGTACATGGGCATGAAGCGGCCCCCGGTGTTGAGAATCAGAGGATATTTCGCGACAACCTCGGGAGTGCTCACCGGGCTTTCCGGCGGCTCTTCGTAGAAGGGCATGGGGTCGTGGCCCAGGCCTTCCAGGATGCTTGAATACAGCTCCACCTTACCGGATGGAGTAGGAAATCCGGTCTGTTTCCATGGCTGCATATCCATCCGGTCCGGAAGCAGAACCATCCTTTCCACCAAGTCCCGGAAGCCCAGGCCCGCCGGCTTGAGCCTGTAGTCGATTACTTCCTCCTGGTTTTCCCAAGGCCAGAATTCGACTTGTCCCACCGCTATGCCAAGACCACGGAAGAATTCGTAGACGTCACGACGTTCTCCAAGAGGCTGAATCGCCTTCTCACCTCCCACAATGACACTGCCGATATCCCCATAATTGGTGCAAAGGTCCCTCTCCAGCCAGCTGGCGGCCGGCATAACATAGTCAGCCAGTTGTGCTGTCGGGGTCATCACCAGGTCATGGACTACATGCAGCTTCAGGTTCTCGCTCTTCAAGGCATCGTAAACGAGCCCGGCATTGCCGGTGGACGATAATGTGTTCGATCCCCAGGTGATCAGGGCTTTGATCGGGTACGGGTCTTCGTTCAAGATGGCCCGCCACAGGAGTGGTGTAAAGGCCTGGCATTGGAAACTTATGGCAGCTCGCGTTCCGTAGACCCTCTCTATGTGCTCGGCTGTTGCCGACCAGCCTTCAAGAGAAACCAGTCTGGAGTGGCTGATGCCCATCTGTTTGCTGCGTTGTTCCTCTGTCAGCCTGTCGATCATCGTCAGATCGGCTTCCGTCACAAACTGGCCCCCGTTTACCGGAATACCCGGTCTCATAACCATCTCCCCGCCGGGGACGCCGAGGTTGCCGGTGATGGCACGCAGTATGACACGGGCATGCTCCGTCCGGGTGCTGTTGCGCCCGAAGTGATCGGCTGCCACACCATAGACTATGCAGGCTGGTTTGCTCGTAGCGTACATCCTGGCCGATTCAACTATCTGCTCGACAGGGATACCCGTTATGTCAGCACATCGCTGCGGCGGATACTCCTGGACCCGCGACCGCAGCTGGTCGAAACCCACGGTCCACTCCTCCACGAAGGACTTATCATAGAGCCCTTCGCTGATTATGATATTGAGCCAGCCCATAGCCAGAGCCGTGTCAGTACCGGGCCTCGGCCGCAGCCACATATCGGCAACTTCTGTGGTCCTGGTCTGCCTGGGATCTATGGCAATCACATTCATTTCCCTTTTCTGTCTCTGCCTCATCAGTGCAGCCCAGTCGCGCTGGCGCGATTCCGCCGGATTTGCTCCCCAATACACGGCGCAATTGGACCCCGCAACCTGACTTCCGTGACTGGCATCATCACCCATAACGGCCCTGTTTATGGCCATGTCACCGACGCCGCACATGACACCATGACCGAAGGTGTTGTACGGGTTGCCCAGAAGAGTCAGGAAGCGGCCCCGAGGCCAGTAGTTGTTCCCTTTATCTTCACCTCCGAATACCGCAACCGTCTCAGCACCGTTTTGTTTTGAGAATCCGGACAATCTCTGTCCTATGTCAGCCATTGCCTCATCCCAGCCAACCCTTTCCCACCTGCCCTCGCCCCGCTTACCGATTCTCCTCAATGGGTAACGTAATTGCCGCGGTTGGTATAGCCATTTCTGGGCCAGGCGTACCCGCTCACAGACAAAGCCCCGGCTCAAAGGATGTGCCTGGTTTCCCTCTATGCCTGCGATCCGGCCATCTTCAACATGGACCTGAACACCACAGAGACTGGTGCAAAACGTGCACGACGTCTTCTTCACTTCGACAAGCTTGTTCATCACTCCCTCCCCGTCTTGCTCCTGAGAATCCCTCTCTTCAACAAACTATCCACCCCTCCCGGCAGTGTGCCCAATATACACCAAAACACCGTTCCCGGAAAACCAGCGAATAATGTATATTTGATCATAGTAAGCGACTACTCTGGATGCATGAACCCTGAAGTCAAAGCTGGACAGTCCCTCTATAGCAAGCCCTTCTTGGCCGTCTACAACAGGGCAGCTCTGGGTTTCTATTGCCGGTTCGTATGGCGCTGTCGTGCCCGTAATATCCTCGAACTGTACAACCTGCATGTATCCGGCAACCACCTGGACATCGGCGTGGGCACCGGCTTCTTCCTCCAGCGTTGCCGGTTCCCGAATCCGGAGCCAAGATTGGCCCTGATGGACCTTAATCCCAACAGCTTGGAAGTAGCCGGGCGGCGCCTTGCCCGTTACAAGCCGGAAATATATAAGAGAAACGCTCTGGAACCCATCGGCTTTGACGGTCCTGGATTTGACACCGTGGCCGTTACCAATCTGCTGCATTGCCTGCCGGGCACCATGGAGACAAAAGGCATCGTTTTTGAACATATCAAGCCCCTGGTCAATCCGGAAGGCAAGGTGTTCGGATCGACTATACTCTACCACGGAATAAGGCACAATCCCGTTGCGGACCTCACATTGGAAATTCTCAACCGCCTCGGTTTCATGAGCAATAAGCAGGACAGTTTTGAAGTACTCAAGCGCCACCTCGAGCGAAACTTTGCCGAGAGCCACATCTGGACGTGTGGCTACGAAGCCCTCTTCTGGGCCAGGGTCTGATCCCACCTCCCGGCAAGACTTGCCGGCCTGTCGAGGGCTGTCACGACAGGCCAATGCCTAGCCTGCATGTGATGGCCTTTGCCCGCAGGCACGAAGCACACTTGAACATGCTGGTGCGCTGTTGTAATATACTCTTAATAACTATTGCAATGAGGGTACCAGCATCTATCGAATAAGGGCCATACTTTCCCTCATCCTTATAGCATGCTTACTGGCATCATGCAGCCCTCGGGAAGACCCGATAACACCATCAATTCACCATATCGATTTGACCAATGTTTCCTGCACTTCAGCCACAATTTCCTGGACAACGGAAAACGCTGTTGGCACCCGGGTAGAGTACGGTCAGGACGATACCTATGACAGCATCGCCGAACCGGCATCCACCGGAGACTCGCACCAGGTGTCCCTTACCGGCCTTGAGCCGGCACGGAACTATCACTATCGCGTCGTTGCAGAGAGCGAAACGGGACACCGCGCCACCTCCCAGGAACTGGCCTTCCGCACCACGAGCAATCTGTTCGTCGGCGCGTATTACTATCCCTGGTGGACACACCGCAAGTGGGAAGAACAGCCCGAGGGCTACCTGCACACACCGCAGTTAGGCTGGTACGATTCACAGACTCCCGCCATCATCGATCAGCATATCGCCTGGTCCGTGGACTCAGGCATCGATTTCCTGTCCGTAAGCTGGTGGGGGACCAGGTGGGATTACACCCCGGACAGCGGGGGGCATCGCGACCGGGCGCTATCACAACTCATGAAGGCGATAGAGACCCGGGAGCCGCTGGACCTGCAGGTCTGCATACTATATGAATCGTCAGGCAGGCTCACCGGCAACGGCGACTTCCTTCCCGGCACCATCACGGGCGACGGGCGCACCAACGAACAGGTGCTTACGGACGACTTCACCTATTTCGCCGACAACTACTTCGGACGGCCCTCCTACCTGACCATAGGAGATAGGCCCATCGTCTTCATCTACATGGGGGAGCGCTTCACCGCCGACTGGCAGCAAGCCATGGCCTCCATCAGACAAGCCATGGCACTGCGGGGTTATGACCCCATGATTATCGGAATGCACGATTTCTGGCAGGGCCCCGACTGGCACAAGCTGTACATCTTTGACGCCGCCACTACCTACAACTTCTACACGCCTGACCCCTCACTTGTCCCCATTGAAGATAACAAGATTCAACACGAAGGCTACCTCGCCCAGGTGGCCAAACGCTACGAAGCCTGGAAACCGATAGTCCAAGCCATGATACCAAACGTCATGCCCGGCTATGACGACTCCATCCGGGAAGGACCCGATCGCCCCATACTGGAGGCAACTCCCGAGTTCTTCGAAGCCCAGTGGGCCATGGCGGGGGACCATCTGGAACCCGACAGACCGTGGAACATGGTCATGATCACGTCCTTCAATGAATGGCATGAGGACACCCAGATAGAGCCTGACGACACCAAGTACGGCATGACATACTTGGATGTGGTTCGTGAGCAGTCCCGAATCCTGCGATAAGGCCCGGCCTCCCGCTCTACCCATTTGAAGACATTCCTCGCCGAAGGTCTTATAATACCACCATGGCTTTCAGCCGGACAGCATCTCAAGGAGGGCCAATGATCAAGACCAGAATCACGGAAATGCTGGGGATAGACTACCCGATCATCGCTGGAGGCATGTACCTGCTGTCAACAGCGGAACTGGCCGCCGCCGTCTCCGAGGCGGGCGGGCTGGGTATCATAGCTTCTACAAACTTCACCACCGCTGCCGCACTCCGGGAGGAGATAAGACGGGCCAGGGGCATGACCAGGAAGCCACTCGGCGTGAACATAAACCTCTTCCTGAGGGAGGCCGCGCCCTGGCCCAATGACGAGTTCATAGACGTCATACTGGAAGAAGGTGTGGAGGCCGTGGAGACCTCCGGCGTGCGAACCCCCGAAGAGTACCTTCCCAAGCTCAAGGAAGGCAATGTCAAGGTCATCCACAAGGTAACGTCTGTCAAACACGCTCTGAGCGCACAGAGAATAGGCGTCGACGCTGTGGGCGTCGTCGGTGTAGAGAACGGCGGCGCCGTCGGCATGGACAACGTAACGACCATGGTCCTTGTTCCCGCTGTGGTAGATGCCTTGAATATACCCGTGCTGGCAGGTGGCGGCCTGGCCGACGCCCGCGGTTTTCTGGCCGCTCTCGCCCTGGGCGCTGAGGGTGTTATTGTTGGGACCCGCTTCATGGCCACCAGGGAATGCCCGGCACATCAAAGCTTCAAGGACTGGATGGTAAGGGCCCGAGAAACGGACACGGTCCTTGTGGAAAGGTCCATACGCACCACACACCGCTGCCTGCGAAACGAGATGTCCGGCAAGATCCTGGAGATGGAAGCGAGAGGCGCCTCCCTGGAAGAACTCCTGCCTTACATCGGCGGTGAAACAAAGAAGCAACTCTTTCTCGGAGGGGACCTGGATGGCGGCGTAGCCCTCTGCGGTCAGAGCGTCGGCCTGGTCCACGACATACCCTCAGTGAAAGAACTGATGGACAATATGGTAGCCGGCGCCATTGACAGCCAGAAGAGGCTGGCGGCAATGGGATTGGGCTGAGCACAGATCGCTACTCAAGCCCTTCCGCTTCCCAACGGATGGACTAGTTTGCAATACCCATGCTTTTTTTTCATAATAGCGTATACGAAACTCATGAGCGAGCAACACAGCCTCGCTCCATGAGGTTCACCGGCTTCTCGGAAGCCGGGAAATGAGGATACGCTTCAGTGGCGCTCGTGGACCGAGCGTTTTGCATGTAAGAGAGGAGACGCCATGAAAACAGACCTGGGCCTTGAACAGGCATTCAATCCCAAATCAATAGCCATCGTTGGTGTTCCCCGGAGCGCCGAGAACCATCCCCCCGGGTATACCGGAATGACCTTCATTCGCCTCCTGAACGAGGGGGGATACGAAGGGCGCATCTACCCCATTAATCCAAAGGCCGAGGTTATCAATGGACTCAAGGTCTTCCCCAATATCCAGTCTCTCCCAGAAGTACCCGACCTTGTCATCCTGGCTGTGCCAGTCAAAGCAGTGGTCCAAGTCCTCAGGGAATGCGTCGCTGCCGGTGCCAGAAACGTACAGGTGGCAACGGCGGGATTCTCGGAGACCGGCGAAGAAGAGGGCAAGAGGGTGGAGGAAGAGATGCGGCGAGTGGCTGAGGAGGGTGGTCTGAGTCTTGTAGGGCCTAACTGTCTCGGGTATCACGTACCGTCGTCGCGAATGAAGATGTATGACAAATCCGTCCTGAAGGAGGGCCCCGTAGCCTTCCTGTCTCAAAGCGGCGGGCATGGCCAGACCTTCGCCAGATTGTCCACCGCCTACGGAGTCGGAATCAGCAAACTCGTCAGCTACGGCAACGCCCTTATCCTGACAGAAACCGATTTCCTGGAATACCTGGCCGGCGATCCTGATACGAGCGTAATCGGAATGTATATCGAAGGCACCAGGAACGGACCCAGGCTTCTAGAACTGGTTAGACAAATAGGCCTTAGCAAACCGGTCGTCATCTGGAAAGGTGGAATCACTGCTGAAGGCGCCCGGGCAGCAGCCACACATACCTCTTCTCTGGCCGGTGACAACAAGGTCTGGGACGCGTTTTTCAAAGAAACAGGGGCCATACGCACCGCGTCCATCCATGAAATAATGGAATTCTGCATGTTGTACCTCAATGTGAAGCCGGTAACCAGCACTCGGATGGTTGTCTTCGGGGGCGGCGGGGGCAACAATGTCATGACTGCCGATGTCTGTTCCAGCGAAGGCATTGAACTGCCTCGCCTGAGCAGTAACACCACGGATGAACTGCGCAAATTCGTAACTCTGGTAAACCAGAGCCTGGTAAATCCCATGGATGCGGGCAGCGTTTTCGCCAACCTGTCCACCCTGGAAAGAGCGCTAGAGACGGTATGCGCCGATCCGATGGTGGACGTTGTTCTACTTCACTTGGGTTCGGGTTACGGAAAATGGCTTCCAGAACCTGAATTGGCGAAGTTCAAGACCTTTGTCAGAGATTTCTCTGAGAACAACAGAAGTGGCAAACCGGTACTCATGGCGCTTCACCACGACGGGCTCGAAGACCTCAGAGAACCCTTCGCCCAGGAGTTGCGGGACGCCGGTATCATGGCTTTCAGTTCCCTGGAGAAAGCCTGCCGGGCCGTCAAGCGGGTCAGCGCGTATCATCGCTTTGTGAGAGAGTCTGCTCCGGTTGCCGTCAAGTGAGATGAACATACGG
>PUNJ01000096.1 GCA_003551705.1 Chloroflexota bacterium | reverse complement strand
GCGGACGCCATACTGGCCCTCAAGCCTGATACGGTCATCATCGCCACGGGAGCGGAACCGGCCGTTCCTGGGATACCGGGCTTGGCCGAAGGCTTGATTGCGGGAAGAGTGGTACAAGCTATCGATGTGCTGGCGGGAAAAGCGGAAGCCGGCGAGCGCATAATAGTCCTGGGCGGAGCCCTGGTTGGGTGCGAGACCGCTCAGATACTGGCGTCGAAATGCAAGAAGGTAACTGTAACCAGAAGAGGGCCGCATATGGCTACCGGTCTATCCTTCCCCCTCCGCCAGGCACTCCTCGGGAGGCTGGCCGCCATGGGGGTGGACCTTCGTCCCAGCGTGCGATACAAGGCCTTGAATAACGACGGCCTGGTAATTACGAACGCTGATGGTGGAGAGGAGACGATCCCCACAGACATGATAGTCCTGGCATCCGGAAGCACACCGAGGACTGAGCTATCCAAGTTACTGGAGGGTCGTGTGCCTGAAATCCGCTGCATCGGCGACTGCGTAGAGGCCCGGGGAATCAGAGAGGCCATCCAAGAGGGATCGCTGGCCGGCCGGTTATAATGCTGCAGCGGGCCAACACTGAATAAACGGGAGGTGTGCCACGACCCGACTTATCGCCGTCAATCATGATGGCTGCACAGGCTGCAAGACCTGTGAGCTGGTTTGTTCACTCTGGCACCACGGCGAGTGCAATCCGCAGAAAGCAGCGGTCCGGGTGATCAGGCACGAGAAACGCGGGCTGGCCTTTGCCCTCCCTTTAGTCTGCCAGCAGTGCGAACATGCCGCATGCATCGACGCGTGCCCTGCAGATGCTCTCTCGCGAGACCCGCAACAGAGCACGCTTTCCATCGACCATGAAGCATGCACAGCCTGTGGCGACTGCTGCGGCGCATGCCCCATAGGCTGCATCTTCATCGACGGCGGGAGCGATGTTGCCTTTGCCTGCGATCTGTGCAAAGGCGAACCCCAATGCGTCGCCTTCTGTCATGCGGGGTGTCTAACCCTCGTTGATTACGGTCCGGATGAGGAGGAACACAGAGTGCAGCGGCTGGTTGATATCCTGAAGGCGGAGCCTTTCGCTGGTGCACCACCGGAAAGGAGCCAGTGACGGCATATCTCCATGCGGGTACGGTCCTGAGAGTCAACCTGTCAACCGGGGAAATAGCCAGGGAGCGGGTCGACCCCTACGTTGAAAGGTTCATCGGCTCCAAGGGGATCAACCTCAAGATCCTGTTTGATGGTATGGACCCCGGCATTGGTCCCTTCGACCCTGGAAACCTCCTGCTGTTCGGTGCCGGGCCGTTGGTGGGCACCCCATTTCCTGGTGCTTGCCGCACCGACATTATGGCCAGGTCGCCGATCAGCAACGGCCTGGGCGATTCCAGCATGGGCGGCTACTTCGCCGCTGAACTCAAGTTCGCCGGTTATGATCACCTGGTGGTGACAGGCAAGGCTGACAAGCCGGTCTACCTGTCCATCAACAACGGAGACGTGGAGATATGCGATGCAGCAGGTGTCTGGGGGCGGGATACTTACGATACACCGTCGATCATTAGAAGCGATATCCAGGAACCCAATTCCCAGGTAGTCTGCATCGGTCCCGCCGGCGAGAGGAGAGTCGTCTACGCCTCAATTGCAACTCCCAACGGAAGCACAGCCGCGCGCAGCGGCCTGGGCGCTGTAATGGGGTCGAAGAACCTCAAAGCGGTGGCGGTGCGGGGCACGAAAGGGGTCCGGGTGGCCCAGCCGCAGGTGCTTATAGGGGAGTGCAAGCGTGCCCGCCAGATAATCGAACGCCACCCGGTCTACAATACCATCCGGCATGAAACCAGCAAGAATCACGACCGGGAATGGAGAATGTTTGCCAACTTGAGAGGGGGCTGGTTGCCAGGGGCGGATGCTGTTTCAGAAGAGGAATTCTCCCGGAAATACCTCCTCAAGAAATCGGGTTGCGCAGCCTGTCCCGTGGCCTGCTTCGATAGTTATGACATTGCCGGAACAGGCTCAGGCACCATCAAGTGCAGTCCCTATGGAGATCTTACCTGGGGAACCAGGAACCCGGACCACATGTTGATGCTGAAGGCCCACTTCGATTGCCAGCGGTACGGGCTGGACACTCGCTCCGTTTCTGCTGTTATTGGCTGGCTCATGGAGCTATACCATAACCAAATCATCGGGGTCCAGGATACCGACGGCATCCGGCTGGAATACGGCAGCAGCGAAGCCATCCTGGCTCTGCCCAGAAAGATCAGCTACCGGGAAGGCATCGGCGATATGCTGGCCGATGGCCTGCCGGCAGCAGCCGCCGCAATAGGCAGGGGTGCCGGGGACTATCTCAGTCTAGCCAAGGGGTCGCCGATAGACATCAATTTGCCGGCAACCAAGAGCAGGGGGTTGGCCTATGCGCTGGCGGCAACCGGCGAGGGATCCCAGTCGCAAGCTTACATTCTGGACATACTGGCAGGCTTGTACCTTCAGCATGGTGACAGCGTTACATTCGAAAAAGCACTGGAAAGGCAAAAGGACCGAGCCGAGAAGGAGTTAGGTGTCCGGGATGCCCCAGACCCCGCCACCATTGTGGGGAAGGCGGCTCTCCTGCGCCATGGGGACCAGCACGCCGCCATATGCGATATTACCGGCGTCTGCAGCTGGATGACCCCCTTTGTGGGTATGCCGGTGGATGCTGATATGATCTCCATGGCGATGTCGGCCGGCCTGGGCACGGAGGTGACGGCGAAGGCACTGGCTGAAGCAGCAGTCAGGCTGCGCCATGTGGAGAAGGTTTTTGGAGTGTTGTGCGGATTCAGGCGTAGCGATGATGCCGTCTCCCGGGGGTTCTACCGGCAACTCAACAACAGGGCGCGAGAGCTTGGATTCAATGAGGCTGAACTGGAAGAGATGAAGGACAGCTATTACCAGTTGATGGGCTGGGATGCAACGACCGGCATTCCCGGGGAGAAGACCTTGGAAGGCTCGGGGCTCGCCGATGTAGCCGAGCGGCTGAAGTCCGCCGTTTAGTGCCGTCACACAAATGAGAGCCCGCAATTACACGGGCTCGTGTCGAACTTGACGAGATATACTTGATCAGGTATGTTCTGCATACCCAGTGGGGATCTTGACCTGTCCACTGGCCTATCTTGCCCATCCGGCGACATTCATGTACCTTTGGTCGGGATGAAAAGAACAGAACAGTGAATTCCAGGGAGTACAGCATAATGGACAAGAAGCAAGACAAAATTGCCCCGGACTTTACCGCCAAAGACAGTGAGGATCGAACAGTACTGCTTTCCGATTACAGGGGCAGAAAGAATGTGATGCTTGTTCTGAATCGCGGTTTTGTCTGACCTTATTGTCGCAAGCATATGGCGCAGTTGCGTCAGGACTATCCAAAATTCGTGGAAAGAAACACCGAGATAATCGCCATCGGCCCTGAGGACTCAAAGACCTTCTCCGATTGGTGGCGGCAGAATCAGATGCCATTCATCGGTATACCCGATCCAAAGCATGAGATTGCTGATTTGTACGGGCAGCAAGTGAAACTGCTTAAGTTGGGACGTTTGCCGGCGAGTATACTGATTGACAAGAACGGCTATGTAAGATACTCACACTATGGAGGCTCAATGGCGGACATTCCTCAAAGCGAGGAGGTCATTAAGGTCATTGACGAACTAATGAAAGAAGAAGACCCTCAGGTATGATGTACTTGAATTCAGTGCAGACTACTTTGTCTCCCGAATGTCAAAATCGTACTCATCCTTGTCGGCCTTCCATACCCTGGTTCTTTACGCTATTTGTGTCCGGCATTATAAATAGCACCCCTTGAGAACAATCATTTGCATAATCGACCTGTGAATCCCCTGCAACAGGCCACTCGTGTCAATAGCGTGAGGTCTTGACAGCAGTCAGATGCCGGAGAGAAAAGGCAGTCCAATTTAGGTGAAGGAGTGGAGCCAATGAACGCCTGGAAATGTACGATATGCGGATACATACACTATGGCGACACACCGCCGGATTTCTGCCCGCTATGCGGTGCCCCGAAAGAAGCATTCGTTCCGCTGGAGGAAAATGACAGCAAAGAGCCCGGGAAGACCGGGGCGGCGAAAGCCGAACCTGGCAAGGACGTCGTGAGAAAGTCAGGGTGGAAGGTGCAACCAGTAACAGGAACAGCTGTCGACGTCATTGTCGTCGGTTCAGGTGCGGCTGCATTTACCGCTGCAATCACGGCCAGAAATGAGGGCTGCTCGGTCATTATGCTGGAAAAGGCCGGATCAATCGGGGGCACCACGATACGTTCTGGTGGTGGATTCTGGACCCCCAACAACCGCTTTCAGCGAGTCCGAGGGATAAAAGATGAAAAGCAGCAGGCACTAAGGTATATGGCGCGTTATTCTTTCCCGCATCTATACCGGCCCGATGGTGAGCGGTATGGTGTTCCCGAAAACGACTTCCTGTTAATGGAAGCCATCGTTGACCACGCTGCAGAAATGTCGGAATACCTGGAAAATATCGGGGTCTTTGGACTGATGGAAGAGGTCAACTGGACCGGTGCACTTCAGGTAGATTATCAGGACCATCTGCCGGAGAACCAGTCCATCCGCGGGCGAGTTCTTTACACGCAAGATGACAAGGGCAAACCGGGATTTGGCTTTGTTATGGTCAATCATTTCAAGACGTGGGCAGAAGCGCATGATATTCCGGTACTGGTCAATCATGAGGTCGTTCGGATTCGGAGAGATGATCGTGGCCGGGTAATCGGCGTGGAATCAAGATCGGGAGAACAGACCATTGCTTTCACTGCCCATAGAGGAGTCATATTCGGCACAGGCGGATTCTCTCACAACCCAGAGCTTATGCTGCATTTTAGCAAGGGACCGATATTCGGCGATTGTTCGGCTCCCTCCAATACAGGCGACTTCGTCAAACTGGCCGGTGAAATCGGCGCCAAAATGGGCAATATGGGAGGCGCTTTCCGCGCCCAGAGTGTCCTCGAGGGCATTCTTGAGAATCCGGAAGGCTTCAATAACGTCTTCTTCGTGCCTGGAGACAGCGTTTTGCAGGTCAACCGGTTCGGCAAACGGGTGATGAACGAGAAGCGGAACTATAACGATCGCGGTATGGTCCATTTCGCCTGGGACCCTAATCGTGCTGAGTGGACCAATATGCTGCTCTTCATGATCTACGACGGCAGAACAGCAGACCTGTGGCAGGGTATGCCGCCTTATCCGATGCAGGGCCAGGAAGCTCCTTACATTGTCCAGGGGGACACGCTGGACAGTCTGGCCACCGCAATAGGGGAGCGTCTCACGAAACTGAAGGACCATACGGGAGGGTTTTCCCTGGATGAACATTTCCGGGAAAACCTGGCGCAGACGGTAAGGCGGTTCAACGACTTTGCCAGAAAAGGTAAGGATGAGGACTTCCAGCGCGGCGATTTCAATTATGACCGGGAATGGACCACTTTCCCTCCGACCAAACCAGGTGCCGGCAAGTGGCCAGAAGATATGGCCAAAAACTATACCATGGCACCGCTCAGTGATACGGGGCCCTACTACGGCATCATCCTGGCTTCCAGCACGCTGGACACCAATGGAGGGCCGGTGATCAACAAAGAAGGCCAGGTGCTGGATGTACACGGTGCAGTTATCGAGGGACTTTATGGTGCTGGTAACTGTATAGCCTCCCCCACAGCTGATGCCTATTGGGGGGCTGGCAGCACGATCGGACCCGGCATGACCTTCGGTTATCTTGCGGCCAAACACGCGGCCCAGGCACGATAATGCCATATGCCTGGCCAGATGTGAAGTGAAAAACGGCAGCTTCGCACGGCCCGTTTACATATGGGTATAGCCAGAAGACGCTGATTGCCCGGAAAAGACAGTGTACAGACGATAATGCGACCCACTGGCTGCCGGAGCCGGATGCAGATTCATTGAATGAACCGCGGGCTGTGGGGAATGGTGCATACGGGGCACTCTGGCCCATAGCCCGCAGCATTATATCCTGTCATACCGCCGGCAACATTGTAGACATTCCTGAAGCCGTGTTGTTTCAGCAAGCTGGCAGCAAGGCTGGACCTCCGCCCCGTACTACAAATGACCAGAATCACTTTTTCCGGACCTAATTCCTTGTAACGGCTTCGTACGTCCGGTGCGGGAATATTGTAGGCGCCCTCAATATGAGACCTCTCATATTCCTCGGTCGATCTTACATCAAGAAGTAATACGTCTTTGTCACCGGTCAGCATCTGGTGAGTCTCACTGGCTGACAACTGGCCGACATGGTCCGAAGGTAAACCTTCGATTGCCCATGTGAACAGACCACCGTTCAGGTACCCGGCGACACGGTCAAGACCAACTCGCCTGAGACCGGTTATGGCGACATGGGCTTGGGCCTCGTTATCGACTACCAGCAGTATGTCGGATTCCGGTGGTATCACCCATCCGGAGAATACAGCAAAATTACCACCTATGTCATTGTGGTAACTGCCGGGGATGAACTGGCCGCCGAATGCTTCATAACTCCTTACGTCAAGAAT
>PUNJ01000060.1 GCA_003551705.1 Chloroflexota bacterium | reverse complement strand
GCCAGCGACTGGAATGTGCGCAGCTTCACGGTGGACACCACCCCGCCCAGTATCGAGCTGGACAACCTGCCCTATCATCCTTACACAGGACCGGTTCCCACCTTCACAGGTACGGCCACCGACCTGGCCACAAAGGTGGTCTCGGTGGAATACCGGGTACTGCTCAGAGAGGATAGCTCCGTCATCATTGACTGGACATCCGCCGACCCGGTAGACGGTGCTTTCGATTCGCTGTCCGAGCAGTTCACGTTTACCCTCCCGGCGATGGATGACGGCTGGTACCTGCTTGAAGTGATGGCAACTGATGAGGCTGGGCATGTGGGCACGGCCGGCTACAACACCCCCGACGGCTTCATGGTCACCACTAAGCCTCTCGTCAGGTTCGATCCTGACACCCCGATGACGGCCACTCCGCCCATGTGGGTGACCGACGATCTGCGGACCCGGGACGGCACGCCCACCTTCCATGGCGATGCGACAAGCACAACCAGCACCATTTCGAAGGTACTGGCCAGCATAAACGGTGGGGAATGGCAGGAAGCGACAATCACTGCCACAGCCGAGGGAGCAACATGGGAGTTCACACCGAGCGCGCTTGCCGAAGGGACATACAACATTCGAGTCAAGGCCGTGGACGCGACCGCCAATGAGAGCCCTGAGGAGCTGTATACCGAGGGCGGACCGGCTTACCTGGCCTTCACCATAGACATGACGCCGCCGGTTATCTCCAATGTCAGGGTGGTCGACCTCGGGCCCAACTCCGTGACCATCAAGTGGACCACCAACAAACCGGCCACCAGCCGCATTGAGTACGGCAAGGATACATCCTATGGTTCGTTCTCGGACGAAGACACGGAGCTTAAGACGGAGCATAGCGTTACCCTGACCGGCCTGAGTTTCAACACCACCTACCACTACCGGCTGATTTCGGTGGATGACGTCGGCAACGAGCAGGTGTCCGAGGACATGCAGTTCACGACGCCGATGCCTATGTGGATATACGCCGCGGCCGGCGTGGGCGGCCTGCTGGTCTTGATCATCATCATCTCCATCCTGGCTGCAGTGTTCCGCAGGCGGAAGTAGGCTCGCATAGCCGCTCTGGGCCGACTGAATAATAAGGCAATATGGGCGTCCCGATTATTGATCGGGACGCCCGCTCATTACGTTGGGGTGGCGGGGAAAGGGGAGTGGGGTAGTGAGTGCTGAGTGCTGAGTGCTGAGTGCTGAGTGCTGAGTGCTGAGTACTGAGTACTGAGTCCACCCAGCCCCTCCGGGTCTTGAGTCGGCTTTCTCTGGACCCCGACCTCCGTCGGGGTGGCGTACTGGTCTGAGTGGCGTGGTAAGCCAATTAATTGACACACAGCCTGTTCGTCGGGGTGGCGGGGAAAGGGGAGTAGGGTGGCGTTGAGCGAGGCCACATTGTCCAGTGCCTTTGCCATGGCCTGGTGCCGAGCGAAAACCCACCATGTACGGCTCTTCCAAGGTGTACGCTCGTTGAGTACTGAGTCCACCCATCCCCTCCGGGTCTTGAGTACGGCTCTTCCAAGTGCACGCCTTTCCCTGAGAAAGCGAGAGAGGCGGTAACGGCCCCCCGGTAACATTCTTAAATGAGTGAGCGACCCTGCTCCGGTAACATTTTTATATGAGTTGACACGTTGCCCCGCTATGCCTTGTAAACGCGGCACAGCAGCGCCCTGAAGTAGCTGTTGCCTGCATAGTCACACACCTCGGGGTCGTCAGGAAGGATGGCGTTGATATTGCTTTCCCAGACGCCGAGGAGGCTGGGTTCTGCCTCCGGCTTCTCAGGGAACCACCAGTAGCCATCGGCGTGGACCACCTCAGGCGGCATGCCCTCAAGACAGTGCGCCTTCTGCTTGATTACCCCCAGCGGCGTCTCTATGCACACCTCGTCCCCGTCCCGGATGCCGAGCTTTGCCGCTGTATCGGGGTTTATTTGAAGCAGCGGGTCGGGGTGTATCTGCCGCAGTCGGTCGAACTGCCGGTGCGACGAATGATGATAGGGGCGCACCCGGGAGCCGCTTATGAGTATCAACGGATACCTCTCAGCCAGCTCGGGGGTAGAAATGGGGCTCCATGGCGGTTCCTGGTAGCCGGCCAGGGGATCATAGCCCAGACGGGTGAGGATGCTGGGGACCAGTTCCACCTTGCCTGAGAAGGTGCCAAAACCCTTCTCCTCATAGCGCTTGAACTGCCGTGGCGCAAAATAGCCCGGTGTTTGAGCAAAGGACCGGAAATCCATGCCGGCAGGGACCAGTATCCGGTCGAGCCACCCTTCCAGCGTGTCCGGCCACCTTTCTGCCTGTCCGAGGCGTTTCCCAAGATCGCACCACAACTGGTAGTCGTCGTGCCTCTCATGCAGGGGTTGCACGGCCGCCGGCCGGCCTGTCCAGGAATTGGACATGCCCCAGAGTACGCCGAGATCGGGCCGCTCCAGGGAATCGGTGGCGGGCAGGACGTAGTCGGCTATGGCGCCGGTGGGGGTAAGGAAATGGTCCATGGACACATGCAGTTCCAGGTTATCGCTCTTGAAGGCCTCGTACACCAGTTTGCCATGGCCCATGGAGCACAGCGGGTTAGTCCCCTGGTCGAAGGCGGCTTTGATGGGGTACGGCTTGCCCTCCAATATCGCCGTCCATGCTGCGCGAGGGGCTGGATATATCATGTATTGGGACGCACCCCAGCCCATGGGGTAGACCTTCTGCATGGCCTCACGGTACATGTTGAGGGCCTTGACGGAGCCCAGCGGCCACATGTCTGCGCTGACATTGTCACGGGTCCGCAGGGGATGATTAAGCTGGTGGTGCCACCCGATTTCCTCCATGAGCGCCGTGTATTCCGGGGGGTCGCTGAAGCGGTTGCCGCCCTCCTTGTCGATGTTGCCGGTGATGGCGCGCAGCCAGCACTTGCCCAGAACGGAACTGAGCCCGGCACCCTTGCCCAGGTGGCAATTGGCGACACCGAAGCTGAGCATGGCTGCAGGACTGGTGGCGTAGAGCCTGGCAACCTCTATGATCTTGTCAGCCGGCACCCAGGTGATGGCGGCCACCTTTTCCGGGGGATAGTACTGCACAAGGGTCTTTAGCTGGTCGAAGCCCAGGCACCACTTGTCCACGAACTCCTTGTCATAAAGGTCCTCATTGATGATAACGTGCAGCATGCCCAGGGCCAGCGCTCCGTCGGTGCCGGGACGGAGTTGCAGCCAGATATCGGCCTGCTCGGTGCACTCGGTCGGCCTGGGGTCGACGACCACAATCTTGGCGCCGTTGGCCTGCCCCCTGAGCCAGGCCCGCCATATGCGGTGGCTGGAGGCGGAGATGTTGGCGCCCCACAGTATGGCCAGTTTGGTGATCTCGGGATTGATGCCCTCAGTCCAGCCGGGGGTAGTGTCATACCCGTACATGGCACACTCGGTGAGGAATTCGGCCTCGCCGCAGTTCTTGCCCAGATGGAAGAAATTGGGGGTGCCCCAGAGATTGCACCATTTCCAGGCGGCAGGGTCGGCGGGTCCGTGAGGCGAGCCGCCCAGGACCAGGACGGACTCGGGTCCATGGCGCTCCCGTATGCCGTCTAGTTTGGCGGCGATTTCGTCCATGGCCTGCTCCCAAGATATCCTCTCCCATGTGGCTTCGCCGCGGGCACCAGTGCGTTTCAGAGGATAATTGAGCCGTTTGGGATGGTGATGGTATTCTTCGGCAACGATGGACCGTTCGCAGAGCCGGCGACCCATGGGGCTCTCCCGGTCCGGTTCTATAGTGGTTACACTTCCATCGACCAGGTGTACAAGTACATGACAGCCGATGCCGCAGACGGGGCAGGTACCTTTGGTTACGGTTGTTTCCTGTTCAACCACGGCGGTCCTCCTTTTTTCACGAGTTAGCGGGTGCGGGCTGGAAAAAAGGTACCGGGGCCGTACGTTCGGGGTAGCTCGGCTTCCGTGTTGTGCTGGCACGGAACAGCCACCATGCCGGGCCTGAAGTACCGTCTCTACCTTATGCGAAACTCATATGCTAGTCAAGACTGCCGGCATGCAAGAAAGCCAAGGCGGTGCGGGTCAGGTTTCAAGGACTTGAGCGTTAGCGCTCAACTTTGCTGACTAGGTATTCAGGGCCGTGCAAGTATTGCAGGACATAATCGGGAGCTTCTTGCAGGAGGGTAATGGCCTTGCGGGTTGCCTGCCTTGTCAGGTCCTTCGGGAAGGCGATAGCTTCCTGGTCGTCAGCCATGATGTACATCGAGGGTCCCTCGCCGGCGGAAAAATTCAACCGACGGACTATGAGAAAGATCACCGGGAGTATGCTGCAGGCCTGTGTCGTGGTGATATCGGGGCGGCGCAGTAGCAGGTCGGCTAAAGGTAGCGCGCCGGCCGACGCCGTACCGAGACAGGCCAGTGCTGTTGGGTTCAGGCCTGACTCGCCCAGATAGTAAAGCTGGGCCCTGCCGCTGTAAAGATGTTCGAGTCCTGCAACGATGCATCCCATTGGTTCATCGAAATTGCTGCTCTTGGGGTATTTGACGCTCATACCCAGGGAAAGACCGGCTGCTCCATCCATTAGTTCGGACAGGGAGTGCGGTCTGTCGGGTTTGAGCGCGTCCTGTTGAAAGAGCCATTGGGCTATCCTCTCCCAGAAGGGCGCCAGGCTGGTCCCAGCGATCATGAGTGATGTGCGTGTGCCATCGGCCTGGAAGTCCGCCTTCTTGATGTCGCACTGGTCGGACACTTCGAAGTCGCAAAGCTCCCATTTGTCTGAGGCGATAACAACGCCATCAGCGCATCTTGTCCCGATAAGAAGTGTGGTGGCCATTTTGTTCCCCGCGTCTTGTGGTAGCCGCAATTGTAGTATCGGTTACGATACCAAATACTAACGCCTGGATGCTGCTTTGTCAACCTGATTGTGACTAATGTCAACGCGACGGGTCCAGAGATGCACAGGCACCGGCTTAGCCGGCCTTCAGCCTTTGGTAGAGGGCAGCATTATCGCGCATCATCTCTCTGATGGGCAGATTGAAGGGACAGCGCGGCTCACATTCAGCGCACTCCGTACAGGCGCCGGCTTTCTCCATGTTATCAGCCACCCAGCCCGTCATATAGAAACTGGGTACGGACCTCTTCAGGTAAAGTGGAAAAGCCATGACCTCGCAGATGAGTATCTCCTGGGGGCAGGGCTGGCAGTAATAGCAATGGCGGCAGTACTTGTTGTCCGTCTCCGCAGCGATCTGTTTCATTCGCTGTTCCTCTTCGGGCGCAAGTCCCCAGTCTCCTGCGACAATCCGGGCCAGTTCCTCAACCTGTTCCATGGTGTACACGCCAACAATGGGATGCACGTAGGGGGACTGCAACAAGAACTTCATTGCCAGTGAAGCATCTTCGAGGAAGCCACCG
Organism: Chloroflexota bacterium; assembly: GCA_003551705.1. Classification (GTDB taxonomy): domain Bacteria; phylum Chloroflexota; class Dehalococcoidia; order UBA2247; family RBG-13-53-26; genus PUNJ01. The sequence goes on along the minus strand of PUNJ01000060.1, from coordinate 1,269 downwards.
CCCATCGGTTTCATGGCTATGAAACCGATGTCATTGTCTAGGCAGGCGGGCAGGAGTCCGGCATCAGCTTCCCTGGCAACGAAATTATACGGGAACTGTACCGTATCAAACATGCCTGACCTGGCTGCTTTCAGGGCGACCTCCAGAACATGCGATGTAAGCCCGGTATAGCGCAGCTTGCCTTCCTCCCTGGCTTCGTTGAGTGTATCGAGAAGGCCTCCGGGGGCTGTAACGATGTTGTAGCTCTCCATATCGTCGACGGCGTGGAGCTGGTATACGTCAATAACATCCGTGCCAAGGCTCTGGAGACTGCGCTCCATGTGCTTCCGCAGGCGGTCGGGGTCTCGTGCGGTGGATTTGGTGGCCAGGACAAGACCTTCGCGGCGGCCTTTGATGGCCTTGCCGATGAAGCCCTCGCTTGTCGTATAGGCCGTAGCGGTATCCAGGAAATTGATGCCCAGGTCCAGGCACCTATGTAGCAATGTCACGGCTTCTGCTTCGTTGAGACGCTGTATGGGTATGCCGCCAAAGCCGAGCCGGCTGACCATGAGTCCTGTCCTACCTAGACGAGCTTTCTCCATGTATGTCTCCTTTTTGTTTCCCTGTTGTATGGGTGCATACCTGCGGGCTGGACTTGAACGTACTTTGCTCCAGCACGCGCAAGAGGATTTTCTCAGGACAGAAGGAAGCCTCCATCCACGAGCAGCAGGCTTCCGGTCATGTAATCGGAAGCAGCGCTCGCAGCGAAGAGTACAACCTTGGCTATGTCATCGGGTTCGCCGGCATGGCCCAGAGGTGTCCGTTCCTTTGTTTTCCTGCCCTTCTCAGCAAGGTCTACGCCTCTTTCCCTGAGGGCTTTTACGGACTTCTTGCTGCCCGGAGTCACTATGCCCCCGGGGGCGACGGTATTGACCAGGATCTGATGCGGTGCCAGTTCCAGGGCCAGGGCCTTGGTCAGCATTATGAGTCCGCCCTTGGAAGCGTTGTAGTGGGCTGCATCGCCATTGGGATGGATGCCATCTATGGAGGCTATATTGATGATCTTTCCGCCCTTGCCGGCCTTGACCATTTCCGCTGCGGCCGCCTGGGCATACAGGAAGGGCCCTTTAAGGTTAATATCGAGCACCTTGGCCAAGAGATTCTCCGGTACCTCCATTACCGGCAGGAGCGGGTATATGCCGGCGTTATTGACGAGGATATCGAGGCTGCCGAAAGCATCGATCGTGGCTGCTACTACCTTCGAAGCATCTTGTGCGCTGGCGGCGTCGG
>PUNJ01000109.1 GCA_003551705.1 Chloroflexota bacterium | reverse complement strand
TCGCTCACTACGCACCTCCTGATCGTTCAGCCTTGATTCAGGGTTATTGTACCCGCAAATTGCAGGGAAGAACAGGTGGGGACTTGTCAACTCACAAAAGATTGCACCGGAGCAGGGGGGGTTGACAATTGCTGGTTCCGTGGTATACTGCTTTGCTTAGCCGAAGGGTTCGCCGATGTGACACTTTCGGGTCCTGAAATGGGCCAGTGCGATCCGGGCATACAGAAGTGAAGAGAGTAAAAGGGCAACAATCCAGAGCACATGATTCCTGTTGTCTTAGTTGAGATCGTAATAGATGCTGGAAGGTATCAGAGGTAGAAGGTCCAATATCGAAGTCATCGCCGACATCCTCAGGTTAGGCGAGGCCGGTAAGACCGAGATCATGTACAGCGCCAACATGAGCTATCGTCAATTGCAGCGATATCTAAGTTATTTGACCCAACGAGGTTTCATCGATATGACCAAGATTGGGAACCCGGTTACCACGTACAAAGTCAACGATAAGGGGAAGCAATTACTCGAGTCCATAGAGAATCTTCTCGGCATGCTCGGAGATGAGGAAGACGGCATCCCGGGGCGCAGTTTTCTGGACTAGAAAGTCTATTTAGGAGTGTGAGATGAGCGAAAGAAGGATGTTGATCTTGCCGGCGGACTTGGTGGCCAAGATAGACGCAAATCGTGGAGACATGAGCCAAGAAGAATTCATTAACTTCTTGATTGATAGTCAATTGAATCCTGCACCCAAGGTTGACGATTATGTAACACAGGATGCCCTCCGGGATTTTGAACATGGCATCAAGGACCTGCTGAGAAGCTTCTTGGAATTCGTAGTCAGTTATGGCCTGGAATTGGGCAAGTTGCCCGGCAAGGACAGCATGGAAGAATTGACCGAGAAACTGGGAGGCAACCAGAAACCTCTCGGCACTTCAAGGAAGGACTGAGCCGAGCTCTTCCGGCAGTTCCCGAAGAAGTCAACAAAGCCCCCACCCGGGGGCTTTGTCATTGTCCCTCTTCCCACCGGGAGCGCTATCGGCCTCTCCACCAAATGCGGACCGATCCCTTCCCCTGGCCTTTATCAAAGCCTGGCTATAAAGCAGCGAGCCCGCTCCTTAACCTAATCGCAACCTCTTCTTAACCGTTTTCTAACCTCACATTAACTAGTCCACAACCAGCAAAATGTTAACTTATCCTTAAGTATCAATATGATACCTGTCATCGATCTTTCAGTCACGATAGAACATTGTTCTAGAACACAGTATCTTCCCTTGTTGGATAAGGTTATGCCAGAGTAGTTGCCGTGATGTACGTGGTTATCGGCGTTCTGGGATTTATGATTGCCCCGTTGTTCGAGCTGTGTTCGCTCAGGGGCATACCGTGGCTTAAACGATTGATTGGCGTCTGCTCGGTTGGAATGATTGGCTATGCCATCGTCATGGCCGCCCTGAGTTCACCAAAACTGGTCATGCCGGCCTGGGTTGTCATTCCGGGATGGTTGATCCTGGTGTTATCAGTTTTTCTCTTGACCTACTCGCTGTTTATCGATCTGCCGTGGCGCAAGACTTATGTGGATTCTGGACCGGGCGGAAGCCTGATAAGAACGGGTACGTACGCTCTGGTCCGGCATCCCGGTGTATTATGGTTCGCTTTGATGATGGTGGGAACCATTCTCGTATCAGGCGCAGAGCTGATGCTGATTGCGGGTGCCGTGTGGTTGGTGGCCGATGTCATCTACGTGGTGATTCAGGACCGATACCTCTTTGTGAGGATGTTTCCGGGTTATGCAGATTACAGGCGAGAAACCCCGATGCTGATCCCCAGCAGGAGGAGCATTGAGGCCTGCCTGAGAAGTCTCAAATAGAGGGAGACCCAAGAGGGTTTAAAGGAAGGGGGCAGAAATGTCCAAGATTCTCGAACTACGTAAACAGGGCAGGGATGAGGAGATATGGCAGTTATGCTGCGGGTTCATAGACTTGAGTATGGACCAGACCATGGATATCCAGAACCGGTTGCTGCTGGAACAGATAGGCCTTCTGAACAAATGCGAATTGGGCAAGAAGGTAATGCAGGGTGCCGAGCCACAGAGTGTAGAAGAGTTCAGGGAGCAGGTACCTTTGACCACCTATGCCGATTACGCATGCTTTCTGCAGGACAGGCATGAGGATGTACTTCCGGAGAAACCGGCCCAATGGCAGCATACATCCGGGCTTTCCGGGGAGTATGGTTTCAAATGGGCTCCGGTAACGGAGAGGGCCTGTAGGGAAATCCATAACATGATAGTCGCTTACATGTTGTTCGGCACGTGTCGCTTCAGGGGCGATGTCAGCTTTCAGGAGCACGAAAAGATGCTATATGCGGTAGCTCCGCCGCCCTACACCACTGGTTCGCTTCTACGTTTAGCATCCGAAGTTCTTGGCCTCGATTATCTGCCTCCCTTGGAGGAAGCGGAGAGCATGAGCTTTGAGGAACGTATACAGGTGGGCTTCAAGATGGCGTTATCGGAGGGACTGGACTATTTCTTCGGGCTGCCCAGCATACTGGTAGCGGTAGCCGACAGGTTGAACAACAGCCTGAGTCTGAGAGAAGTCTTGAGCATGTTGACCAAGCCTGGGCTGGCTATGAGGCTGGGCAGGGCCAAGGTCAAGGCCAAGATGGCGGGAAGGCCTGTTCTGCCTAAGGATATTTGGAACATCAAAGGGATAGCCGCAGCGGGTACAGACTCAGCTGTGTACAGGGAAAGAATCAAAGAGATGTGGGGCAAATACCCCATTGACTGCTATGGTTCCACGGAAGGATCCATGATGGCCATGCAGACGTGGGACTTCCAGGACATGACTTTCATCCCGTTCCTGAACTTTTTCGAGTTCATCCCTGAGGAAGACTCGCGCCGGTCCAAGCTCGACCCCAGCTATAGACCGCGCACGCTTTTGTTGGATGAGGTCAAAGAGGGTAAGAACTACGAAATCGTGATAACCAACCTTCACGGCGGCGCCTTCATGCGCTATCGGCAGGGCGACATGCTGCGAATAACATCGCAGCGAAACGACAATTTAAACATCGATTCTCCGCAAATGCGCTATGAGAGCAGGGTTGACGGTCTTATTGACCTGGCTGGGTTTACCCGGCTCACTGAAAAGACTGTCTGGCAGGCCATAGAAAACAGCGGGCTTGCATATCAGGATTGGACGGCCCGGAAGGAAGCTATGGACAAGCCGGTATTGCACCTTTATCTGGAACTGAAGCAGGGAAACGGCAACGGCAACGGGCATGACGAGGAGAATGTAGCCAGGGCCATACATGAACAATTGCGCAAGCTGGATGATGCATATTGCGACCTGGAAGACATGATAGGCCTGCTGCCGTTACAAGTAACGCTACTTCCAAACGGAGCATTCCAGGAGTATATCGCACGCCAGCGGGAGGCCGGGGTCGATCTCGCACATCTAAAACCGCCTCATTTCAATGCCCCAGATCGCATAGTTGACGTACTCATGAACGGCTCCCGCTAAGATCTCCCCGTTACACGTAAAAGGGTGCGGGGATGCTGAAGCGTTCCCGCACCCTTTGCATATCCGGAAGACTAAGTAGTAGTCATACATGCATTTTACTCCCGCATTAAACATAGGTGCCTAGTTGGTATTGACAACGCTCTGTACTGTATGCATAATTGGTTGCCTGTAATGGGCCTGTGCAGGAAGGTATTTAGGCGTTAAATGAATACACACGCCATAATCCCACTGGTCAGCCTTATCGCTTACATTCCCCTTATGCTGGTGACTTTGCGCCGGCCACGGATCAGGCTTTATCGTTCCTTTGCCTTCTACCTTCTGGGCACCATGTTGTGGAGTTTCAGCTCTTTTGGTGCCCATGCGCCCTTGAACAAAGACCACACTGTTATCTGGGTCATCTTTATCAATCTGTTCTTTCTTCTGGTAGTAGCGACCTACCATCATTTCGTCCGAGCCTTTCTGAATAAACCCAACGGAATTCGTGTGCCGCTCACATACATCTTCGTCGTGATTATGGGTCTTCTTATGGGGTTCCAGGTACTGCGATTGGAAGCTCATACAGGTGCAGAGGGGGGGCTATTCGTATCTTACGGGTACGTCCTTCACATCCATGGTCTCTTTGGATTCATCGTAGTGGGCAGCGCCGCATATGCACTGGTCCAGCGTTTCCGGCAGCTCTCTGACCCGCTGGACCGTAGAAGAATTGGTTACCTGCTTTTTGGCCTCGGCGTAGTGTTTCTGGGGAGCATTACCAATTTTAGTAAATCCCTGGGGATCTATCCTGTAGATCACTTTGCTAATATGGTCAATGCTTTGATCATATTTTATGCCGTCATCAAGTATCAGCTACTGGACATAAGAGTCGTCATTCAACGTGGTCTTGCTTATTCCGTTGTCACCGTAGGTATGACAACCGGCTATCTTTTCCTTTTGTTTTTCATGCAAAGAACGTTTACGAACTGGCCCAGCTACTCCTCGCTGAGTGTGGCCGCCAGCCTTGCTCTTCTTTTTGCCATCCTGTTCCAGCCGTTAAGAAACCTGATCCAGCAAGGTGTTGACAGGATGTTCTATGGTCGTACCTACGACTACCGGCAAATATTGCTCTCCTTCCACCAGCGTATGAGCAACGTACTAAATTTGAGTGAAGTCGCGGAGAATATGCTTTACCCAATCGTCAAGGCGCTGGATACAAAGCGTGTCTTTCTTCTACTGCCGGAGGGGGAAGGCGGTGATTTCGTCAGTCGTTTTGTACAACCCTATTCTACCAAGTGGCCGTCTGCCTTGCTGCGCCTGACCAGGGATAATCCGATCGTGACCTCGATAGCTGTAGAAGGGAAAGCCTTGTACCGGGAAACTATAGACATTGAGCCTCAGTTCAAGGGTCTATGGGAGGCCGAGAAAGAAGAGATGGACGCTCTGGAACTCGCCCTGTTCTGTCCCATACGCCGAAAGGGCAATTTGATCGGGATACTTGCATTGAGCAGAAAGCAGCAAAGCAGGCCCTATTCCCACGAAGACGTAGACCTGCTCAGCACCATGGCTTCAGAAGCTGCCATAGTCATGGAAAATGCCATCATGCTCGAAAACTTGAAGGAGCAGCAGCGGCATGTTGAACAGCTATTTGCCAAGACCGTGCTCGCCCAGGAAGACGAGAGGAAGCGCATATCCATAGAACTGCATGATAGTGTAGCCCAGTGGTTGGTGGGGGCTTCATACCGTTTGCAGACCTGCGGAGCGATATTGAATGACTCGGAAAAGGGTGAAGCTCACGCAGAGCTTGTTGAAATTGAAGAAACAATTGACCGCAGCCTGAAGGAGATACGGCGCGTAATGCTGGGCTTGCACCCTCCAGCTCTCGATGAACTGGGTCTTGTACATTCCTTGCGCCAATTACTGGAGGGTCTCAAGCCTGACGGCATTGCATACCATTTCGAATCGACCGGCGATGCTATTCGCCTACCTGCCAGTGCTGAACTGACCATATACCGTGTCGTGCAAGAAGCCTTAAACAACGTTCGAAAACACTCGGGAGCCACGGCTGTGGTGCTACGTGTACGCTTCGACCCTGAGGGGGTATCCGTGGAAATCCGTGATAACGGCAGAGGCTTCAATCTGGCGCGGACCACAAAAGGTGCCGTGGCTGTCGGACACATGGGCCTGCTCGGGATGAAGGAGAGGGCCATCATGCTTAGAGGAAATCTCAAAATACGAACACGGCAAGGTAACGGTACACACATCATCTTGACATTGCCCCTGTCCCTGCTCACCTCTCAGGGTCCCGGCAATACAGGGGCACAAACAAGTGCTGGGCCATTAAAGGAGCCTGAATGAGCGAGAGAATAAGGGTCTTGCTGGTAGACGACCACCAAGTAGTACGCGAGGGGCTGCGACGCATGCTTGAACTGGAGCCCGATATCGAGGTAGTAGGAGAGGCTGGCGATATAAGTAAAGCAATCAGCATGGTCAAGTCTCACTTGCCGGATGTAGTCCTCATGGACATCAAGATGCCCAATATCGATGGTATAGAAGCCACTCGTCTGCTTAGAAAGGCACAGCCAGGTTGTCGCGTCATAATGCTAACACTCTACGAGGAATACGTGTCTGAAGCTCTACAAGCAGGAGCAGCGGGCTATCTACTCAAGGATGTCAAAAGAGGGGAACTAAGCCAGGCTATAAGGGTCGCCCTTCATGGCCAGGTTCCTTTCAACGCTGCTCTTGCTCATAAGCTTGTAACCAAATATACTTCGGTAACCGAGGAAGGTCCTGACAAAGAAACAGCCTTGACGGAACGGCAGAAAGGCATGGTCAAGCTGATCGCTTCAGGTGCTAACAATGGCCAGATAGCCACTGAGTTAGCGGTAAGCGAAACAACAGTCAGAAGAGAAATGCATGCGCTATATACGAAGCTCGGCGTAGCTAGTCGTGCTCGAGCTGTAGCTGAGGCCTTGAAGCGAAAGCTCGTATAGTGCTACAGTTCGAAAGGGAGACTTAATGAGCCTATTGGCGGGCTTAATTGATACGCTGGTATCATCGCTTTGATCTGCTTGGGGTCTTGCTCTTGTGCATTCTGGTAAATAGGATATAAGACAGGGTTCAGGAGGAACCATATGGGGAGTGAAACTAAGATTCGCGTGCTCCTTGTGGATGACCACCAGTTTGCACGTGAAGGCCTCCGCCGGATGCTGGAAATCGATCAATCGATTTCCGTAGTCGGCGAAGCTATGAATGTAGACGAGGCTATCTGGCAGGCCGGCGTATTGCTACCGGATGTTGTGCTCATGGATATCAAGATGCCCGAAAAAGACGGCATCGAAGCGACCCGGCTTCTGAAGGAGGCCTATCCCGAATGCAAAGTTATCATGCTTACCCTCTATGAGGAGTATTTTGCCGAAGCTATCGAAGCTGGCGCTGCCGGGTATCTACTCAAGGACATAAAACGTGAGGAACTTGTACAGGCTATACGTGCCGTCCAGGAAGGGAAAGTCCCTCTCAGCCCGCTAAGCAAGGAGTTTTTTGCCAAGTTCGCACTCTCCAATGAGGATGACAGGGCAGCGCTATCAGAGAGGGAGACTATCATCCTGAAAATGATTGCCGAAGGCGCCACCACCAAAGAGATTGGCGAGCAACTCTTCTTAAGCGAGGCTACAGTCAAGAGGGGTGTGCAGAACATCTTTGACAAGCTGGAAGTACGTAATCGTTCAGAGGCTGTAGCTGAGGCATACAGGCGTAAGCTGATCTGATCCCCCTGCTTGGCCACTGCACCGACATCGTCGGCAATTGCCTGTTTTGTATATGTAACCCCTCTTTTCATGTTCCTAATCTTTCACGGCCCTGCCAGTCAGGTTGGGATGCTGCAATCTCAGGTGAAGGTGAAAATCCGCGGCTTCTTCGTTAGACAGGGTCCCTATGGGGGCATTTATCCGGCCCAGCGCGATCATCGCACTTTCGGCTGACTGTGGACATACGTGTTTCGTCATCTCCGTCAATGCCTCTATAGCACCATGGTCTCCAATGCGGCCGAGCGCGGTCGCCGCTGCGCTCCGAATATCCGGGCAACTGCTGGCCAATGCCTTCACCAATGCGTTATGGACTTCGTCCGACTCGATGCCTGCCATCGCTTCGATGGCGCTGAAGCGTTCCATTGTTCCGGCCTCATCATTGCCAAGAGCCTCTACCAGAGGGCGGACTGAGGGTTCTCCAATTTTCCTTATAGAGCGGATGGCAGTATTCCATACCATGTAGTTATCGGCAGCAGTGGTGAGCAACGCCTTGATAACTGCAGGACTTCCAAGTTCGTCAAGAGCTCTGGCAGCACAAGCACGCACGGCGGCACTGCTATCATTCAGGGCTACCAGGAGTGGATGGACAGCGTCCTTGCCTATGCGCTGTAGTGCTTCTGCGGCTGGTTCCAAGACATTGGGGTTAGCGGCTACGGCCTTGAAGACAGATTGGATTGAAGCAGGGCCTATGCTGGCCAGTGCTTGTATTGCGTGCACACACATATCATCATCGGCGAGCATTTCGACTATTGAAACGGCGGCGGCGCCGGCACCTATTTGGCCCAAAGCTTGTATAACTCGACCACGCACCAGGTTATCTTGGTCATAAAGCGTGTCTACAAGTGCAGCCACAGCCTGGTGATCGCCAAGATTGCCCAATGCCTGGGCCGCCTGGGCCCGTACAAAAGGTTCTTCGTCTCGAAGCAGCCTTGCAAGGGGTTGGACTGCCTGTCTATTGCCCAGCCTTCCTAACGCTTCAGCAGCCTCGGCTCGAACGAAAGCAAAATCGTCGCTCAGGGTCTTCTGGAGCGGTTCCGCGCTGCTGGGATTCCCCACCCTGCCCAGCGAATTTGCTGCATCACCACGTACAAGCCAGTTATAGTTGTTTAGCATCTGTATGAGAGAATTGACATCACCCTTAGTCTCTAATTCGTACACATTGAGCGGCCACGTTTGCATTAAGACCTCCCTATATCAACAAGATTTTCCCGTCCATTATGGAATAGGATGAATAGTTAACGAATAAATGGTCCAGAAGGAAGAAAACCGAAATTCGTATAGCGAGCTTCATTGGTAGATGATGCCATTTCCAACCGGCGGAATATAAGTGATTTATGGTTCATTTTTCTGCTAAAACGGCTCATTCTTCATGATCCGGAACGTAATGAACCAATGAATCATTAACACCGGTTCTTCGCGCACTCACTCAGAGGTGCATTCTTTTCGGACACGCTCCTTGTATGCTGTCATCAGCTGCCGCGTGATGCTTCCGCATCTGCCATCGCCGACTACCTGGCCATCTACACGAGTCAGGGGCATTATCTCGATCATGGAGTTCGTCAAGAAGGCTTCCTCTGCACGGTAAAGCTCAGCCAACGTCACGCCGCGGACAGCCCTTGACAATCCAGCGTTCCCGGCTAGTTCCAGTACGATCTCCCTTGTGATACCCGGTAACAGGCCGCTCTCCTCGCTTGGTGTTATAAGCACCCCTTTGACTAGAATGAAGAGGTTGCTCGTACTGGCCTCAGTTACCATGCCTTTGTCATTAAGCAGTACCGCGTCGTCATGGCCCGTCTGCTTTGCCTCCCGTTTGGCGATGAGCATGTCCAGAAAATTCAGGGATTTGATTCGTGACAAAGTCGACTGACTATTGCGCCTTGTGTTTGAAATTTGGACGCTGTAGCCTTGCTCATAGACCCGGTTGTTTGGCGGTGAATAGGGTCTGGCTGTAATTAAGATATTGGGCTGTGTTGTTGTTATCAGGTCAGGTATGGTGCTGGCCTGGCCGCCCGTCACCGTAAGCCGGATTCGGGCGTCGTTGAGTCCGTTCGCCTCGAGTGTGGAGTAAAGATGCCCCTCCATTTCTGTGACCGTCATTCCAGTGTGTATGCCCAGGAAGATTGCACTCCGCAGGAGGCGTTCTAGATGTTTATCTGAGTGAAAAATGCGGCCCGAGTAGGCGCGCATGGTCTCAAAAAGGCCGTAACCGTACAGCAGGCCGGAATCGAGGGGCGATATCCGGGCACTGGATAGAGGAACCAGCGAGCCATTCAAGAATACAGTTTCTTCCATGTAGTCGCTGCCTATTTCAAGACTAGCGTTTGGCGCATGTACAGCTCAAGAAGCTGCGCAGCATGTCATGTCCAGTGGTGGTCAGTACCGACTCCGGGTGGAACTGAACACCCTCGACCACGTATTCCCTATGGCGTAGTCCCATTACCTCACCTTGTTCAGTCCAGGCCGAGATCTCCAGGCAAGCAGGCACGGTGCGAGGCGCCACGGCCAGGGAATGATAACGCCCCGCCTCAATGGGGTTGGAGATATTGCGAAATATGGTCTTCCCGTCGTGGTAAATCAAGGAAGTCTTGCCATGCATGGGCTCGTTTCGTATAACACTGCCCCCCCAAACATGCCCGATGCACTGGTGTCCAAGACAAACGCCCATGATAGGTACCCTTCCCGCAAAATGCTCTATAAGGGAATTCGAAATGCCGCCGTCCAGAGGTGTGCCAGGACCGGGAGAGATGATAATATGGCTCGGGGCCAACTGATCAACCTTATTCAGGGTGATGTTATTATTCCTGTAGACCACTGGCTCCCAGCCGAGTTCCCCTACGTACTGGGCAAGATTGTAGACAAAGGAATCGTAGTTATCGATAATCAAGATCATGCTACAGTCGCCGTCCTGGGAGACAACCGTAAGGACTGCAACAGGGCTTTTGCCTTGTCCATGGTCTCCTGGTACTCCTTCTCTGGATCCGAATCATACGTTATGGCGCCGCCTACCTGGAAGTAGACCTTGCCCGACTTGGCCAGCATGGTCCTTATTACAATATTCAGGTCCATTTCTCCGCTAAAAGCAAAATAGCCTATGGATCCCGTGTAGGCGTTTCTGCGTGTGGGCTCTAGTTCATCTATGATCTCCATCGCCCTCACCTTGGGAGCACCGGTTATGGACCCGCCGGGAAAGCAGGCTCTAAGCAAGTCTATACGGCTCATGCCAGGCTTGAGTCTGCCCTCAATGGTTGAAGTGAGCTGGAACACTGTAGCATACTTCTCAAGTGTCCACAGGTCCTTGACGTTGATACTTCCGAAGCTGCAGACTCGGCCGAGATCGTTCCTCACCAGGTCCACTATCATGACATTCTCGGCCTTGTCTTTAACACTCTGTCTTAGCTCGTGTGCCAGTGCTTCGTCTTCGGCCTGGGTTGCGCCCCTGGGCCGTGTGCCCTTCATAGGCCTGGTTTCCACTTGGTCTTTCCGGACCCTCAGGAAACGTTCCGGCGAGGCGCATACAAGGGCCAATCCGTCGAAGTCCAGGTAGGCTGCAAAGGGAGCGGGGTTGATGTGTCGAAGGTAGCAGTACAACTGGTATGCGTCACCCGGGAAGTCGGCACTAAACCTTTGGGATATGTTGACCTGAAAGATGTCTCCTGCAGCTATGTACTCTCTGGCTGCTTCTACGGCTGCCAGATACTCAAGACGAGTGAAGTTCGACTTCAGGTCCGATGGCACCTGGTGCGAGCCGGGCGGGAAGATAGTAACGAACGGCTGTCTTCTCCTGCCAAGGAGTAATTCCTTTACGGAATCAAGGCGTTCCCTGGCTCGGGTTCTTCCCGGCTCATCCTCGGTTTCCGGTAACCCGGTGGAGGCGATGTATGCCTTGTTCGTGAAATGATCAAAAGTCACTGCAACGTCGTAGAAGCAGAGGTAGCTTTCCGGTAGCTCGAGATCGTCTGCTGCCGAGGATGGCAAGTCTTCGATATGGCTTCCCAGATCATAGCTGAGATATCCAACAACTCCTCCGGCGAAGGGGGTCGGACTTTCATCTGGGGGAGAAACAGTGGGAGCGAGAGCGTATCTCTTCAAGAGCGAGTCCAGGACGTCGAATGGGTCTGCCCGGAATATCTCTTCCCGGATGTCGCCAGTGCCAGCTCTGACCAGGCTCACCTCGCGGCCACGGCTTCTCATGATGAGAAAAGGGTCGGAACCGATAAAGGAATGCCGGCCCAGACCATTATCGTTCATGCCGCTGTCAAGCAGGAAACTGTATGGTTGTTGTCTCAAAAGGGAGTATGCATCTATGGCGCTGATTGGCAGGTCTATTTCTTCCAAGAGGGGTTGGCGTCCCATAAGCTTCATGTCTTGGTGTTTCTGTTCCCTTCATTATTGTTATCTGTTCGGTCGTGCAGGAGTCCCATCTGGTGCATTTCATCGGCTATGTCGTCCAGACCCAGGCTATTAAGCTTGTACCGGGTTTGCAGGCCGGAGGATACGTCCCAGCCTCGAAGCTGGTAGTATTCGTCCTTCATCTTTTCGAAGTCCGTAACATCAACCACGGAACCGATTCTCGATACGGCTTCCCCTTCCTTGCCGGGCACCAGGCCTTCGGTATTGGTAATCCCCTTCTTGAGGGGTTCATGGTGCCACTCAGTCGGGAGTACATCATCGTGGCGGCCCCTGCGACCCTCTCGCACACTTATCGCTCTGTGCAAGTTGAAAACCCTCTCCCCTATAAGGTAAAGTCCCTCCTCATCTATGTCGTTACCTGTCACGGCCGACAGTATCTGGCTCTCCAGGGTTGGATCTCCAACGTGGTCCTCAGTGGCCCGGCTTTCCATAACCGGCCAGACCCAATCGCACATGACCAGGCATTCCTTGGCATATTCGCGGTCCTGGACCATCTTTGCTGCCAGGGCATTGCCGTCTATGTTGGTGAAGTCTGCTGCTGCTTCGCTTCCCCAAAACCTTTTGGCAATACCTTTGAGGACTCCGCCTGACACGTAGGCACCATCTATGCCCGTGGCCCAACTTACCCATTGGGCGATGGGTAGACCGATTTCATGCAACTGCTGGATAGGCTCCCTTGGCTCCATTGCCCAGAGTAATGCCGTTGGCAGGTAAAGGCGAGGCTCGTACGGATCGCTATGCCTGATGGCGGACAAGGCCTCCGTTCCCAATGCCCTGGCTGCTGTCTCCCTGCCCTCGGCCAGAAGGTCACCTATTCCCTGACGATAGGATATTGTTCTGACCAGCGATTCCATGAAGCCCAGGGTACCCAACTCGTCAAAGGGCAGCCCAGTATTGTCCTGGTTCAAGATACCTGCCCGGTTACACCGGTTCAGCCATATGATAATCATATCGATGGACCAAGTGTCGAGGCCATAGTCATTGCAGATCCGGCCGGCATGGAAAGATATATCATTCTCCAGCGTCCCCTGATGCCTGTATACCCACGGTTGATAGAACATGCCGGACTGGCACATGTACTTTCCCCGCTTGCCATCAGCGGCGGTGTACATCACCCTGAGGCAATTACCAAGGCATCCGTAGCATGGGTCCTTTCTAATGTCGCCCTTAGGCATGAAGTCCGTACCCCAAGCAGTGAAGACGCCCTTTTCCATACTGCGGTACCTTGCTACCAGTTCCTTGAAGCGTTCCGGTTTTGCGATGCCCGAGGACTTCTTGGCGGCTTGCACGGCCACAGCTTTGAGGTTCTTGGAACCCATCACCGCCCCGAGTCCACCTGAGCCGCTGGCGTCATTATCGGCCAGGAGACTGGCCATGGTAACCCGGTTCTCTCCGGCGGGTCCAATGCAGACCACCCTGGCCGTATTCCCCAGTTCGCTCTTCAGCAACTCCCTGGTTTCGATTGCGCCTTTTCCCCAGATTGCTGTGGCGTCCTTGATCTCAACCATATCATTATGCAAGAGAAGGTACACCGGGTTGGCTGCCCTGCCTTTGATCACCAGAAGATCGTAACCGGCAAATTTGAGAGCGACTCCCCAGTGGCCGCCAAGGTTGCAGTTGGTGAACTGGTTGGGCGAGGCAAGGGGTGACTTTCCGGATACGTTCCAGCGGGATCCACCTATTACAGGGGTTCCGGCCAAGGGGCCGACGGAGAAAATAAGAACATTGTCCGGTGAAAAAGGTCCCGCCTCGGCAGGCACCTCATCCCAGTAGATTCTCGCGGCGATGCCCCTGCCTCCGAGAAACTTGCCCGAATAGTCGCTGGTAGGTACGGTACGTGTCGTGGCCGAGGTCAGATCGACGAAGAGTATCTTCCCGGCGTAGCCGTTGCTGTCCATATCTCGTCCCCTTTACTCATGTGTTCCCCGTGATAAAGGGCCCAGCAGCCCTCTTTCCTCCAAGTCATTGGCAATGCTGGTCAGGCCCAGAGAGTCCAGTGCCTTCCTGGTCTGCAGGCCCGTGGCGACATCCCAGTCACGCAGGATGTAGTATTCATCCTTCATCATCTCAAACTTGTCACGCTCGAATATGCTTCCCTTCCGGGAAATCGTTTCTCCATCCTTGCCTGGGACCAGGCAGTCGTGATTGAAATAATACCACTGCAGTGGTTCTGTATGACAGTGTTCGGGCACCCGATCGAAGGCCCGTCCATGATGGCCTTCTCGGACCATGATGGCCCGGTGCAGGTTGTATAACCGTTCCCCTGTTCTGTCGAGCGTTGTCTCATCAACGCTTTCACCTGTTACTGCAGCCAGCACCCTGCCCTCAAAGCCTGGATCGCCTACATGATCAGGGGTATTTTGGAGATCGGAAATGGGATATAGCCAGTCGCATGTTATAAGGCTCTCCCCGACATATTCCCGGTCCTGGATCATCTTGGCTGCCAATGCCTTGCCTTCATAGGTGGAGAAGTCCGCAGCCTCTTCGCTACCCAGAAATTCTCGGGCTATGGCCCGGACGGATCTCACATCCATATCGACGCCTTCGATATTCTGTACCCACGCCAGCCATTTGTTTACCAGGTTGCTGATATGGTGCAGCTGGCGGATCGGGGTGCGCGGCTCCATTGCATGCAGGATGCCTGTCAATATGAGGAGCCTTGGCCCGTAAAGGATGTTGTAGCCCGTCTTGGAGAACAGCCCCGCATGCTTGAGGCATTCAACGGCCTCGGTCCCCACGGCTTCGGCAGCTTTATCAACACCTTGGGCCAGAAGCTCACCGAAACCCTTCCGAAAGGATATCATGTCCATAAGGGTATGTATGAACTCGATGCTGCCCAGCTTGGATAGCGGCAGGCCGGTGCTGGTTTCGTCAAGGATGCCTCTTCGCAGGCACTCGTCCAGCCAGCCGAGAATGAAATTGATGACGCCGGAATCGATCCCGCAAGTGTCGACGAGTTTGGCTGCGTAGAACGGCACGTCATTCCACTCTCCGTAGAATCGCTCTGAATACGGCTGGTAGAACATCGCTGAATCGCAGATGAATTTGCCGCTTCTGCCATCCTGGCTTTGATAGAGCCGTCGCGGGCATCGGCCAAGACATCCATAGCAGGGGTCCTTTTTCATCTTGGGACCGGGGATAACGCCGATGTTCAACATGGGATTTTCGTCAATGGTGCAGCGATATGGTGATATGAAGAGCGGCACACGGCGTAGATTACGAAACTGGTTGGTCAATTCGTTCAAGGCTTCCGGGTCGGCAATCTTGACTTTTTGATCGCCCCCTTTGATAGCTATTGCCTTGAGGTTCTTGCCGCCCATGGTGGCCCCGAGTCCGCCGGAGCCGCTGGCATCATTGTCGGCAAGAATGCTTGCGGTTGCTACCCCGTTTTCTCCGGCCGGGCCTATAGCAACGACCCTGGCGGAAGACCCCAGTTCATTCTTCAATACCTCCCTGGTTTCGATGGCTCCGAGACCACGCAGATGCTCAGCGGGGCGCAGTTCCATATTGGCGCCATCGATAACAAGGTAGCTGAGTCTGTCCGCTATTCCTCTTACAACCAGAGAGTCGTAGCCAAGGAATTTAAGTTCGGCGCCCCAGCGGCCGCCAAGGTTGCAATAGTTGAAATGATGAGGTGAGGTGAGGGGTGATTTCCCGCAGACTGACCATCTCGAGGTTCCCAGGCCTGAGATTCCTGCGAGCGGGCCCACGCCGAAGGTGAGGCAGTTGGCTTCATCATAGGCGCTGGCTTCCGGGGGCACCTCATCCCAGTGGATCTTGGCTGCCAGGCCCCGGCCGCCCAGGAATCCCTGGTAATCGGAGGTGGGTGAGACGGCATTCTTTCCGGATGAAAGGTCCACTCGCAATATCCTGCCCGCATATCCGTACATGTTGAGGCCTCCATCTGGGTTTTCAGTTGGCCACCGTTAAAAACACAGACATTATACACATATTGGCCTCAGGTCGCACCCGCATGTATTTGGGCGAGGCGTTGTTTGTCCTTGATCAGGTTCGGACAAGTTGGTATGGACAAGACCGACCGAGTTATAATGGGCTGTCTGAGAGGTATTTGAAATGGAACTGGGTCTTTCCGGCAAGACCGCGATAGTTACGGGCGGGGCTTCGAACATCGGCCGCGGCATTGCGCTTGGATTTGCACAGGAAGGGGCAAAAATCGTTATCGCCGAGATAGACGAGGATCAAGGGCGGAAGGTGGTCGAGGAAGCCAGGGATCTGGGTGCTGAAGCCTTGCATATCAGGACGGACGTTACTGATCTTGACTCCGTAAGAGCCATGGTCTCGACGACTTTGGAGGGCTTCGGTCGCATACACATTCTGGTAAACAATGCCGGCGGCACGGTGCATGCCCGGCCTTTTGTGGAGAAACCTCGCTCGGAATGGGCCACCGAAATAGATCTCAACTACTGGGGTGTCATTAACTGCACCAGGGAAGTGGTTGGACATATGATAGAGAGGAAGGGTGGCAAGATCATAAACATAGCTTCAACTTCCGGGCAATCCGGCTTCGCCGGATACAATCTGGCCAACTATGCGGGGGTAAAGGGCGGAGTGATAGCCTTGTCACGGGCCCTGGCCTGGGAGTTTGGCCGCTACAATATTAACGTGAATGTCGTGTGCCCTGGTTGGATTGTTCCCGAGAGTCCTAACGATGTAGGCAAGACCAGTTTCTGGAAGCAGTGGGGCTATGATTACTACACGCCGGATGTCTTGCAACGGGCCATGAGATACTGGCCTGTACGCCGCCTGGGCAAACCGGAGGACATCGCTGACAGTGTACTCTTTCTTGCTTCAGAACGGGCCTCCTTTCTGACGGGCCAGACGCTCAGCGTGAGCGGCGGACTGACCATGTGGTAGGGGCCTAGCCTGGCAAAATAGATACTTTGGTATCTTGACACTACCTATATGTTGTGTTATAGTTCGTGCGCTGCACAATATGTAGATTACCATGAAATGTCCCTATTGTACCTATTACGACTCGAAGGTCATTGACTCGCGCTCGGTAAGCGATGGGGTCCGGCGTCGCAGGCAGTGTCTGAATTGCGAAGCGCGGTTCACCACGTATGAGCGACTGGAAACCACCGGGCTGTACGTCATAAAGAAGGACGGTCGCCGGGAGGACTTCAGCAGGGAGAAATTGCTCTCGGGAATCAAGAAGGCCTGCACAAAGAGACCTATCTCAGATGCAGAAATCGAGACATTGGTGACCAAGGTGGAGGAGGAATTACACAGACTGGGGACGATAGAGGTGCGCAGTTCGAGAATAGGCAGCCTGGCAATGCTGTATTTGAAAGAACTGGACAGGGTGGCGTACATCCGTTTCGCCAGTGTATACCGGGCATTCGCTGATCTGGACAGTTTCAAGGAGGAAGTTGATGCCCTTGAGGACAGCTACGGCCGGGTTTCAGCTGCACAACTTCCGTTGATAGTATATGAAGGATTTCCGAACAGGCCGGAGACGGAAGCAAGTGCCAAGAGCATTAGGAGGGGCAATGTCGGAAGATAGGGCTGCTTATACTGATTCCGAGAGAAGGTCTCACGACAGCATTGCCAAAGCTGTATTTGCCGTAACCGATTCCATGGGCATTACGGACCGCTGGCTCACCGAGAGATTGATTAAGCAGGTAATACAGCGCCTGGAAAAGCAGGAGGCTGGTCTGGCATTCCCCGGCATGGAAGAATTGGTACTCAAGAGCTTGAAAAAGAAGAAGCATGTTCCTGATTCACCCGAAATAACCGGTCTGGTCAAGGAAGAACTAGCCCGGATCGAGCTTGAATTTGACAAAGATCAACCCAAGAGAGAGCCAAATATGGATATGCATAACATCAAAATATTCCACACACCAGCGCCTGATACAGAGAGTGCTGCCGTCAAACTTGCTCCAAATGCCCTAAGGGTACTCGAAAAGCGATACCTGAAAAAAGATGACGCTGGCAAAGCCGTTGAGACCCCGGAGGAGATGTTTCGCCGGGTAGCTCATTGTGTCGCTTCCGCCGAACTGGCATACAATTCGAAGGTAAGCGTAGAGGAGCTGGAAAGCGAATTTTACCGGGCCATGACAGACCTTGAGTTTATGCCCAACTCACCAACGTTGATGAACGCTGGGCGTGATCTTGGACAGCTATCGGCCTGCTTTGTTCTTCCCGTAGAGGATTCCATGGAGTCCGTCTTCGAAGCGGTGAAGCAAACGGCGCTGATTCACAAGAGTGGCGGTGGGACAGGCTTCTCCTTTTCCAGGCTGCGGCCGGAGAAAGACCGGGTGGGCTCCACGGGCGGTGTGGCCAGCGGGCCTCTGTCCTTCCTGCGTGTCTTCGATGTGGCCACTGATGTTATCAAGCAGGGCGGTATGCGCCGCGGGGCCAATATGGCCATGCTCAGTGTAGACCATCCCGATATATTGAAGTTTATCTCCGCCAAGGACGGCACAGCGGAGTTCTCGAACTTCAATCTATCGGTATCGATGACTGAGACGTTCATGAAGGCGGTCGAAGAAGGCAGCGACTATGAACTTGTAAATCCCCGTACCGGCGAAGCATCTGGCACGCTTAACGCCAGGGAGGTTTTCAATAAGATCGTGGACATGGCCTGGCGGACCGGCGATCCCGGAATCATATTTATCGATCGTATAAACCAGTTTAATCCAACCCCTCATCTGGGGATGATTGAAAGTACCAATCCGTGCGGCGAGCAGCCTTTGTTGCCCTACGAATCGTGCAATCTTGGGTCTATCAATCTTTCCCGCATGTTTCGTTGGCAAGACGGCCGGGCTGAAGTGGACTACGTCAAGCTGGCCCGGACTGTGGACTTGGCAGTAAGATTCCTGGACAACGTGATAGATATGAACAAGTTCCCGTCCAGTGAGATCGCGGAGATGACAAGGGCAACCAGGAAGATCGGTCTGGGAGTAATGGGATTTGCCGATATGCTACTTTGTCTGGAGGTACCCTATGATTCGGACCGGGCGCTGGAGATTGCCGAGAACGTGATGGGTTTCATCAGCGAGCGGGCTAATGCTGCCTCGGCCCAATTGGCTGAAGAAAGAAGAGTCTTCCCTGCCTTCGAGAACAGCATCTATGATATTGCCGGGGGACCCCGCTTGAGAAATGCCTCACGGACCACTATCGCTCCCACCGGCACCTTGAGCATAGTTGTCAACTGTTCCAGCGGCATCGAGCCGTTGTTCGCCCTTTCTTATACGCGCACTATCCTGGAGGGCGAGCGGTTGATAGAGGTGAATCCCTATTTCGAAGCTGTGGCCAAGAAGGAAGGCTTCTACAGTGAGGAACTCATGCTCAACCTGGCGAAGAGGGGCAGCGTTCGGGGTATGGATGAAGTGCCGGAGTGGGTGCAGATGGTCTTCGTCACTGCCCATGACATATCACCCGAATGGCATGTCAAGATGCAGGCGGCGTTCCAGCAATACACGGATAATGCCGTATCCAAGACTGTCAATTTTCCTCATGATGCTTCTAGAGAAGATGTGGCCGAGGTCTACAGACTTGCCTATCAGCTTGGTTGCAAGGGTATCACCATCTACCGGGATGGAAGCAAGGACAGCCAGGTGCTCAGCGTCAGCCGGGACAAGGAACCTGAGAAGGACAAAGTAATGGAAACCAAGCCTCTCAAGCCAAGGCGTCGCTCGAGGCGCACCACAGGCTTCAACGAGCGGGTATCGACTGGGTGCGGTCACATCTATGTTGGAGTGAACAGCGACGATGAGGGAATTTGCGAAGTCTTCGCTACCCTGGGCAAAGCAGGCGGCTGTGCATCAGCGCAGCTTGAGGCCATAAGCCGTCTCATCTCCCTTTGTTTGAGATCGGGTATCGAGGCCGATTCCATAGTGAAGCACCTTCGCGGCATTCGTTGCCCGTCCATAGCCTGGGATGGTGGTCATGCAGTGCTATCTTGTCCCGACGCCATAGGCGGTGTTCTGGAATCCGAGATACAGGATGAAGAAGACTCTGCACCGAAGAACTTCGCGGCCAGTGTTTCCGGGGTTACCAATGTAGCCGGCCAATGTCCCGACTGTGCCAGCCTGCTTGTATACCAGGAAGGCTGTCTGCTGTGCCCGGGATGCGGCTATCCCAAGTGCGGGTAGGAGGACCGGCTTCATATTCGTGGGCCGGGCACCGGGTTAGTTGTTGTCCGTGGGCTTCTGTGGAGAGAGAGTACCCGGTGATGGACATACGCTCCTCCAGGATTTTGAACCCAGCCTATCGGCGGGGACGGCAAACGGTGCAATCTGCTTCAGGTAGGTGCAAGGGTCTTGTTTGGTGTTTTGCATTTCTGCGAAAGGGAAATCGACATGATCAGTACCATGGTGTTCCCAGGGCGGTATATACAGGGTTATGAGGCAATATGGAGATTGGGGCCGGAGATTGCCAGGCTGGGGAAGGCCGGCTGCGTGATTATCAGTCCGGCAGTCCATGACAATCTGTGGCTGTCTTTCGTGAAAGAATTGGGCAAGCATGTCCGGGCGACAGCCATTAAGTTTGGTGGTGAATGCGGTGTCGGTTTGCCTACAACGTTGCGCGAGGTGGGCCTGCCGGAGGCTTCTCAATCCGATCTGGAGGAGGTGGCGCTGAGGGCCATGGATGAGGACGGTCCCATTCACAACGAGCCTGCAAAGATAAGCCGGGAACTGATCGTGCGGGCTATCAAAGCGGCAGACCAGCAAGGTTATCATAGAAAGGGTTTGCAGCCCCGGATGATTTAGTGGGTACTACAGAGTACCAGCATGCTGGCTGTGGATGCCGCTTCTTGACATACTATCCACATTTCCATATCTTTCTCATGAGGAAGGTTGCCTGATGGTACGTCGGTTTGGACGTCGCTTGGCAACCGGCAGGAGTGGAGTGCGATATTAAGGTCCTACCGGATCGTTACAGGAGGCTGTGCATGTCAATATTCGGCTGGCTGTTCAAGGCGCCCAGCGTGGAAAAACTGGAGGAAAAGGGCGATATCAAGGGACTAATCAAGGCCTTGGCGCATAAGGACTGGAAGATCAGGCATAAGGCCGAGCTAGCCTTGGAGGGTATTGGCGATCAAGCCGTGACTCCGCTTATCAAGGCCCTGAAAAACAACAATAATTCAGTCAGGTTGGGAGCGGCTAAGACATTGGGCGAGGTGGGTGACCAAAGGGCCATTGACCCCTTGATAGGGGCTCTCGGGGATAGTGATGAGCAAGTCCGCTGGCGAGCAGCCAGTGCTCTGGAGCTGATTGGCAAACCCGTTGTGGAGCCCCTGCTGCAGGGTTTGAACCATAAGGACATGGACATGCGTTGGAGGGCGGCCTTGGTCATAGAACGGATTGGATACCTGGCTCTGGACCCTCTGGGAGTTGCCGCTAAGCATAAGAAGAAGGTCATCCGCTCTAAGGCGGAAGAGTTGCTGGAACGCATAGAGCGTTCAATTGTGGAGGCTGATGGTATTGTTGAGGAACAATACCCGGAAGTTGCGGAGCCGGCAGCAGTACTCGCAGGTCTGGATATCGAGGATGTCGCTGGGGAGAAGAAAGAGGTTCGAGCCATGGCGGAGTCCGAAGTCGCAGTGACAGGCGAAGAAGCTGGTCCTTCCACTGAGCCCGGCGATATCGAAGGACCTGCTGTACCCGTTGGTGCACAAGAGAGCACCTCAGGCGATACCGAAGAGGGCTTGGGCGAAGAGATAAGAACCTCAGTTTCCTCCGAAGAGTTGCGCCAGCAAGTTACTGCCCCAGAGCCAGGCGACGTGGTTGAGGAACCGGATTCAAGACACGAACAGGGTATGGAGACCATGTCTGCACCGGTCATGCCCGGAGAAGTGGAAGAAGGCCGGGATGTTTCTGATGGTGATGATACACAAGCGGGGAATGAGCTCAAGCAGGACGCGCATATCGAAGATCAAGTTAGCGAGATCGACTCCGCCAAGACGAACGGTATAGATAAAAGTTTAGAAAAAGATGTTGCAGAAGATCTACAGCTGGATTCCGATGAGGATGTGTCCGGAGAGAAGTCCGAAGGCGAAGATCGCAGGTTGGAATAGTCCATACCAAGCCTTGGCCCCGAGTTAATATCGTGGAAGAGTTACGGGCTGGATGGAAGCCGTCACGTTCTCGGTCAGGCAGGCTCCCGTTTTCTTGACGCTATGAAAACCCCCATGCTACCATAGTCACGTATATAAGAAGGAGGTGTGTCTTGAGCACGCGCTGGCAAGAAGAATATCAGAAACGGCTTGTAACTCCCGAGGATGCCATGAAGGCGCTCAAGTCAGAAGACTATGTAGTCATGGCCCAGCCGGAAGCCCTTGCCCTTGGTCTGGCCCTGGTCAGCAGATCTGATGACGTATCAGGCGTCAAGATAATGGGTGGCGGTGGGAGTGACTTGCCTATATACGATCCTAGTTGGTACGAGATATTTCCGGATGTTTTTCAACTTGAGACCTCATATGTTCTTCCACTGGTGCGAAACCTGGTAATGCAGAAGAGGTCGGATTTCACTGTCAGCGGTCTCTATGGTGTGCCTGACATGAGCGATGACAAGCCCATGGATGTTTTCATGGTCCAAGTCTCACCTCCAGATGAGCATGGCTTCTGCAGTTTTGGTGCCTCGTTGTGGAAGAAGAAAGAATGGGTCAGGCAAGCCAGGGTTGTCATGGCCGAGGTCAATGAGAGGATGATTCGGACCTACGGTGATAATTTCATTCACGTTTCGGAAATAGACTATTTTGTGGAACATACGCCGACGGGTAAGGTCCCTGGTGGGACTGATATTCTGGGGAGACGGTCCTCAGGCCCGGGCGAGATGGAAAAGATCATTGCCCAGTACGTGGGCAGCCTGGTCAAAGACGGTGACTGTTTGGAGATCGGGGTAGGCGGTAATGCAGAGTGGGTAGCGCAACTTGGCGGTCTCGAAACCAAGCATGACTTAGGATGGCATTCTGAGAACACAGTGCGCGGGATAGGTACTCTGGTGATGAATGGAGTGATCACGGGCAAACACAAGAATATCCATCCCGGCAAGGCGGTGGCTACGGCTGTAGGCGGGGGGACCAAGGAAGAGATGGACTTCATCAATGACAACCCATTGTTCGAAGTATACTCTTCCGGTTACATCCTGGACCCCCGGGTAATCGCTTCGCATGACAACATGATTGCTATCAATAGTGCCATAGCAATTGACTTGACAGGTCAGATTGCTGCCGAGTCCATAGGTCCTGTAATGACCAGCGGCTCGGGTGGCCAGCTATCCTTTGCCATTGGTGCCTACTTGTCCAGGGGGGGGCGCAGTGTTGTTGCCATAACGTCTACAGCCAAGGACGGAGCGATATCTCGCATCGTACCCATGCTGGAACCGGGGACCGTGGTCAGCACACCTCGCACCCTGGCCGACCTGGTGGTGACGGAGTATGGAATCGCCAGGCTCAAAGGCAAGACACAAAGGGAACGCGCCCTGGAATTGATCAACGTCGCGCATCCTGATTTCCGGTCAGAATTAAAGAGAGAAGCGGAGAGATTATACTGGCCATGAATAATGGACGTGTTGTCATAACTGGAATCGGGGCAGTCAGTCCACTGGGCCTCGATGTCCAATCAACCTGGGATGCCTTGATCAGTGGCAAGTCCGGTGTCGGTCCCATAACTGCTTTTGACACCGAATCTTTCGAGACCAAGATAGCTGCCCAGGTGAAAGACTTCGACGGAACCGACTATTTTGAACGTAAACAAGCGAGGCACATGGACCGCTACACGCAGTTTGCTGCTGTTGCCAGCAGGCAGGCGGTAGAGCAGGCGAGACTAACTTTCGAAGAACCGGAGGAGATCGGTGTGGTCATCGGCAGCGGTATCGGCGGTCTGTCCACTCTATCGCTCCAGTTCGATGTTCTGGCACAAAGAGGTCCGCGTAAAATCAGCCCGTTTCTCGTACCCATGATGATCACAGATGGTGCTCCTGGGCAGATATCGATCATGCTGGGCGCACGGGGACCGAATTACTGTGTGACCTCGGCCTGTTCAAGCGGAGCGGATGCCTTGGGGGCCGCTTACGAGATGGTCAGACGGGGTGATGCCAATGCCGTAGTGGCCGGTGGCACCGAGGCTTCTATTACACCGATCGGTATTGCCGGCTTCAATGCGGCGGGGGCACTCTCTGTCAGGAATGAGGAACCGGAAAAGGCTTCCCGCCCCTTCGATGCAGAGCGGGATGGTTTTGTCATGGGTGAAGGTGCGGCCATACTTGTTCTGGAGAGCCTGTCATATGCCCAGAGGCGAGGGGCCAATATACTGGCTGAATTGGCAAGTTATGGGGCCACTTCGGACGCTTTCCACATAACGCAGCCATCAGAAGGTGGAGAAGGTGGGGCCAGGGCTCTGAAACTGGCCCTGAAGAAGGCTGGACTCGAACCGGAAGTTATAGACTACATCAATGCGCATGGGACCTCGACGCCCCTGAACGACAGAAGCGAGACGCTGGCCATCAAGAGCGTCTTCAATGAGGCTGCCTACAAGATACCTATCAGTTCTACCAAGTCTATGATGGGACATCTTATTGGGGCTGCGGGGGCTATCGAGGCAATTATTTGTGTCATGGCCATCAAGCATGGCATAGTACCGCCGACCATTAACCTGACTGATGATGACCCTGATTGTGACCTCGATTATGTGGCCAACGTGGCCAGGCCTGTGAAGGTAAGGGCGGCGGTGTCCAATTCCTTCGGCTTCGGGGGGCACAACTCGGTATTGGTAGTTCGAGAATACCAAGAGGATCACTAATTGGACCATCGCCGATGGAAGATACTGCCCCGCGCCCCGGCAGACTATCTGAAGGGTATGGGGCTGCATCCTCTGGCTGCCCAGCTTCTGCATAATCGCGGCATTGCGAACGTGACCGAAGCTCAAGCTTTCTTTGATGTGGACGACTTGGCTTCCCAGGGTGATCCCTTCATCATCCCTGATATGGGTAGGGCTGTGTCAAGAATTCAAAGGGCGCTACTGAGTGGTGAGACCATGGCGGTATTCGGCGACTTCGACGCTGATGGCATCTGCGGAACGGTCTTGTTGGT
>PUNJ01000010.1 GCA_003551705.1 Chloroflexota bacterium | reverse complement strand
TGCCGGAGTCTGGCCTTGTAGACGGCCATCTTGATAGTATCCTTGGCCTTCTTCGTCGCCATCTCATGATCGTCGGAATGGACCCAAGAGCACTGGTCGCGAATGTTGGCCATTTCGAACAGGTGGGCGTTCAACCCTGCCTCTTTTAGATTCTCCTGGAACAGCAGTTCGTGCGTTCGAGGGGTACAGGAAGCCACGATCACTCGATTCAGTGCGTACTCATTGATCATGTGTTTCATTGTCTCGCCGCTGTCCGCCGAACATGCATATAACAGGTCTTCAGCATGGACCACGTTCGGTAATGTCCTGGCATACTCTGCCACTGCCTTGACGTCTACCACCGAAGCAATGTTCTTCCCGCAGTGACATATAAACACCCCGATGCGCGGTTCCAGGCCCAAGACGCTGATTTCCGCTGGGTATACCTTCTCTTTAACCAGAGTTCCCTTGGCCTCAGACAAGAGCGACAACGCTTTGACCACAGCGGCGCTCCCCTGGGTAACGCTCTCCGAGATATCCTTCGGGCCGTTGATGACGCCCAGAGAAAAGACACCCTCACGGCTTGTCTCCACGGGGTTGAACATGCTCGTCTTGCAGAAACCGAATTCGTTCAAGTCAAAGCCGAACTTCTCCGCCAGAGACTTGCTTCCCTCAGCAGGTCCCATTCCGCAGGATAGAACGATCATGTTGAACTCTTCCGTGATCGTACTGCCTTCCTCATCGATGTAACGCAGTCGCAGGTCATGGTTTTCCGGAATCTCCTCGATGTACGAGGGCTTGAAGCGTATATAGCGCACACCCATATTCTTGGCCCGGTCATAGAAGCCTTCATAGCCCTTGCCATAGGTGCGCATGTCTATGAAGAATATGGCAACGTCCGTGTCGGGAAACTCCTCTTTTATCAAGATGGCCTGTTTGGTTGCATACATGCAGCAAACAGCCGAGCAGTAGTTCAGATTGGCATCCCGGGAAACATCCCTCGACCCAACACACTGGATGAAAGCCACCTTCCGCGGCAATTCATGGTCGATCGGCCGGCAAATATGCCCGGTAAACGGCCCGGTAGGAGCCAGTATCCTCTCAAATTGCAGGGCGGTCAGCACATTGGGGAAACGACCAAAGCCCATCTCCGGCTTCACCCTGGCATCATATAGCTCGTAGCCGGACGCCAGTAGTATGGCGCCGACATTTATGTCTTCCAACACCTCATGGGGCCCGTCATGATTGATGGCCTTCGCCTCACAGGTAAGCTCGCACTGCCGGCATTCGCAGCAAATGGCGCAGGACAGGCATCGCTCGGTTTCGGCCATTGCCTCCTCTTTGGTCAGAGGCAACACCACTTCACCGAAATCCTTGGCCCGTTCAGCCGCATCACGTCTCTTCTCATGAGGACGCCCTGCCTTCACTGCTCTGGATACATCAGGTTCCGGTGTCAGCGGCTCCTCCTGGTCTCTCCCCTCAGCAAGGTCCATTCCACTTAGATGACGATCGATGGAGATAGCCGCTTCATGGCCGTGACCTACAGCCTGCACGATAGAGGCCGGCCCCCTGACCACGTCTCCGCCGGCAAACACACCAGCGACCGAAGTTTGAAGCGTGACCGGGTCAGCCTTGATAGTACCGTTCTTGTTGGTCTCCAGCGCCCCGTCCAAAAAGCCAAGTTCCGAGGCCTGACCGATAGCAGGAATAATGGTATCCACCGCAATGTCGAACTCTGAATCAGGCACCGGCTCCGGCCGCCGGCGTCCGCTGGCATCGGGCTCTCCCAATTGCATTTCCGTACAGACCAGAGCGGCAACCTTGTCGCCGTTCGCTTTGACACTGAGAGGAGCGGCCAGGAAGTGGAAATGTACACCCTCCTCCTCGGCTTCCTCAATCTCCCAGGGATTGGCCGGCATCTCGGCCCTGGAGCGCCGGTACACCACGGTCACTTCCTTGGCGCCCAGACGCAGAGCCGTCCGCGCCGCGTCCATGGCCACGTTACCGCCGCCCACTACAGCAACCTTGTTGCCAACTGCCGGCTTGCGCCCGGCATTTGACTCCTCAAGCAGGGTCATGGCAGGAATTACCCCCTGCACGTCCTCTCCAGGGATATCGAGTTCGGTCGAAAGCTGCGCGCCGACAGCGACGAAAATGGCATTGTAGTCCGTCTGCAGGTCGGCAAAGCTGACATCCCTGCCGATGGCGGTGCCTGCCTTCAACTCGACGCCCTTTTGCAAAATGGCGTCGACCTCCCGTATCACCAGGTCTTCCGGCAAACGGTAGTGCGGAATGACACGGCGGACCATGCCGCCGGCATACGGCAGTGCATCAAAGACCGTTACCTGGTATCCAAGCGCCGTGAGATCGAGGGCGCATGTAAGCCCGGCGGGACCACCACCGACAACGGCAACCCTCTCTTCTTTTACAGGTTTCTCTTCCTGATTCGCTGAGGCGCCGCCGTTACCGGAGTAGACTTCATCGGATATGTAGCGCTTCAGAGCACAGATCGATACCGGCTCATCAACGAGCTTGCCCCGGTAGCACTCCGTTTCGCAGGGGTGATGGCATACCCGGCCACAAATGCCGGCAAAGGGCATGGCTTCGTAAATAACATCAAAAGCCTCCTGCACCTTGCCCGCCTCCAGCAGCTTAACGTAGGCATGAGGATTAACACCAGCCGGGCAAGCGATGCGGCATGGCGACGTGCCTTCCTTGTGCACGGCGTAAGCGCCTGGTACTGCCTGTGGGAACATGCGATAGACGGCGTTCTCATTCGAAAGCTGCTGCTGGAACAGGCTGATGATGCTGACCGGGCAGTTCTGGGTACAGTCGCCACAACCCTTGCACTTATCAATGTCGACCCAACGGGCCTTCTTCTTTATGGTAACCGTGTAGTCACCGGGGCCGCCCGTTACCTTCTCGACATCGGCGCCCGTGATCATCTCCACATTAAGATGCCTGCCCACCGTCACCAGCCTCGGGCCTATGGTACACATGGCGCAGTCATTGGTAGGAAAGGTCTTGTCCAACCGCACCATGCCGCCGCCGATGGAGGTATCACGTTCCAAGAGATACACCTTGATCCCTGCCTCGGCGAGATCAAGTGCGGCTTGCATGCCACCTATGCCGGCACCTACAACAAGTGCCGCACCAACTTTGCCGTTTTTGCCGTTATTCCCAGACATACTCGAATTCACCCCCTGGGGAGAATCACAAACCTTTATTCAATGGCCTCATGGACCAGTTCCGCGATATCCATAATCTGCAGAACTTCCTCGCAGCCCTGGGTCAGAAGACTGTCATCCAGCATCAGGATGCAGTAGGGACAGCAGGTGGCCAGTATCTCGGCGCCCACTGCCATGGCCTGATCGATCCGTATCTCGGAGAACCGCTCACCCTTAGCCGTTTCCGCCCAGACCCTGCCGCCGCCACCACCGCAGCAAATGCTGTCCTCACGATTGTTGGCCAACTCGACCAACTCAATGCCCGGTATGCTTCGCAGCAGGAACCTGGGATCGTCGTAGATCTCGCTGTGACGGCCCATGTAGCACGGATCGTGGTAGGTCACCTTCTTGTCCACCGGCTTGGTGAGCTTGAGTTTCCCTTCTCGGACCAACTGTGCCAGGTACTGGGTGTAATGCAAGACTTCGAACTCGGCACCGAATTCGGGATATTCGTTCTTGAAGGTCCAATAACAATGGGGGGAACTGACTATTACCTTCCGGACACCGGCCTGTTTGAAGGTCTCGATATTGCCGGCAGCCAGGCTCGAGAACAGCTCTTCGTTGCCGCATTTCCGGGCGCTCTCGCCGCAGCACTTCTCCGCTGCCCCCAACGTGCCGAAGCTTATCCCCAGCTTCTGCAAGATGCGCGAAAGGCTGGTGGCCATCCTGCGCACCTTTGCGTCATAGGCAGGAACACAGCAGGAGAAATAGAGCACCTCCATCTCCGGAGTGAAGGCAGGCACATCGATCTTGTCAGACCATTCCGCGCGTTTGTCCGGGCTCTCTCCAGCCGGATTGCCGGCTCCGGCGATGGATTTCAAAGCCAGCCGGATCGAATCCGGATAGCGTCCGGCGCCATAGCCCACAACCAGACTCCGGACCGCCTTCATGACGCCGATGATATCCACCTCCATCGGACAGCGGTCCACGCAGGTGCGACAGGTGGCACACATCCACCACTCTTCATCCTCCAAATCTGCCACACCCAAACGCGCCTTATGCAGCATGCGGCGGGGATCCAGATGGCTGACGCGGTTCCATGGGCAGTTTCCGCTGCACTGGGCACACTGGAAACAAATGGTACAGGTCTCCGCGCCATAGCTCAGTATCATGTCAGCAGTTTCGAGGTCAACCATTAGCTGTTCGGTCATAGCCAGTCCTCAACACTTATTAGGCAGCCGCGTTGAAGCAATTTCGAAAATTGGGGAGGAATTAACAAACCACTGAAAAGGCTCGAACGGCGTCTTCGACTATCTTCTTTGCTAGTTATCAACACGACATCGCCACGTTGGATTGCCAGAGAAGTCTGCATAGCAGTCTCTCGTGGACTCTCAGCCACATGCCAAGATAAGACATTCTAACCCAGAGACTCGTGGGAGGTCAAAATACAGGCCAGCGCAAACACCCAGCCCCTTGCTAAAGGCTCGACAGAGACCTGAGGAGAGCCATAAATGGCTCTCCATAGTTGTCAGCTTATGCCAGCTGGTTTGCAATCGAACGCTGGACTACTTGGGGGGCATGCGTATGGCACCATCCAGGCGGATCGTTTCTCCGTTAAGAAACGGGTTCTCTATAATTTGCTGCACTAGACTCGCATATTCATCAGCCTTGCCAAAACGCTTGGGGAAAGGCGTCTGCTCAGCTAGTTGCGCTCTGGCTTCCGGCGACATGAAACCGGTTAGAGGTGTATCAAACGTCCCCGGCGCTATCGTACAGCACCGGATTCCCGACCGCGCCAGGTCTCTGGCAACTACCAGGGTCATGCCGACCACCGCCGATTTCGAAGCAGCGTAAGCCACCTGCCCCATTTGCCCGTCAAAAGCGGCAACCGAGGCGGTATTGATGAGTACCCCTCTTTCACCATCCTCATTGGGCTCGTTGTTCTGCATATGAAAGGCCGCCCAGCGCAGTGGATCGAAGGTGCCTATCAAGTTCAAATCGATGATCTTCTTGAATACGTCCAGATCATGGGGGCCGTTCCTGTCCACAGTCTTGCCTATCCAGCCTGAACCGGCGCAGCAAACAAGCGTGTGAACGGCACCAAATCGCTTTATGGCAATGTCGAAAGAAGCCTTGACCGACTCGGCGTTGGTAACATCGACCTCGGCACACACAGCCCTGTCGCCCAGCTCAGCACAGAGTGCATCCCCCTTGGCCTTATTCATGTCAGCAACCAGCACGTTGGCGCCGGCGGCATACAGCCGCCTGGCAGTGGCTTCGCCCAGCCCGCTGGCACCACCGGTGA
Organism: Chloroflexota bacterium; assembly: GCA_003551705.1. Taxonomy (GTDB): domain Bacteria; phylum Chloroflexota; class Dehalococcoidia; order UBA2247; family RBG-13-53-26; genus PUNJ01. The sequence continues at coordinate 1,282 of PUNJ01000010.1, read as the reverse complement.
CGAAGGCGGTCTTTCCTGATATATCCATTTCTCCCCCTCTGATCAATCTGGAAGTGGCGCGAATCTCCCGGTTTAATAGCCCTGACAAGGAAGATCGCGACCGAGGCTCCTATGGCGATAGTAACCGGGCACCGTCTTGCCTGTCAAGAAACCTGCCGGCATGTGTTACAATCTCAACTAGAGATCGAGGGAAGGCGCTACCTCCTTCTCGTCTTCGTTGACGTAAGGCCAACTCCTGCCGAGGTGGTAACGGCCTATCTGACCAGCAAGATCGGCAAGTAAATGGAGCAACGGAGGCCAATCGCATGAAAAAGACCGGCGTTTTCTACAACGAGATCATGAGGTTCGACCAGGCACCCATGGATATGAATATCGGCAAGGGCTTCGACGGCATACGAGCCTCAGGGCTTCTCGAAGAAGACAACATATACCTGGTGGAGGCGGAGCCCATAGCCGAGGGACTGGTTTACCAGGTCCATACCATGGACTGGCTGCAGCAGGTAAAAAGGCTGGGCCAATGGGACATGTGTCTTTACTCGGCAGGTTCCACAGCCATGGCCCTCGAAAGGGTCCTCTCCGGTGAATTGAACAATGCCCTGGCGCTGGTGGGCATCGGTGGACACCACGCGCGCCGGGACTATGCCTGGGGAGGCTGCTATGTCAACCATGAAGCCCTGGCCATCCTGGCCGCCAGGAATGCCGGCCTGGCAAACCGGTTCGCCGTCATAGATACGGACACCCACCATGGCGACGGCACCAGAGACCTCTTCTCTGATGATGATGAAGTTATGCATATCTGTTATTGCGATTACGGTCATGGCAAAGGCACAACAAAAGTCTGCCTGCATCACGCCTCAAACGACGAAGAGTTCGTCCGTCGGTTCCATCAGGAAGTCCCACCCTTGTTGCAGGAATTCCGCCCCGATTTGATACTCTGGTTCTGCGGGCTGGATACGCACCGGGACAGCTACGGGACCCAGGCCCTGACAGAACACTGCTATCCCCGCCTGTGCCGGGTGCTGGCTGAAGCCGCGGACAACCTGTGCAAGGGAAGACTGGTTGTCAGAGTAGGCTGCAATGCGCCCTCGCACGTGGCTGCCCGAGCGCTGCCGGAAATTGTCAAAGTCCTGGCAGGACTTGATACTGCGAGGTAACGGGGATGAGCCTGTCTTTCGGCATCTCAATGTCGCTTTGCAGAGGCAACCTGGACCTCTACAGGCGGGAGAATGACCCCGGGCAAATGTATCTTGCGGCCCTGCGTGATTTCACCCGCTTCGCCCGC
>PUNJ01000184.1 GCA_003551705.1 Chloroflexota bacterium | reverse complement strand
GACATCGGGCCGGACCACCTTTCCATTTTGAGGTCTTCTTCTCTGCCGGCTCTTGCCAGGAGGGCCCATATGAGAAAGTATCGCAGGAGCGCCATCCAGCCGTTGCGTCCTCCCTTGGCCCATCTCTTTACCATTACTCCGAAGCGTAGCGGCCAGGTTCCGAAGACTCCGACTGCTTTACCGAGTCCTCTGTATATCATCTCTGTCTGCTCTTTGAGGTATGGATACTGTGTCCGTTGCTGCATGAGGTAGCCGGCTATGTGTTCTATTGCGAGCTGCCGGGCCTCGTGTGTCTTGTTTTCCTTGAGCAGCTTCTTTATCCGATTCCTTACTGTTTCGGTGAATAGGTTCATGTTCTGCTCGCTGAATGCGTCTTTTTCTCTGTTGATGAACTTCCGGGCCCAGCGCTGCTCCATCGGGTTTGCGAGTGTGAGGCGGAGGTTTCTCTGCAGCTTCTTCTTTGATATCTTTCCGTTGTCGTATCTGGGAAGGTGTTTTTCAACGAGGTTTGTTCCTGTGGTGTAGGCGGTCTGCCTGGATCCGGTGTCTTTGGCTCTGAATAGTGTTGATAGAACTTCGGAGGCTGCTCCTATGGCTCCTTTACCTTTATCGAACTTTACCGGAACTCCCAGGGAGTATATGTCCGCCTCGTATGCTCTCTGCCTGGCGCTGCGTGTTTTGGATCTTACTTTCCCTTTGAGCCATTCGGTCATTCCCACCTCTGCCATTATGTGCGTCTCCTGCAGGGTGTTCTTCAGGGCTGCTGCCGGTCTTCCGAGCACCATGTATGCTATGTCTCTCATCATGTTGATGTATCCGGCCAGCATATTCTTTTCCGTGGGTGCTCCGCTCCATTCGAGGAACTCCTTCATTGGTATTCCGGTGAACTTCCTTACAAATGATAGGCCGCGGTTTACCATTTTCTCGAGTATCGGGTCTATACCCTGCTCTATTTTGGATTTGAAGCCGTATTCGTCCCTTATAAAGAGCTCCATCATTGTTCGCAGCGACTTGGGCAGGACCGGTGCGTATTCCTCGAGTTCTTTCAGTGCCGGGTGTAGGAAAGCTGTTTTTACCACGGCGTTGGTGTATATGTCGAATAGCTCTATGGGGTCCCTGATTGCCGGATCGAGGTTTCCGAGCCTTTCCTGTTCGTAGAAAGGTTTTACTTCGCTGGGGATCTTCATCGGTGTGTATTTCTCGAAGGCTCTGTTCCAGGACCAGTCGTGTCTTGCTATCAATGGCTGGTATTCTCTCCAGTATTTCTCCGGCTTTAGTCCTGACTTCCTGAACACGTGGTTCCACATTTCCCGGGCCTGCAGGGCTGCTTTCTTCTGTCTTTCGTTTAGACCGAACTCCTCGCGCTGTTTAAGGAATTCCTCGTGTGTTGTTCCCTGCGGTCGATGCATGTATTTGAACACCTTTTCTCTTTCGGATTTTGATAGTCCTTCAAATATTTTCCTGAACTTCTTTATCTGGTCTATTCTCCAGTTCCTTCCGTCTTTGTGTCTTGACTCTACGGTTTTCCACAGCTTCCATAGCATTGCGTGGTGTGGGTTTCTTCCGCACCAGTCGCCGATTACGTCTCCGACATACTGGGCCCAGTCCGTTATGCGTATATCATCGGTGAAGTGGAACATCTCTATGGTGTTTATGAAGGTTTCGGCTTCCTCGTCTGTCATCTGGTGTAGGTGGTTGTGTCCGGTGGCGTGACTTGCTATTTGCATTACGAGGCGGTCTGCCATGTTGAATTCTTCTTTGAGCTCTCTTATTTTTCCCTGGTTGTTAAGTAGGTTCTCGAGCTTTACGATTACCTTTGAGGCCTCCTCTTTCTCCAGGGCTCTGGTCCTTCTCTTTTCTGTGTGTAGTTCTATGAAGTTCCGGTATTTTGTTCCGAGCTTCCCGGATGAGTCCATCAGCCCGGCCTTGTTTGAAAGGGTTATGATCTTCTTAATCTGTCCCTTGGAGACCATATTCATTTTTTCGGCTTTTTCCTCTGCGAGCTTCTGGAGGATCTGTTCTTCTCCTATCGGGATATCGGGCTTGAGGAAGTCTGCGAAGGTTTTCTGCGGCAGCTCTTTTATAGGTTTCGTTTTGTATTTGGCCGTGGGCATATTGGTTATTATCATCTCCTGCCTTGCCATTGCTCCGCGTGGGTGTATGTTTCGTATGATGGTTACGTCATCGTGTTTGGCCAGGTCGTTTATAACGTTGTGGATGACGTTTATTTGCGCGGAAGCTTTTATTTTATTCGGGACGGCGTGGAGCCGGGAGAGTGGCTCATTGTTGAAGTATACGAAGTTTACTCCTTTCTCCTGTAGCTTGAATAGCTTTTCCACGAGTTCGAGGTATCCCTCCGGTCTTTCGAGTTCTGTTCCGTGGCCGTATCCGGTGCTCCATATGTATGGAGGGTCTATCCATACCAGTGTGCTTGCGGCTTCCTCATCTGATAGTTCGAGGATCTTGTCTATTTGCTTGAGTGCGTCTTCCTGGTGTATGTCCGCTGCGGATATGCTCTGGGAGTAGTTGTCTATGGCGTTATATATCTTATTGAGCTTCACCGGAGATAGCTTTTTGGGATTCCTTCCTCCGAATGCCTGGTTGTTCTTTAGTATTGTGTATGCTGCCAGGAGCGTGTCGCTCTTGAATGACTTTCCGTATTCTTCTTCGAGTTCCTTGGCCCATTTGATAGGTGTAGTGGGGAGGTGTATGTATGTTGCCAGTAGCTCAATGGCCGTCTTTAGTCCTATGGGGTCCTCCTGCAGCGTGGTCCATATGTTCTGCTGCTCCTGGGATAGCTCGTTGAGGTTGAATGTTGTGGCTTCGGGGAACAGCTCCTGTGAAAGAATTGTGAGGAACCCGGATCCTCCGAAAATATCGTGAACGGTCTTTATGTGAGAGAGTTTCTTTTTGTTCCTTTCGTGGACCTTTGACAGGGAGGAGTCGAGGCCTAATGTGTTGAGTATTGCCGGTAGCATCTGTGTTTTTGCTCCCATATAGGTTAGCGGGAGGTTCTCGTCCTGCCATTTTACGTTGAACGCCTGGTATGAGGGCTGGAAGATGAGCTCTCTGTGGTTTCCTTCCGGCTGGACAATCTTATTCTGCTCAACGAATACGTTTCTCTGCTGTATTCTCTCTCTGATTATGCTTTTTATTTTATCCTTGGATATTCCCTCTTTCCGCAGCTCTTTGAGCTCCTGTTGTCCTTCCGGGGAGTTGAAGAAGTCTATCGCGTCGGTTATCGCTTCCTCCATTGTCCTGGGCTTTGTCTTGGGCCTGTCTGCGTATATAATCTCGTGCCATAGCTCATCTGCGGATATATCCAGAGGCTGCATCCCTGTTCTCTCATCCGGACGGGAGAGGTGGTCCGCTGCGTCGTCAATGGACATTCCACCTTTTGCGAAGATGTTTTTGTTGAGCCAAGCTTTCTGGCTCCTGGTGAGCTCTTTGTATTCCTGCGTCTGGTCGTATCCGTCTGCACTCGGGTCTATGGGCACTGCTCCTGCTGCTGTGAGCCGGTCAAGGGCGGATCCGTAGGCGTAACCGGTGGAAGGGTTGATTGTGGCCTGTATCTCCTGTTTATCCATGTTGCGGAGGGCTCGTGCATGTTCCATTATCTCTGCTTTGGTCGGGATTATCCTTCCTTTATCCCTGGGTGCTTTTCCTATTCCTCCGCCTATGGGCTGCTCCTCCGGTGGGAGCTTGGACATTTCAGTTATAAATATTTCGGCGGTCTCTCCGTTTTGCATCATCGCCTTTCCTCCCTCGAGGGGTAGAACGAAGACTGACTGTCCTTTCTTGAATGTTACTTCCTCTCCGTCGGTGTTTACTACCGTTGTGTCTTTGTGCAGGTTTGTCACGTATACTTTTCTGTTTGGATCCGCTTTCTTTGCTTTCCGGAGAGCTTTACCCCATACGGGCAGGCCGAACTGCACAGACTCTCTTAATTCGTCGTTTATATCCCATACAAACATCTCATACTGTCTGGCTATGGTTCTTTCGTTGCGCATGTATGGGTCGAAGGTGGCCTTGACCACTCTCCTTTTTATTCCGAAAGGTTTTAGGATCTTGCTTATTGTTGAGGGGATCTGTTTATTATAGAGCTCTTTCAGAAACACTCCGCCTATATGTAGGTCTTTCCCCTCGAGGCGCTTTTCCTTGACTCCTTTGTCTATGTCAGCTCTTATCTTATCGGCGAGTTCCTTCCCGAGAAGCCTGTTGAGGGAGAGGTCGTCTTTTTTTCCCTTGATGGGTATTTGTTTATAGAATACCTGCTTTACCTGGTCCGAGGTTATCTGCGGAGAAACCTCCGGGGACACGTCGTCCGGCCAGTTGTATGCGACCAAGGAGACGTGGCCGTCTTGGGTTTTTATGTCGTTGGCGTACTCGGTGGTCCAGAATATGCGCTTGACGTTCATCGTCGTAGCGGTGTTCCAGCGGTCTATGTGGGCCTCGGCTGGTGTCAGGGTTATGAGGTCGGAGTCCTGCCTTATGGCCTCCGCGATCGCCTCTTTCGCAAGCAGCTCGACCTGGTTTGTGGATATGCCGAGCGGAACGCTTTCGGCTCTGGCCCCGGGCAGGTCCCATACTTTCAGGGTGTTTCTTCCGTGAACCGTGGAGAGGTTTTTCTTGAACCTGGAAAAGAGAGAGAACTCCTCAGCGTCTTCCCAGTTGGGAGGGGCGTCCTCCTGTCCGTAGAAGGCCCATGACCGGATATGTCCCTCCTCGTCCTGCAGGATCCAGAGGTCGAGCATATTCCAGACGTCCGGGTTGTTTATGTAGTTCTCGAGGTGTCTTGCTATAGTGAAGGGTCCCGAGGTCTCTAATCCCGAGACCAGTTCAGTGTCATCCATCAGGGGGCCGGGCTCTATTACGGCGATCCGTATATTCTCCTCAGCGTCTATATCCCTTCCTCTCAAGACCTTTTTTATGAATTCCACCCAGGCCTCGTCGCCTACTCCCTCTCCTTCTTTCGCATAGAACTTGAGGACCCTGGCACCCGTGAGGGCTTCGTTCACGGCCAGGACCACGGAGTCTTTGTCTTTCGGTACGACGCCAATTATCTCGTCCAGGTCGTAGAACGTGAGGGCGTTTTCCAGTCCCTTCACGGCTTTCCATCCGTCCGGGAACCTGGCCGGACCGTAGAGGTCCCTGGAGTCCTTCGGGGGTTTCTCTCCGTCTTTAAGTATCTTTCTTGCGTCCTGTGAGTGGTCTGACTGGATCTCGTCTATCTGGAAGGCGTTGTGGTTGTCAATAGATGATCGCCCTCCCCTCATGTGGCCAAGGGTGTTTGGTATGTGGCTGTAGTGACTTCCTTTATAGGGGGTTATCCCGATGCGTGAAAGCTCATCTGCAGATAGATTTTCTATTTGATTATAGGCGCCGTATCGGAGGAGTTTCACGTGGGCCTGATGCACTGCGAAGTGGTAAGGCATAGAAGCGTCGGAGGTAAGAAGGATCCCACCGTGGTCCTCTGTTATTATGTCGTGGTCGGCGGGTGTGCGTTTCTCTATAAGGTTTTCAAAGAATTCGGAGGCTTCTTTATCTGCGGGTAGGGCGACCCAACCGTCCGATGTCTGTTCTATGTTTATGTTAATTGGAAAATAAGGGGTGTTTATCCGCGCGAAGGTGTCCTCCGGGGTAGCAAGGGCTATCTCGACGTAGGTCTCGGGGTTTATGTTGTCGCTGGTATACATACCGTATTCCGGATCCGGGGTGAGGCTTCTTTCTATAATATCGTGTCTGTTCCGGGCCTGCTGTTCGATCGTCATCTCGAGCTTGTCGAGCAGGTCTTTCCCCTTCCACCGCGGGGCCTTCTGATACTCGGGGGATTTTTCTATCTGTTCTGCGATACGTGTGATTTTGTTTGTTGTTTCTATTGTGATTTGCGGTAGCTCTGTTTCCGGGAGTTCGTATCTTGTCATAAGCGCAAGGCGTATCTCCGCAAGAGAAACGGGCTCGTCTACGCCCGGAAACTTTATGAAGACGGGGAGAGACCATTCTATAGACAGCGGTCCTTCTATGGGGTCAACGAGCGCTTCCGGCACCTCCCTCGAGGCGTCGTAGTATATGTCGCCGCCGAATTCGCCGAGTTCTTCTCTTAGGTCCTTTATGTAGCGGTCCTTGTTGAACTTTGCGCCTACGTAGTAGTCTATTACTTCCTGTGATTTCGGGGAGAGCACGTTCTCGGTCATGTAGTATCTGTTTACGAGTCCATCGGTTCCCGCCTCGAGTGCGGCGATCACGTCTTTCTTGTAGACTCGCCCTTTTTCGTCTGCGAGTGTTTCAAGGATATCGTTAAGACCGAGAGCTTCGACTTCCTCTTTTGAGGATCCGCTGAGGGCCACTTCCATTACCATCTGCTTTGTTACTCTCTGCTGCGGCAGTTTATCTCTTATGTGTTGTATGGAACGGGCAAAATACGGCTTTGTTTTCTTCGGCTGGTGCATTATTCCGCCGCCGGCCGGCTGGATCGTGTCCGGTATGTAGAGGTTCCCCGTTGTGGTGTCTCTCATAATTCTTGTAGGCGGTATGTTGCCTGCGAGTATGTCCTTTAGGAGCGGCGCTTGGCCTTTGCTTAGGATCTCGCCCAGCAGCTCGTCCTTGTACCCGAGTTCTGCGAGTGTTTCGGAGGCTCCCTCGTATTCGGGGCTTTCTCCGGTGAGTACGGCGTCTACGCGCTGTTTTACGTCCACTTTCTGGGCGGATTTCCACATCTCCGTGAGTTCGCTCTCGGTCTTTATCCGGTCGATGCTCCGTTGCG
>PUNJ01000203.1 GCA_003551705.1 Chloroflexota bacterium | reverse complement strand
GCGCCGATTATAAACAAATTAGTTCTGTATGACAATAATCTTAGAAAAAACTCGCAGACGCCAAAATCTGTGACAGTCTGTTGACACGGGCCCGTGATACCATGGTCCCATCCCCAACCAGTGCAATCCAATTCCAAAGCAAACAGGAGGCAATTCCATGAGTGATGCAGAGGCGAGACTGCTTATGGCCCTGCTGGGACCCGACCGGCGGGCCAAACGCAAGAAACTGGCGGCCGGCATCTCCCGGTACCTGGGCACAAACAGGCCCCATGATGCCGTTATCGAGCAGCCCCCCTACTACGGCGAACTGCTGGCCTGGGCCCTGGACCGGCATATCCAGGAACAGGGCTGGCGCATTGTCAAGGCCGCCGGCATCGAGAAGGACGCCCCGGAGCTCTTCCTGGTGGACACCGGGGACGGCCAGCCGGCAAGCCTGTACAGGGAGGCCGTCCTCTACCTCGAGAAGGGCAAGAGCCGCCTGGTCCTCACCGTGACCATCATTCCCGCCTTCAGGGCCATGGCCGCCGTCAGCTCCGGCCCCAGAAGCCGCAAACGGGCCGACTCCTTCCGGGACGCCGTCATGTCCATCATGACGGAACGGAACTTCTATCGCGGCGCCAAACTGGAGTTCGATGGTATGGTGCGCATCATCAAGCCCCAGGCCGTCAACTGGGACAGCATCGTGCTGTTCCCGCAGACCAGGCGGGACGTGAAGATGAATACCACCGGCTTCCTCAAGAACTACCAGCGGCTGGCCGGCTTCGGTATCCCGCCCAAACGCGGTGTGCTGCTGGCCGGTGAACCTGGCACCGGCAAGACCCTAATCTGCAAGGCCATTATGACCGACAGCGAGGGCATCACCTGCATCACCGTGTGTCCCTACGACCTGGACAGCGACGGCTATATCTCCGGCCTCTATGCCCTGGCCGCCGGCCTGGCCCCGGCCATCGTCATCTTCGAGGACATCGACCTCATCGCCCGCAGCCGGGAGGAGTCGGGATATGCCAGAGCCCCGGCGCTCCTGGCCCTGCTGAACGCCCTGGACGGTGTGGAGGCCTGCGAGATGGTGGTTACCGTGGCCACCACCAATCACCCGGAAATGCTGGACAAGGCCATCAGGAACCGGCCGTCGCGCTTCGATCGGATTATCCGGGTGGGGCTGCCCTCGATGGCCCACAGGCTGGAACTGGTAGGCTCCATGACCGACCGCATACACCTGTCACCGGAGGCGCAACTCAGCCTGGTCCAGAGGACCGAAGGGTGCACCCCGGCCCAGATCAAGGAAGTGGTCTATTCCATGGTCATGGACAGGACCGAGGACGGACAGGCGGAGGGGGAGATGCCGCCCTTTACGGATAGCGAGATCGAGCGGGCGGTGGCCCGGGTCAGGGGCGGCGCACGGCGGCAGGTGGGGTTTGCCCCCTGCGGCAACGGCGACAGTGATGCAAGGGGAAACCGGGACCCCCTGCCCCATCGGGCGGGATGTCCCGGTTCTTATTAGGTCACCACCTGCCGGCAAGACTTGGCAGGCAGGTGCGGTCAAGCAATGATCAAAGCTTGACGTCCGGGTCGCCCTTGCCAGTCCTTTCGGTCTTCGTCCACCTGGCCAGAAGTTCCCCGGCCACGCCGCGCCCGCCCAGTCCGAAGGCTATGGCCGCAGCCACCGCACTGGCGCCGAGTGCGAGTCCGAAGATGAGCAGGATGATGTCGTTCGCAAATCCCATCGCCCGCAAGCCAATGGCCACGCCAAGGATGATTATGGACACCCTGGCGAACGTAATCAACTGATCAGACCGTCCCGCGGTGCGCAGGATATTGGCCACCAGATTGGCGATGAAGATGCCTATGCCGATGATGATCAGACCCAGGACCACCAGTGCCAGGAACTGGGTCAGGTCAGCCACCAGGACATTGATCATGGTGAAGTTCAGCAGGTCGGCAGCCATGATTACGGCGAAGAGCATTACGAAAACAGCCACCACGTAGCCGACCAGTGCAGAGGGGGACATGGCCCCTTCAGGAGTCTGCTTGGTCAAGCCCAGCTTGACCGGTACTTCGTTAAACCGGATGCTCTCGAGGAGTCCTGTTACCAGCCTGGCCAGCAGCCGCGCTACAAAGTACAGGATGACCAGCACCAGTGCTGCTGCTACGATGTTTGGTATGGCGGCGAATATTCGCTCAAACAGGACAGTTATGGAGGTGAGAGCACCCTGCAGGCCAAGCACCTGGAGTATGGCCAGCACAAACAATATCCATACTATCCAGAAGACGGCTGTCCCAGTACCTCTCGCTATCGGGTATCGCTTGTCTGCGGTGGCCGCCTCGCCTTTGCCCAGCCTTTGGTCGATGCCGCTGGCCTGGACGAGCTTGACGGCGAGGGTTCTCAGTACCTTGGCCACTATCCACGCAACTAACAGGAGAACAAGTGCTGCGATAATGCGCGGCAGAAACTCCAGAATGGATGTGAAGAAATCGCGCAGTGGTTCCGTGATTATATTGTCCCAGGTCATTTGCTACCTCCTTTCGAATTATGTACCGGCATTTGCTCTGGGAAAGGACTGCAGAAGCAGGTCCCGGAAAACGCGTATGCAGTCGGGTGATTGCGAGATGGGTCAGTGCTCCGTCGTGCAGCAGGCTGTTTCGAAACTTGTGCGGCGCGTTTCCGTGAGCCCTGCCGTTCGGGCGGCGGTGCTCTGGGTAGGCCCTCGTCTATCATGGCAATTCGCCCCCTTTGCTGCTCATATGTACCGGGTCGCCGCCCTTGCCTGCTGGGGCTGGAGGGCCGCCCGGACTTCGAGACCCTGCCCGGAGGGTGTCCTGAGAGAAGATTTCGCCCTGCGGGCTCAATCAACGGATAGAATGATGGGAGGCGAGTGTTAACTTGTGAGGAAACTCGATTTGTGCCCGCACGCCTTCCTCCCAATACCCGGCATCCACCCTCCGGGGACAATCGAAACTTGGCCGCTGTGGGAAATCAAAATACATGACATAGTCTTTACTGTCAACTAAACCATATACGTGATTGTATCCTGTAATTATAGCACCACAAAGACCACAGAGGGCACCGAAGGGTCGATCCCAGAGATTTACCAGGCGTGGACAGGAACACGGGCCCTATTGGTCGGACGTCGATTCTTTCTTAGAGCGGAACTTTCTGGCCAAGCAGATACTGCGCGGCCATCTTTGCCTGCACGGTGATGTGCCGGCAGCGCTTCTCTCCGTCGGGAAGCCTGGTGACGTGGCAGCCTATTGCCGGAAACTGATTGACCAGGTTGGGGAGGACGGTGGCTTCATTCTCGGCACCGGCTGCGGAGTACCCATCAACGTAACTCCGGATAACTTCGCAGCCATGATCGAGACAGGGAAGAGCTACCATATGACAGGGACATAACCCTGGGTATGGGCAATATTTGGTTCCTGGTGAACGACCGGACATTCTGTTCCTACCAGGTTACTTGCGCCCTGACACCTTCTTGAAGTCCATGCCCAGGTCCTCCATCACCACCTGCACTGCCACCCTACCCCCGCCGGTAACGCCTCCTCCCGGGTGTGTGCTGGCCCCACACATGTAGAGTCGCTTCACCGGCGTCCTGTACTGCCCCCAACCCGCCAGAGGCCTGCTGCTGAAATACTGGGGTGCCAGATGAGCAATATGCAGCACGTCCCCCTTCACCATGGCGGGGTTGTATCTCTCCATGTCGAGCGGGCTCATCACGGAACTGCCGAGGATGTTCTCCGGCCGCAGGTTGGAAACGTGCCGTCCAGCCAGTTCGAGGACCCTGCCGGCAATCTCCCCCTTGATGTCATCCCATCTGCCTGCTCCACCGTCCTTCAGCTCGTAGGGCGCGAAGTGCAGCAGGGAAAGAGCGTGCCGTCCTTCGGGAGCTCGGGTCGGGTCCTCCAAAGAGTGGGCAGTCAGATAGGGCAGTCCCACCGCGGGAACCCCATAGACGATGTCATCCAGTACCCTGAGCATATCCTCCAGGTATGGGGTGATGGCGACAGAGGCTGTCCTGTTCACCTCCGGCCCGGCCTCGTAGTGCGGGGCCTCGGCAAAGGCGAGGAGGTAGTTCATGTAAGAATAGCGACTGTGCTTTATTCTATCCACCTTCTTGCGAAAGCCTTCCGGCAACTCCTGCGCATCCACCATGTCGAGGTAGAGTTGCTTGACGTTGACATTTGATATGACGGCCTTTTTCGCCTCAATCAACTCGCCGCTCTCCAAGACGACCCCCGTAGCTTCGCCGCCTTTGGTCCTGACAGCTTTGACTGGTGTCGACGTCCTGATGGTGCCGCCGCCGTCCCGTATGAATGCCGCCAGAGCATCGCAGAGTGCCCCCGATCCACCCACGGGCAGAGCCAGACCCCAATTCTGGATCAGTGCCAGACCGGAGATGGCGTTGAACCCCGTATTGTACTCCCGCGGCGACGACATGTAGTCACAAGCATAACGGCATATGGCGGCTTTCATCTCCTTGCTCTCGAACCACTCGTTGACTATGTCCATTGCGCTTGAGAGGAACATTCTCCAGTACTCCCGGCCCTCCTCACTGCTGTCCAGAAAGGAGGCCAGCTTGCCGAAGGGCGGTAGCATGCCTGACATGGCGAGGCTACCTGCCTTCATGACCCGGGCTGCGGTCCTGCAGAACTCGGGCCAGGCTTCGGCATCCCGCCTGGAGAAACGGGAAATCGCTTCGCAGGTCTTGTCGATATCCATGTAGAAGACAAGCGAGCTGTTGTCGGGAAAGACGAAAGCCGTTATAGGGTCGGGGAAAAGATACGTGAGCCCGTACGTGGACTTCAGACCGAGTTCATCGTGCCGGATCAGGGGATTCCCCTGTATTCCGTAGTGGGCTGCCGAACCCAGATCGAACCGGAATCCTGGTACGTTGACCTCACTGGTAATTGCGCCGCCACCAACCTGGCTGTGGCTCTCTAGTACACAGACGTTCAGCCCTGCTTTCACCAGGTACGCGGCGGCTATCAGCCCGTTGTGTCCTGCCCCGATCACCAAGACATCGTACTTCGTCATATCCGTCCTCCACATCAACATATTAGGACCATCGCGAAAGACAGTCGTAGCAGTAGGCCCCTAGCTTTAGAATGCACCAATCGCCCCCACTCTGTCCATCCGGGGCAAGCCGGATTTGTTGAGGGTGAAGTAATATGACAAAGACTACGGGAATGCCCGTATTGACGGGGGGTGATCGCTCATGTGAAGTTTAGTTCTAACGAAAGACCGGGCTGAAAGGTCAGTCTGGTGCAGCAAGGTGGTTTCAAATTCACGGTCAGCGGTTTTTGTGAACCTGGCCCAACTCTTGGCTATTTCCTGTAACAAACGTAAATATCGGCCTCGGTTGCCCGGCCCAGGTCGGTGTCCCAGCGATGATGCACGAAGTATATGTTCCCTGCCAGATCAAGCGTAGGCTCTCCGGCAAGGTTGTAAATGACCCTTTCAGGTGCCTGCCATTCACCATCTACTTTCAGTGACCTCCACACCTCCGGTCCCGGACTCAACCTGGTAAACCAGAGCTCCTTACCATCCTCAGATATGAATGGTTGGCCCTCGTGTCCCGGCGTATTCACTGCAGTTACGTTCTCCGGTTCCATCCACTCATCCCCCACCTTGCGTATGACCCAGATATCGCCTCCGCCCTGGCCCCCAGCCCTGGTCGAACCGAAGTATATCTCGTTGCCTCCGGACGTGACGTGAAGCTCTCCAACCCCGTAGTCCACGTTGAACAGCCTGCCGGCGTTGGTCCAGTCGATCCACCTGCCATCGACGAGTCTGGCTATCCATATGTCGATCTCACTGTAGACGCCCTCCCGTATGGAGCCAAAATACAGTGTGTCACCCCACACCGTCGGATCCCCGTCGAAGCCTATCTTGTCATAATACTGCAGGAACAGTCTCTCAGGCTCCTGCCATACACCATCGACCCTGTGCGACCAGTAGATACCGGTCATCGGATCCTCTGCCTGCTCATAGACAGTCTTGGCTGCGTCCCCCGAGAACCAGAAGTAGAAAGTATTGCCGTCCGGGGTGATGAAGGGCGAGTCCTCCAGGCCGGCGCTGTTGATGGGGCCTTCCATGGGCACAGGATCATGCCAGAATTCCTTGAAGCCCTCGGCCAGTTGAGGCGGCACCGGATCGTTGTCCGGCGTCATCTTGACAGCCGAAGCGGGGATGGTGCTGTAGCGGCACAGGTTGTTAACCGTAACGGTGCGGGATATGCGGTGACTGTCGCCCTCTTGGAAGGTGGCCAGGGCATGAAGAGTATAAGTACCGTTGTGGAATTCCTGGGTGAACCAGTCGCAGACATATTCATCGCCATCCGGTATGGCGGTGCCCAGCAGGTTGCCGGTGTCAGGATCACCGAGATAGTACTTGACCTCCTCTATCCGGCCGGCTACGGCCTGGACAGCAAGGCGGACGATGCCGAAAACCGGCTGGTCCTCCTTCAGGTGCTGCCACGAAATGGCAGGCGCGGCAGGGGCCTCCTCGTCGCAGGCGGGGACGAAAAGGCCGGCCGCCAGCATGATGACGAGCAGGACCAGGGAGACTCTGGATATGGCTTGGGTTATACGCCGGCCCGGCATGGCTTTTGCCGCATGACATGTGTCGGTGCCACGTTGCTGCCGGCACCGGTCCGGGCCGGCCACAGGGTAGGGCCATCTATGGTTCACTTTCGCGTCTTTCCGGTTCAAGGTGACACATTTATAATTCAGCAGGTCAGAAGAGTCAAGCAGGATCGCCGCCTGAGAAGACGGGATCCTTAATCACAGTGGAGGCCGTAGGGTGGTGTTATAGCCCCGGGGCATGCGATGGCGGTTGAATTGTGCCGGCGTAGGGGCGAAACCCACCGTTAACGATTGCCTGGGTAAG
>PUNJ01000022.1 GCA_003551705.1 Chloroflexota bacterium | reverse complement strand
GCCGGCAATGCATCCGGTGAAACCTTGACCTGTATCATGACACAGCCGGGTGACACCCTGTTAGGTATCACCCGGCTCACCTTCTCAGGCGCTCACTTTGCCAACCTCGAGGTCTTTGCCGGACGTGTTAGACTGGCCAAATGCTCTTAGTTGTCACCAACAAACACGTTCACGTAAGAGACACCTTCAATCTCCCACGCAAAAATGACCATTACAGTATCCTGGTCGTCATCAATGAAAATTGCTGTCTCGAAATCCTCAACACCCGCGATCTGATCCGGCAGATGTTGCTCGGGAAACTCCAAGGCATCAAGAGTAGTATCGATGGTATTCCATCCTCTGGCCTCGGCCCACGAATTGAAAGCGTTGAGTGCCTGCATTGCCGATCCCGAACCCGTGTATGTGGTCATAGTTGCCCCATCTATGGGATATGTGCCCACCTGTGTAAAACCCGCAGGCCCGTTTGTGCCGTCAAGTTCGGTGCCGTTACCGTTACCATTTTCCCAGTCGTCGTAGAAATCGTCGTAGGGGCCAACTATTACTTCGACGTAGGTATCCTCCTCGAAAACGCCCGCAAAAATTATCATCAGACTATCGCCCTGCGTGAAGCCGGCCAAGCCTGCGGCTTCATCCATGTAAATACCCAGTTCTTCGGGATCGATCGCGTAATGGTCCCAACCCCTGGCCTGGGCCCAGTCAGAGAAGGTGTTAAGTGTCTCGTTGATCGCACCCGTACCCTTGTACCCTGTATAGGTTATTCCGTCTTCAGTTTCGCTCTGAATAAGAGTGAAACCCGCAGGCCCGTTTGTGCCGTCATGGTCCGCCAAACCGTTGTCGGTCCCATTTCCACATCCAAGCGCCAAAAGGAATACGCCCATCAACAGCAAGATCCAGACCTTTTTCAACACACTAATACCTCCTTGTTTACACCCAACGGACCTGCCTGCTACGCAGCCGGTCCGTTTGCTTGCAAATTGAGCTACGATACCACACCATAGTGCTGCCCATTGCAGGTTTCTGTCAAACCAATTAAGGACAGATTAGCCCGTCTTAGCGGAGATTAGCGATCCAGGTTTGGCATTTCCCGGCAATTGCTCTCAAGTCCTCACCTTTTGGACCCTGGCGGTAGCAGTTCAGGCAGTCTGTCTGCAATCGTAGAAATCGCCGGCTCAGTACGTCACCCCTAATCAAGTACGCCACCCCTAATCAAGTACGCCACCCTTAATCAAGTACGCCACCCCGGCGGAAGTTGCAGGCTCGCCCGCGGAGAGCCGGGGTCCAGGGAGGACCGCCTTCGGGGGCGTTAAAAGAGTACGCCAACCCTAAACGAGTACGCCACCCCTAATCGAGTACGCCACCCCTAATCAGTACGCCACCCCGGCGGAAGCCGGGGTCCAGGGAGGATCACCTTCGGGGGCGTTAAAAGAGTACGCCAACCCTAATCGAGTACGCCACCCCTAATCAGTACGCCACCCCGGCGGAAGCCGGGGTCCAGGGAGGACCGCCTTCGATGGCGTTCGTCCCCGGGGTCCAGTAGGAACGTCTGTCAGGCCCCACGTCTTATGGATTCCTGCTTTCGCAGGAATGGCGAAATTTCAACCGCCCTTGACAAACAGCCGTCCATCACCCTATCCAGCCCCACCCTCCCCCTCATTTATACGATAACCCGGTTGGTTCTTCATCGCTGGACAAACAGTTCGTGCCTTACCCCGTATATATGGATCGCCGGGTGACCCTCTTGGCGGACCACCCGGCTGAAGTGGCTGTATTCTTATCTATGCCAATGCTCTAGTTGGACTGGACGTATATCTCATTGACCCCCATGAATCTATCACTGACGCTGCACTCCAGCATCAAAACACGGTGTACTATAGTCGCAGTTATCTCATATCCGCCATCTTTAACATCTACGTTGGACCAACCATGATCCGCCAGGTTATCGGCATACCATTGCACCACCGTTGAAATATCATCCTCAGTCACATAAACAGCATATTGAACGTCAACGATATCCCATTTCTCTCCGCTCTCTACCCGGAAAGCTCCCGGATACCGGGGGACGCCTTCAATATCCTCGCCGGTCAGGTCCTGGGTTGGAGGAGGAAGCAGGTCGTTCCCGTTGCCGTTACCGTTATAGAAATTATCGTACGGTCCGACCAGCACGACGGCAAAGGTCTGCCCTTCGATCACGTAGGCAACGACCACCAGCAACTGATCACCCTTTGTGAATGTGGCCATGCCAAAACTTATATCGTGTATGTCTTCGACGGGCAGGTACAAATCACCGGGAACGGCTTCGTAGTCCTCCCAGCCCCTGTCATGTGCCCAGGACTCAAAAACCTCAAGTGCTTCGCCGGCTGTGCCGGTGCCCATGTACGTAGTCGATGTTATTCCCTCTTCCGTATCCGTGTACATCTGGGCGAAACCCGACGGGCCGTTCTGGCCCTTGTCACCATTGGCACCGTTGTCCTCCCCGTTTCCACATCCCAACCCCAACAGAAGTATCCCAACCGCCACCAGCACCAGGAGCTTCTTCAACACGCTGATTCCTCCATTATTCTCTTTTTCGGCAGCCGGCCTGCCTGATTACCCTGTTCCCTGCGCCAGCGCGATTGGACACGGCCAAGCATACCTTGTCTATAGTCCTTCCATAAGCATTTTCTGTCAAACCAACTTAGCTCCTCTTAGCTCAATAGAGAAAAGCCCACAATTCCCCAGACAATTATCTTGAACCAATGCTCAATTTGCCTCACGCGTCCTCCCATTTGGTGTAAGAGTACACGTAACCTTTAACCTGGACACTCTCCACCCCCACTGGCATCTTTGGAAGAATGATACATTGAGAAAGGCCGGGTGACGTGCTGAACACGTCACCCGGCCAGTTTGTCAATTTTGGCCCAACAGTGTAGGTCGCTTACTCGGCACCCATATCTATGGACCTCTCGATACCTAAAACTGGATCGGGTGGTTCTCCATTGTCATCGACGTACTCGACATCACATCCCAGGGCAAAGAGCAGTGCTCCCGCCGCCAGCAATGCCAGAAGCTTCTTTATCATCATTACACCTCCGTTTACAAGTACAGTCCAGCCAGCACAAATCACGCCAGAATCGACCTACACTATTCTCCCCGTCAACCCTTGTTACTGTCAAAAGACCTGACTCAGGCTGAGTAAGCTTCAGCAAACGACATGTGGGGATACTCCAAATGATTGGACGAATGCTGAATCCAGCTGCCTTTTGCTCCCAATTGCTCCACGCAGCTTAGACACCACGTGCGGACCATGTTCAGAATAACCTGAGGCAGTTCAGGAAGCAGGCAAGGGAAACTCTTACCCTGGCCAGTGGCCACGGATCACGGCCGCTGCGGCAAATCGTTAATCCGACCACACGGGCGGGTAATGGAAGGCCCAAGGGTATAGCCCAGAGAAACAGCGGGCCTGTGCCTCAGCCCTCGCCGGTGGCCCCGCTGCCGTTGTTTGGGTCATACCCCAAGGCCAGAAGGACGTCACCGATGGTATAGTCCTGTTCCAGCGGATGACGCATGGGCAGGTCCACGTGGACGGTATAGTGATTCGTCCGGCCAACCCTCTCCCTTTCCAGGTATCCTGCGATTTCCAGTTCCCGGATTATTTTCTGTACGGCACGAAGCGTGAGACCCGCCTCCGCAGCAATCTCACGCTCCGTGCTGCGGGGGTTCTTGGCAATGTAAGCCAATATGCGACCATTGTTCGTGAGGAAAGTCCATTCGCCCCTTTTCATTCAAATGTCCTTCATATTCACCAATTTGACTAGTCCAAGGCATCCTGCTAAAATTCCTGCGAACCGTAGTTCGCAAGTCGACGGTATCTTACTTCACTCGGCAGTCTTGCGTCAAACTTTGACCGGCTCCAGAAAGGTACTTACATGGCATTACTTGTGACCGACACGACCCTGCGTGACGCTCACCAATCGCTGCTCGCCACCAGAATGCGTACCCGGGACATGCTTCCCATCGTCGAGAAGCTGGACCAGGCGGGTTTCTTCTCCCTGGAAGTATGGGGGGGAGCTACCTTTGACGTCTGTATCCGCTTCCTGAACGAGGACCCGTGGGACCGTTTGAAGGCAATCCGTGAGAAAGCCAAGAACACCCGGCTGCAGATGTTGCTGCGCGGCCAGAACCTGGTGGGTTACCGCCACTATGCAGATGACGTACTGCGAGAGTTCATACGGCTGGCGGTGAAGAACGGTGTGGACGTATTCCGCATATTCGATGCCTTGAACGACCTGCGAAACATGGAACCCGCCATGAGAGCCGTCAAGGAATTCGGCGGACATGTTCAGGGTACCATATCCTACACAACCAGCCCCGTACACAGCATAGAGGGATTCGCAGACATGGCCCTTGAGTTGGAGAAACTGGGCAGCGATTCCATCTGCATCAAGGACATGGCGGGCTTGCTGTCCCCCGGCGTAACCAGCGAGCTGGTAACCGCCATAAAGAAGAAGACAAGCCTGCCCCTGGACCTCCATTCCCACTGCTCCAGCGGCATGGCCCCCATGAGCTATCACGCCGCCGTAATGGCTGGAGTCGATATAGTAGACACGGCTTTCTCGGCCTTCAGTTGGGGCACTTCTCAACCGCCCACCGAAAGCCTGGTAGCCGCCTTCAAAGACACGCCCTATGATACCGGCATCGACCTGGGACTGCTGAACGAGATAGGCGAGTATTTTGCCACGCTCATTCCCAAATACCGTCCTCTCTTCGCGCCGGAGACGATGCGTCCCAGCATAAGCGCCCTGCTGCACCAGATACCGGGCGGCATGCTGTCCAACCTGGTCAGCCAGCTACGCGAACAGGACTCCCTGAACAGACTGGGCGAGGTTTTGCAGGAGGTGCCACGGGTGCGTGCAGCCCTTGGTTACCCGCCGCTGGTAACTCCCACCAGCCAGGTAGTGGGCATTCAGGCGGTAATGAATGTGGTGGCCGGCGGCCGCTACGCCAAGGTCACCAAGGAGGTCAAGGACTACTTCATGGGCCTCTATGGAAGGCCCCCGGCGCCCATGAACGAAGAGATCAGGCAGTTGGTGGCCGGTAGCAACGGGACCATTGACGTACGTCCGGCCAGCATACTGGAGCCCGAGTTGGAGAAGATGCGAGCGGACGCCGACAAACTGGGGATCCTGCACAAGGAAGAGGACGCCATAACCTACGCGCTCTATCCTCAGGTAGCAACGAAGTTCCTGCGGGGCGAGATCAAAGAGGAAGTCATACCCAGTCCCGCGCAGCTGCCGCCGTCTGAGGCCGCTCCAATCGAACTGCCGGCTGAATTCGCTGTGGATGTGGACGGGGAGATCTTCAACGTCAAGATATCCTCAGTGCTCGGCAAGACAGTGGAGACCGCGGCCACCAAGAGACGCAATGGAGCCAAGGGAGCCGTTCCCTCCCCCATAGGCGGCATGGTACTGGGCATCACGGTCAAGATAGGTGATACCGTCAAGACGGGGGAGGTGGTGGCCAGGATGGAGGCCATGAAGATGGAGACCGAAGTGCATGCCCCTCACGATGGTGTGGTGAGGGAAATAATCGCCTATGAAGGCGAAGTAATCAACTCCGGGGATGTACTGATGGTGGTGACCGCTGATGGAGAATAAGATACTGGTCGCCAATCGCGGCGAGATCGCCATCCGCGTGATGCGTGCCTGCCGGGAGCTGGGCATTCCTTCCGTGGCCGTATATTCGGAAGCCGACAAGGATGCCCTTTTCATGCATTATGCTGATGAAGCCTACTTCATCGGTCCCGCACCGTCGATAGAGAGTTACCTGAACATCAAGAATATTATCGAAGCAGCCAGGAAATCCGGGGCCACTGCCATACATCCGGGATACGGTTTTCTGGCAGAGAACCCCAACTTCGCCTATGCCTGCGAGTCAGAGGGTATCAACTTCATTGGTCCCTCCAGCAGGGTCATCGAGCTTATGGGCAACAAGATAATCGCACGCCGCGAGCTTCAAAAGGCGGGCGTGCCGGTGGTGCCGGGGACCGAGGGCCCGGTAGCAAACTTCACGCAGGCCCAACAGGTGGCTGGTGAAATAGGCTACCCTGTCATCATCAAGCCCTCTGGAGGCGGGGGCGGCATCGGCATGATGGTCGCCCACAACGAGACTGAATTGACCAAGGCGCTGGAGTCCGCCCAGTCGATAGCGGCAGCAGCTTTCGGCCTGGCCGAGGTTTACATAGAGAAGTACCTGGTACATCCCCGGCATATCGAGTTCCAGATAATGGCGGACACGCACGGCAACGTAATACATTTGGGAGAGCGCGAGTGCTCCATCCAGCGCCGCCATCAGAAACTCATAGAGGAGGCGCCGTCACCTGCTTTGGACCGGGAGCTACGAAGCAAGATGGGCGAGATAGCCGTAAGGGCCGGCAAATGGATTGGCTATCGAAGCGCTGGTACCCTTGAATTCCTCTTTTCCGAAGGCCAGTTCTACTTCCTTGAAGCCAATACCAGGATACAGGTGGAGCATCCCGTGACCGAGATGGTAACAGGGGTGGATATTGCCAAGGAACAGATTCTTATCGCGCTGGGACACCCTTTGAGCATCGAGCAGCGCGCGGTCAGGATGTTCGGCTCAGCTATCGAGTGTCGTATCAACGCGGAAGACCCGTCCCACGATTTTGTACCGTCACCAGGTAAACTGCGGGGTTATCGCTCCCCGGGAGGCATGGGTGTACGCGTGGACAGCGGCGTGCACCCTCGCTATACGATACCGTCCATCTACGATCCCATGATATCCAAGCTCGTGACCTGGGGCAGGGATCGCAATGAAGCCATCGTCCGGATGAAGCGCGCCCTGTATGAGTACATCATTACGGGTGTGAAGACCAATATTCCCTTCCATAAGGCGG
>PUNJ01000092.1 GCA_003551705.1 Chloroflexota bacterium | reverse complement strand
TCCCAGGTATAGCTGAACACGCTGACAGGCGTATACCCCGTATGGTACTTCAGGTCTTCAGGCACAAGGCTTCTCTCCATGCCATGCACTGAGAGTTTCGCCCAGTACTTGTTCATGTCCTTGAGTTCCTTCTTGCCTTCGTCATCCAACAAGTGCTGGTATTCGTTATCAAGGGCCTTCTCCAGCCACCGCCAGTAGAGTTCCGGATACAGTGGCAAAGAGAAGCGGTCAACGGCCATATTGCCCACCAACCGCTCCTTGTCCTGAATATAAATGGTCATGTTGTCCAGTATCTTCTTGAGGGCTTTCGCCCGGCGCGTGATGATGGGCTCGCCTTCTGTTTCCTGATATGACTGGGTTATGAGACGGGCCCTCTCAAGGCAGACCTTGACCTCCGACCTGTAGCCGGCGTCCTCGTCAACACGTTGCTGACCGCGGTAAAGACCTTTTACCGCCTTGATGCAAACGTTTTGTTTCAGCTCTTTTATGGCAGCGTCCATTCTGCACCTCCTTGAATGACGATCAATGCTGACAGTCTATGCATAGTCCTCTGAACTCAAGCCGGTGGTACGAGACAAGAAACCCTGTACTCGTGGCAACCCTTTCATCTAGTTCGTTGTCCACGGGCTCGTCGATGTCAAAAACCCGCCCGCAGTTGTCACACCTGAAGTGATGGTGATTGTCGGAGTTTCCATCAAAGCGGCTCAAGTTTCCAGAGAACTCCATTTCCAGGATGACCCCTTGCTCCTTCATGGTCTTCAAGTTCCTGTAGACGGTACCCAGACTTACTGTAGGTATCTCCTTTCGTACCTGCTCATAGATCCAGTCGGCTGTTGGATGAGAAGTCGTTTCCCTCAATATCCTGAGAATGGCTTCTTTCTGTTTGGAACGCCTGTGCACAAGCTTGCACCTAACTAGTAATGATTATCGTTATTATTATATGTGAGCCATAAAACTTTGTCAATAGCCTGCCCTTACGTAGCTCCTGCTTCTTCAAGCCTGCATTCATGATATCGTAACCCTGCATACTCCACCATGATCCACATCATTTAAGGGGAATAGTCCCGGTCTATGGACCGGCAGTAGAGCAACAGCCCGCCTTGCCGGCCCTGAACCAGCCTAAGGACACAAACCTGAGTTACAGGCAAGTGATTCATCTTGTAGGAACGCGGATGCAATTGGCGAAAGCCAGCAGAAGGACGGGTCTGTACGTGACAACGGGCGGCCCAGTTTGCCGGGACGCCCGGATTTGATGCTCTTCACATGCCGGACCGATGCTGTACGTCAGCCCAGCAGGCGGCAGACGGCATTAGGCTGGCGTACGTAAGGCACGAGACTTTCTGAGATGGAGAATTCCATCTGCCCGTTCGCAGGCCCGATGAAACCCACAGACATATCCTGGCCAATGACGATACTGGCATACTGACGCCCGGAGGCGATCAACACCCCGCCGTTCTCCAAAACCGAAGCCTTAAAGATTCCATCGGTGACTATGGACTGCAAATGATCCAACTCGGTCATGGTCCCGCTAGGATACAAACGGAGTAACTGATTATAGCGCCGCGGTGTCAGGGCCAGGGTATAGGGACCGTGGAACCCCGCCTGGTCAAGGGCCGTTACGCCTTGCAGGATGTCTCCCGCTGCCGCGCCTCCTCCAGCCCAATCGCTAAGATTTACGAAGGGCCCACTTTCCATGCTGAGTAAACCATCTACACCGTTCCCGCCTTTGAATATGAGGCTGTCTTCCATTCCCGCCAGTTTTGTGGCCGCATCTCGGATGGTCCGAGTATTCATGACGATGCCTTCCCGTTCATACGCAGCAATATCCCTCGAGGATAGCATGAACGTGGTAAACAGGAGTGGCACAGGCAATACGGGGCTGATGGCGAAGTCAGTCTCCTCTCCAGGATCCTGAAGAGGCAAAGCCTTTAGGCCGAAGCCATAGGGACCTTCTATATGGAGTAGACGACGACCTGCCAGAACGCTCTTGGCTGCCTCGACCATCGCTTCGTCGATTATCTTCCAGGACTTCTCCGTAATGGGAGCGTCCTCCCTACCTAGATGATGGTGTGACATGACCCCTCCTTACTCCTTTAGCGAGCCTATTGTGGTGTCGTTCCCCACGTGCTGCGTCTCTTGGGTCGGGCCTGAGTTAGCTCCGCCCCGCAACTCCGCCGCCATCTCGTCCACCTCTTCAGCACCGTTGGCCAGCCACTCGTCCTCGTCACCGGTCAGGATCTGCAGCAAACGCTGGAATTCTCCGACATGTTCCCGCTCTTCGTTGGCCACATCGATAAGGACCTTCTTAGCCAGCGGATCGTCCGTGGCGTCGGCCTGCGCCATGTAAAGGTGGATAGCCTCCTCTTCAGAAGCGATATCTAGGCGCAAAGCCCTGACAAGCTCACTCCGGGTCAGTTTGCGGTCCGGCGTTACACCGCTAAATGGATTCACGAATTCCGGCATTCTGTTCCTCCTTTTGATTGGCCATCACCAGAACTGTAGCCGAGTTTCTGGCGCCTGCGTCCAAGCACATACAGGAAGCAAGTCCCTCTACGCCGATGATAGTGCCGGGACCGGGAGGGTGGAATACCACTAGTTAGTAATTAGGGGTATCGAACCGCTTAGCCCAACTTGGGCCTGAGGCTGACTGGCGTTTCAATCATCTTCCTCAAGCTGTCCGGTTTCCCCCTCGTCTGTTTCCGTCTCCTCATCGAGACGTGCCTGCTGTTCCCTGGCCCATCTCTTTATCTCGTCCAGAACAGGGGGAGCTACGTAGAAGACCTGAATGTCTGAAGGGAACTGTACCTGATGGCCCTCCCTCATGAGGAGAAGTCCGACCTCGCCGCTTCCCAAAGTCCTGTCTATCTGGTCCCTCATATGCTCATTTCTGCGCTTAAAGGCATCATTGTATAATTCATAGACTTTGCTGATCGCCGCCGGACTTTGAAGGCCTATGGCCAGGCACCGGCTCCAGTCCATGAATTCGGCCAAGATAACGTTGTCCTCCAATGCCTCGAACTCCGCTCCTCGCTCAATCAGGGCCTGGGCCAAATCGTGTATATCCTTACTCAACTCGCCTAGCCTCCTCAGCCCGTCCTCCCCCCCAGCAGGAACTAGTTCATGGTACAAACGGCTAATCCCGCCCAGTTTGGCCTCCAGGCTGCCAACATTGGCCCTGACCTGCTCCCAGTACTTCTGGACCTTCTCATATAGCTCACCTTCAGACGGACCAAAGACCAGTGGAACGAAGAGCAGCTTTCTTCCCTGGCCAAAGTCCTCAACCTTGAGTCTCTCTATTCTTCCAAGCTCTTGCGACATTCAATACCCCCAAGAAAGCATTGTGCAGTCCCCGGCCTTGTAACAGGCCCTTCGGCCAGGCCGTAGACTTTTCTTAATTATACTGTTACGTCAATGGTTGCTGAAACGTTCTTGGACGGCAGGTCAGCCAGTACAATTTGGCCTAACATGCACGAAACGGATAGTGACCGAGTAGCAAACTCCGGCACTTTACGCAATGGTCGGTATTGCGTGCCCACAAATCGGTGGCTAACATGAAAGCATGAGACTGGGTGCTTTTGACCTCAAGGAGCCGGTCCCCGAGTTGGAGGACCCTCATGCAGTAGTCATGTTGCGGCCATGGATCGACGTAGGTGGAGTGGGAAGCTTGGTTCTATCCTGGCTGGAAATCCTGCACGAAGCACAGGAACTGGGCAAAATTGCAAAGCCGGGTGCCTTCTTCGACTTCACCCGCTACCGGCCGGTCATATATTTTAACGACGGTTGCCGCCAGGTCGCCGTACCAAATGCATACATCACCTATAGCACGCTCAAGACCGGCCGTGATTTCCTTTTTCTGCATTTGCTCGAACCACATCATCTGAGCGAAGTCTACGTCAACTCCGTGTTGAAACTGCTTTCCCGCTTCGGAGTTAAGAGGTACTGTTTAATCGGCAGCATGTACGACCTGGTGCCGCATACAAGGCCATTACTGGTCACAGGCATGACCGTTGGAGAGCAGATGGAACAGACCATGAACGAAGCAGCCGTGGAACCAAGCGATTATGAAGGTCCCACCACCATCACGTTCATGATCCCCCAGTTGGCCACACGAATGGGCCTGGAAACGGTTACTCTTATCGTCCATCTGCCCCAATACACGCAGTTGGAAGAAGACTACGCTGGCTTCCTGAGGCTTATGCAGGTACTTTCCCATGTCTACCAGATTCCAGTGGACCAGAGCGCGTCAGTGAAAGCAGAGCAGCAGATAATGCAGGTCAACGCCGCTCTGGAAAGGGACCCACAACTCAAGGCCATTGTTCAGCAGCTTGAAACCCGCTACGATTCAAGAAGCGCCATCAAGTCGGAACCAAGCCCGCGACTGAACCCTGAGATAGAAAGTTTTATCCGAGACATGGGCCGGCGTCTGGGTGAAAACTGATGCAGCATCATGATCGGGGTTGTTCTCTGGTTGAGGGTGAAGGGAAAACTCCGGCATGATCCTGGTGGTCCCAATAGGAATCACGGGGCGCTACATATTACATGCTCTCCTTGAGCCGCTGTCGAGCATCTTTGGGGATGAAGTCAAAGCAGGCGAACGTCTCCAGGCTCCAGACGGCAGCTGGATTGCTTCGCGCCGTCAGTATATGGCATCATTCCTCTTGAGTGCTTTACCTCCTCCAAGAGGGAGATCAGATAGGACCCTGGGCATTCTGGACGCTGATCTGTTCGCACCTGGTCTTAATTTCGTATTTGGGCAAGCATCTGTTGACAGCAGAAGAGCTGTTATCTCGGTGACCCGCCTCCGTGAAGAATACTATGGGGCGCCTCCAAACGAGACACTTTTTTTCGAAAGAGCACTCAAGGAAGCTGTACACGAGTTGGGGCATACCTACGGCCTTGGGCATTGCCCCGATCCCAGATGTGTTATGCACTTTTCCAATACACTCTCCGATACCGACCGCAAAGGAAGCCACTTCTGCCCAACTTGTGAGGTACACCTCACTCATATGCGCGCGCCGTTCCGCTAGAGCAGCGCGTACCTTGCCCAAGCGGCACGCCTTGTGTTACTTTCTATATGAAAGGGCTTACCTCGGCACATTTCTTCTTCGACTCGCCCCCTTTCTTGAAAGAGCCCTCTCAAATTTGAGGAATACGAGAAGGAGAGAGAGAGATAATGAAGATCACCACGCGCCCTGCACGCCCTGAAGATGCTCCATTTCTGGCCTGGACCATGCTGGCTGCCGGACGCTCACACATGGAACGAGGCATCTGGGACATCATCATCTCCCAGCCGGAAGATAAATGCCTGGAGTTGCTTGGAACGTTGGCCATAACAGGACCCCGACACATGTGCAGCTATACTGAGTTTATCGTGGCCGAGGTTGATGGCAAGCCCGCGGCAGCATTGAGCGGATATGATCCAGCCACGAACGGAGAGGCTACCGTTGGTGAACCCCTGGCTGTGGCAGCCCAAAAGGTCGGCCTAACCGAAGAAGATATGGCTGTAGGACTGGCGGACTTGGACAAGTTTTTGACATGCCATCTCAGCGATGTCCCCGGCGCCTGGATTGTGGAACATGTGGCTACACTGCCCAAGTTCAGGCGAATGGGTGCCATCGATACACTGCTGAGTGAGATAGTGGACAAGGGCCGTAGCCTGGGCTTTCGCCTAGCCCAGGTCAGTTTCTATATAGATAACACACCTGGGCAGAAAGCCTATGAAAAAGCCGGATTCAAGTACCATCGCGAGCAACGTCATCCGGATTTCCAGCAACTCATCGGCAGCCCCGGTATGATACAACTCGTGCTTGACCTGTAGGCGCATCGTTTGCGGAGCTTGGGATACGTTATGTGAATACGTGCCCGCCCCACCGGGCGGGCACGGGGACCCGCCCTTACCGGGACGCTTCTGCATGATGGCAGGGCGGGTAACAAGTATGGGAATGATCAGGAATGAGTCCGGATCCTACGGGAGGACGCCCTAGCATGATGACACGAGAAAAATTCAGACCCTTTCTCAGCCGGAAGGCGGAGACTCAGTCCTCACTCCTCAGTCCTCAACACAGAAGAGCCTCGGAAGAGGAGGGATTGCTATGAAGAGCTACCGCAAGGAACTCTGGTTTGAAGTGCCCTCGCGCCGGGCATTCATTAACATCACACGACACATAGAAAGCTGCCTTCATGACAGTAATATCAGGGAGGGCCTGGTCCTGGTGAAGACCAGCTAAAATAACTACCGTCCTTCCCTGTTAGCAATTCAAGCACCTGACCCATCACAGCCCGAACCTCGAACCGCCAGGGATGTTTTGGGTCATCTGTCTGCTCCACGTAAACCCCCAGCCAGTTTCCTTCCTGATCCCTCCCCCCAAACGCCTTTTCAATGATGGCCCGCTGCTTCTCATACGGCCCGTTTAGGATTCTGTCTTTGGCCTTCGGCCCGGGATGTTTCAGGGCATCCACGACAACGGCCCTGGCCAGCTTGGAGGTGCGTCTGATTTGTTCCGGGTCAGGCTGGTTAGATAGCTGAGGCTCGATAGCGTCGATCCGGGCCTGTATGGCTTGTAAGCGATCCCGTATCGGCTGAATCCGGCTTGTGATCTCATCCTTCGATAGAATGCCTTCGGCAGCTAGGTCAACGATGGGGTTTCGCTGCTTGATCTCCGCCGCCTTCCTTTCCTCCAGCTCCGCCCGTTCATTCCGCAGGCTCTCGATCTTGGCCAGGTCCGGGGTTGCCCGCCTTATGGCCTGCTCAATTCGCTCTTGGTCACCGAAGGTGTCCAGCAGCAAAGACAAGACCGCTTTACCAAGGGGTTCCGCTGGCACCCAGTTCTTGACCGTGCAGGTGTGTTTCCGGTGCCTGGGATGTCGGAAGTACTGGTTCCCGCTGTGGTTCGTTTGGGCCATGAGCTTGTAGCCGCAGTGTTTACAGAAGATCATCCGGCCCAGCAGATACCGGTGTTTCAAGTCCCCATGCTGGTAGGTTCGGTTTGCTTCCCCTTGCTGCTTGATCGCT
>PUNJ01000093.1 GCA_003551705.1 Chloroflexota bacterium | reverse complement strand
TTCGCCGGGGTGGCGTGCTGATTTGGTCGCCGTGGTGGCGTACTGATTTGAGGTGGCGTGGTAAGCCAATTGATTGCGACACAGTCTGTTCGCCGGGACGGCGTAGTGAAGCGCCTCCATCAACTCACTGTAGCCCTGCCTGCAGGCTCGAACGCTATCTCGCTGTCCCGCACATCCACTCTCACCACATCACCGTCCCTGAACTCACCGGACAACACCTTCATGGCCAGCGGGTCCAGCACCAATCGCTGGATCGTTCTCTTCAGCGGCCTGGCGCCATACACCGGATCATAGCCCTCCTGCACAAGGTGCTCCCTGGCCGAATCGCTCAGTTGCAACTCGATGTGCCGGTCGGCCAGCCTCTTCTGCAACAGCTCCACCTGGATGTCCACGATCTGCATGATGTGCTCCCGGGTCAGCTGGTGGAAGATGATGATCTCGTCCACACGGTTCAGGAACTCCGGGCGGAAATTCTCCCTCATGGCCTCCATGACGCGCCGCTTGATCTCTTCATGATCACCCGCGCCCAGATCGGTTATCCAGTGACTGCCGATATTGCTGGTCATGATCAGGACCGTATTGTGGAAATCCACGGTCCGACCGTGCCCGTCCGTGAGACGGCCATCGTCCAGTATCTGCAGCAGGACGTTGAACACGTCCGGATGCGCCTTCTCCACCTCGTCCAGCAGTATCACACTGTAGGGCTTGCGCCGGATGGCCTCCGTCAATTGGCCCCCCTCTTCGTAGCCCACATACCCCGGCGGGGCACCGATCAGGCGCGAAACCGTATGCTTCTCCATGTACTCCGACATGTCCAGCCGCACCATGGCCTTCTCGTCGTCAAACAGGAACTCCGCCAGAGCACGGCCCAACTCGGTCTTGCCCACCCCGGTGGGGCCAAGGAAGATGAAGCTGCCCAGCGGCCGGTTGGGGTCCTGCAGTCCCGCCCGGGCCCTTCTTATGGCGTTGGCCACGGCCGAGATGGCCTCATCCTGGCCGACCACCCGCTCGTGAAGCCGGGATTCCATCTGGAGGAGCTTCTGTATCTCGCCCTCCATGAGCCGGCTCACGGGTATGCCCGTCCAGCGTCCTACAACCTCGGCGATGTCCTCCTCGTCAACCTCTTCCTTGAGCAGTTGCTGGCCCTTGCCGTCGGAAATCTCGCGCTCTTTCTCGTGAAGCTGCTTCTCCAATTCCGGCAGCGTGCCGTACTTCAATTGCGCCGCCTGCTCATACTGGGCGGCCCGCTCCGCCGACTCGATATCGTGCCTGAGTTGGTCCATTCTCTCCTTGATCTGCTGCAGTTCCTGGATGGCTGCCTTTTCCTGCTGCCATTGGAGATTGAGATGGGAACCGGTCTCCTTGAGATCAGCAAGTTCCTTCTCAAGTTCCGCCAGCCTCTCCTGAGAGGCCGCGTCCTTCTCCTTCTTCAGCGCCTCCCGTTCTATCTCCAACTGCATGACACGGCGGTTCACCTCGTCAAGCTCCGACGGCAGGCTGTCGATCTCGATGCGCAGTTTGGATGCGGCCTCATCAACCAGGTCGATGGCCTTGTCCGGCAGAAAACGGTCGGAGATATAACGGTGCGACAGTATGGCGGCCGAAACCAGGGCCGAGTCCTTTATACGCACCCCGTGGTGGACCTCGTAACGTTCCTTTAAGCCGCGCAGTATGGAGATGGTCTCCTCAACCGTGGGCTCATCTATCATCACCGGCTGGAAGCGCCTCTCCAGGGCGGCGTCCTTCTCGATGTGTTTGCGGTACTCGTTTATGGTTGTCGCCCCGATGCAGTGTAACTCTCCCCTGGCCAGCATGGGCTTGAGCATATTGGAGGCGTCCATGGCGCCCTCCGCAGCTCCGGCGCCGACAACGGTGTGCAGCTCGTCGATGAAGAGGATGATCTCCCCTTCGGCCTCCCGCACCTCCTTGAGCACCGCCTTGAGCCTTTCCTCGAACTCGCCCCGGTACTTGGCGCCGGCCACCAGCGCCCCAAGGTCAAGGACGACCACGCGCTTGTTTTTGAGCCCCTCGGGCACGTCGCCGCGCACGATGCGCTGTGCCAGGCCCTCGGCGATGGCGGTCTTGCCCACTCCGGGCTCACCAATGAGCACCGGGTTGTTCTTGGTACGGCGTGACAGTACCTGGATGACCCGCCGGATCTCCTCGTCTCGCCCGATCACGGGGTCGAGTTTCCCCCGCTGGGCCATTTCCGTCAGATCGCGGCCGTACTTATCCAGGGCCTGGTATTTCCCCTCAGGGTTCTGGTCGGTCACCCTCTGCCCGCCCCTGATGGAGGTGAGTACCTGGAGAATGCGGTCCCGGCTCACGCCAAGGGCCTTCAAGATCCGGCCCGGGCCTGTATCCGCCCTGTCCACCAGGGCCAGGAGCAGGTGCTCCGTGCTGATGAACTCGTCCCGGAAGGTGGTGATTTCCTTCTCGGCCGCGTCCAGTACCTGCTTAAGGTTGCTTGATACATATACTTGTGCCGGGGCGTGTGCCCGAGGCAGCCGGTTGACAGCTGCCCCGGCCTCGCTCCTGACCTGGGCGATATTGACACCCAGCTTGCCCAGGACCTGCGGGACGACGCCGTCCTCCTGGACCACCAGCGCCTGCAGCAGGTGCTCGGGCTCGATCTGCGTATTGTTACGCTCCTCGGCCAGCTTCTGTGCCGCCAGGATGGCTTCCTGGGCTCTTTCCGTGAACCTGTTTATATCCATATCGCCCCCTTGCCTAAGGGGAGGTCTTCCTTAGACCTCCCGGAATTCACCCTCCACCGGTTCCTCCGGGCCAGGGCCCTCGCCGCCCGGCGGGGGTCCGCCCTGCTGCTGCTGCTGGTAGACAGCCGCGCCGACCTTTTGCATGGCGGCCTGCAGTTCTTCGGTGGAGCTCTTGATTTGGCCCACGTCGCCGCCCTGCAGGGCCGAACGGACCTGGGCTACCTTGCCCTCCACTTCCGAACGTATGTCTTCAGGCACCTTGTCCCCGTGCTCATTCAGGGTCCTCTCGGCGCTGTAAGCCATGCTGTCCGCCACGTTCTTGGCCTCGATTTCCTCCTTCTTCCTGCGGTCCTCATCGGCATGCAGTTCCGCATCTTTCACCATCTTCTCCACCTCTTCCTTGGACAAGCCCGACGAGGCTGTGATGGTGATCTTCTGCTCACGGCCCGTGCCCCTGTCCTTGGCGGACACGTTGAGTATGCCGTTGGCATCGATGTCGAAGGTGACCTCGATCTGCGGCACACCCCTGGGAGCAGGCAGAATGCCGTCCAGCATGAACCGGCCGATGGTCTTGTTCTCATTGGCCATGGGACGCTCGCCCTGCAGAACGTGGATTTCCACGCTGGGCTGGTTGTCCGCCGCCGTGCTGAAAATCTCGCTCTTGGAGGTCGGGATGGTGGTGTTGCGCTGGATCAGGGGCGTCATCACGCCTCCCAGCGTTTCAATGCCCAAAGTCAACGGGGTGACGTCCAGAAGCAGCACATCCTTGACCTCGCCCTTGAGGACTCCGGCCTGGATAGCAGCGCCGATAGCCACCACTTCATCAGGATTGACGCCCTTGTGGGGTTCCCTGGCGAAGATGTTCTTGACTCTCTCAATTACGGCAGGCATGCGGGTCTGGCCGCCCACCAGGATCACCTCCTGGATGTCCTTGGCCGTCATGCCGGCATCCTGCAGTGCCTGGCGGCATGGTCCCTCCGTCTTGTCCACAAGGTCGCCCACCAGTTGCTCCAGCTTGGCCCGGGAAAGGGTGATGTTCATATGCTTGGGGCCCTCAGCCGTGGCGGTTATGAAGGGAAGGTTCACGTCCGTCTGCATGAGCGTGGACAGCTCGCATTTGGCCTTTTCTGCGGCCTCCTTCAATCGCTGCAGGGCCATGCGGTCCTGTTTCAGGTCGATACCCTGGTCCTTCTTGAACTCGGCCACCAGCCAGTCGATGACCCGCTGGTCGAAGTCGTCGCCGCCCAGGTGGGTATCACCGTTTGTGGACTTGACCTCGAAGACGCCTTCGCCGATGTACAGGATAGAGATGTCGAAGGTGCCGCCGCCAAGGTCGAAGACGGCGATGGTCTGGTCGCCCTTCTTGTCCAGGCCATAAGCCAGCGAAGCCGCCGTCGGTTCGTTGATGATCCGGAGGACCTCGAGCCCGGCGATGCGGCCGGCATCCTTGGTGGCCTGTCTCTGTGAGTCGTTGAAGTAGGCGGGAACTGTGATCACCGC
Organism: Chloroflexota bacterium; assembly: GCA_003551705.1. Classification (GTDB taxonomy): domain Bacteria; phylum Chloroflexota; class Dehalococcoidia; order UBA2247; family RBG-13-53-26; genus PUNJ01. The sequence continues at coordinate 2,799 of PUNJ01000093.1, read as the reverse complement.
CTGAGTTATCTTCTCTCCCAGCTTGGCTTCAGCGTCCTGTTTCATCTTCTGCAGGACCATCGCTGATATCTCGGGGGGAGAGTGATCTTTGTCATGCATGCGTACGTGGGCATCTCCATTGGGCGCCTTGATGATCTTGAAAGGCATCAGCTTGATGTCCCGCTGTACCACATCGTCCTCATGTTTTCGCCCCATGAGCCGCTTTATGGAAAAGATGGTGTTCTCTGGGTTTGTGACAGCCTGGCGCTTGGCCATCTGTCCTACATAGCGTTCGCCGCTTTTCGGATTTACGGCGACGACGGAAGGTGTGGTTCTACCACCCTCGCTGTTTTCGAGAACTACCGGCTCGCCGGCCTCCATGACGGCCATGCACGAGTTGGTTGTTCCCAGGTCGATTCCGATTACCTTTGCCATTCTTCCTCCTTGTGATTTGCATCTACACCCGGCATGACGCTAGGCGGCATCCAGCACCCTCAGCATATCATCCAGGATCCCCGATAAACGCTGTTCCTGCTCCTTGCTGACCCTGACTTCAGAGAGTTCTCTCTGCAACCGGAACACGCAATTTCGCAGGTGAAGGGCCATTTCAACTCCCGCCAGGTTCAGGCCCAAGTCTTCGACAAGATGCTTGATGAGCTTCAGCCTGGCGATGTCTTCTTCTGAATACAGACGTAGTGTGTTGCTCCTGGCCGGCTCCAGCAACCCAGCGCGCTCATATTTGCGTAGGGTCTGTGGATGCATCCCGCACAGCATGGAGGCGACCCGCATTACATATACACCCGACGATTTTCTCATCTTTCGTATCTCCCCGGCTCCTCCGGCACTCATCTGGCTTGTCCTTGCAGGCAAACCTGCCTACAAGAACACACTCATCTTGAGCCGGAAAGCCTAAGACTTCCGTTTTTTATTTTAGAATTATAGCAGCTTATATGAGACGTGTCAACAGTATTATGCATTCTCATTATGAGTTTTATCTCATCCATATAAAGAGTATTGACAAACTATGGCAGCTATGCTATACAGAATCTAAAAGTTTGCTTAGTCATAATGGGTAATAACAGTGGATGCCAATAACAGAGCAACAAGGCTGGGGAACTCCCTGGAGGCGGCAGGGCCTTGCAACAGCCGGGGTCAGGATAGAAGGAACGTTGCCCAAATCACTACTATGAAGGAGGTACAACTATGGTGACAAGAAGATGGGACCCATTCGGCAGCATGATCTCCCTGAGGGATGCCATGGACAGGTTGGTGGAGCAGAGCTTCATCAGGCCCGATAGGACGGTATCGTCCGACGTGCTCGGCTCCCGGATACTGCCCATGGACATGTACGAGCGGGGAGAGGACTATGTCATCAAGGCTCACCTGCCCGGCGTGAATGTCGAAGACATTGACATAAACGTCGACCGTGGAGTGCTGCTGACCATAAAGGCACGCATACACGGGGAGATTGAGAAGGAAGAGGCCAAGGACTACAAGTGGCTCTTGAATGAACTGGGTAGTGGTGAGGTAGCCAGGACTCTCAATATGCCGACCATGGTGGACGTTAACAAGATCGAGGCTTCTGTGGAGAACGGCGTTCTTACCGTGGTGTTGCCCAAAGCAGAGGAAGCAAAGCCTAGACAGATCAAGATCCAGCCCAAATAAGAGGGGTGAAGCACCAGGAGACTTGTCCCCTGGTCCCGGCCGGTACGGTGCTTCTCGCGGCCCGCCTCTCAAGAATCAGGCAGCCAGCAAGGTGGTGCCTGATTCTCTTTTTGCATCACGGACCTCTTGAGGCTGGGAATTGATGGCGCCGTGCCGGTAAGGGGTGAGCCTGCATGGTACGGACCTCAGGGAAGGGAGCCTGGCTCAACGCCGTCGCCTGGCCGTAACTTGCCTGACCAGCACCGGACCGATCAGCATTGCCAGCCCTGTCAGGACCCAGCCTGTAGCCAGACCAAAGGCAGATGGAGGCGGAGCGCTTACTTCGCTGGAGAAGCAACCGAAGAACCCTCCTGCTGCCGGTTCGGGGACTTCTATGAAGTCTTTCTTCGTTTCCGTATTTGTACCGCCTGGCCCTGTCACTGTCAGGATAACTGTGTATTCTCCTGGAACTTCATAAGTGAATGCGGGGCTCCTGTCCGTGCTGTCGACCACTCCGTTCCCGTTAAGGTCCCATTGCCAGGACGTGACATATCCGCTGGACTGATCAGTGAACTGGACCGTCAGCGGGCCGTCGCCTGAAGTGCGGTCCGACTCGAAGTCGGCGATGGGCGGCGGCGGCATGTAGACGGTGAAGGCGGTCTCGGTGGAATAGGCCGACCAATTGCCATGCTGGTTCTGGTACCTGACATGCCAGTAGTAGGTCTTGCCATAGTCCAGGCCGGCGTTTTTCAAGGATATGGACGTGAGTTGACCGGTGCTCCGGCCGCTGTCGAACAACGGCGAAGAGTAATCGCCGGCAACGGCTGTCAACTGCCACTGTGAGGCGGCATGAGAGTTCCTGGAATCGGGATCGGAGAATTCCGATGCCTCCACCACGGGAGAGATAGCGATCCCGGTTGCACCGGCTGGCGGGACGGCATTTTGCGGCGCATGAGGGACCGAGTGTAGGGTAGTGAAGGACTGTTTCTTGGAGAAATCCGACCATGTCCCGTAACTGTCCTGGTACTTGACCTGCCAGTAGTAGGAGGTGGAGTAGTCAAGAAGGCCGGCCGGTACGTTCAGGGCTGTCAGGTCTCCGGACTCGACTTCGATATCAAGAAGGGGCGTGGTATGGCTGCCGTCAACCGGCCACAACCGCCATCGAGAGGCGGCGTG
>PUNJ01000115.1 GCA_003551705.1 Chloroflexota bacterium | reverse complement strand
TTAACCGCACCCTACGGTTCCTGCCACCTCCCGGCGTTAGGGGAACGGCCCAAAGTAACAGGTCGAGGTCGCTGCTTACTCCTTATTGCGTCCAGCATCATCCCGCAAGGCTCCCCACTGAGAGGTGGTGGAGCGGGCGGAGTAGGGTGGGTTAGTCCCGATGCCAACCAAGAAGCCTGACCGGAAATCGCGCAGGGACGTAACCCACCTTCTGCGTCTCTCACAGGCACGCGGGTGTTGTGCCGGCGGGGGAGGGGAGGACTCGTTACTCGTTACCGTTGTCGGAACAGAGTTCACACCAGGTGACAGGCCACCATGTGGCCAGGCGCTACTTCTCGGAGCACCGGCGATGCCTTCCGGCAGAGCGCTGTGGCGTGCGGACATTTGCCCTGAAAAGCGCAACTGGTCTCCGGAGGCGGCACGTGGCGGTGTACGTCACCGTTTGACGTTCCAGAGGCGGTCGGGCCGGTATTCATCAGGAACCTGGTATACGGATGCACGGATCCTGACTCGAACCGATCGCCACCTATAGTTTCCACGACCCGCCCCTTGTACATCACCATAACACGGTCGCTGGCATAAGATACGGTCTGCAGGTCGTGGGATATGAGGAGATAGGTCAGTCCCATCTCCTTCTTCAGGGATAGCATGAGATTGAGCAACTGGGTGCTGACCACGGGATCGAGGCCGGCCAGGGGTTCGTCTGCGATCAACAGTCGCGGCTCGATGATCAACGCCCGGGCTATGGACAGGCGCTGTCGCTGGCCGCCGGAAAGCTCGGCCGCGTGGCGGGTCAAGAAGGCAGGCGACAGCTTGACCTTGTCCAGCATGGAGGCAACAGCCCTTTGTCTATCACGACGATCGCCTATCCTGTGCAAGAGCAGAGGTTCCTCCAGCAGCCGCTCTGCGTTCATTCGGGGATCAAGGGTGGAGTTGGAGTCCTGGAAGACCACCTGCATGTCCCGCCTCAGCGCCTTTACCTCATGCCTTTCCATGGAGAAGATGTCCCGTCCCCTGTAAAGGACATTTCCATCTGTGGGCCAGTGGAGGCGCAACACAGTCTTGGCCAGGGTCGTCTTGCCGCACCCGCTCTCTCCTACCAGTCCAAGAACCTCTCCTTCCTTTAGTTCGAAGGAGACGCCGTCCACCGCCTTGATTATGTGGTCATGGTGGCCTCTCAAGCGGGCCAGGGGATTATGCCTTAGTCGAAAGTGCTTTTTGAGGTCTCTTATCCGTATCATGGTCCACCGCTATCCCGGTAAAGATGGCACGCCACAGTGCGGTTTCCCATTCTTATCTCCGCCGGATCGATCTCAGAACATATGGGGCTGGCCTGCGGGCAGCAGGGATGGAAGCTGCATCCGGCCGGAAAATCGATCAGGTTCAAGACATCGCCGGTGACATCGGGCAGCACGTCGCCGCGGCTGAATCGCTGGCAGGAGAAGAAGAGCTTGGTATACGGGTGTTTTGGATGATTGAAGACATCCAGCATGTACCCGGTCTCCACGATGCGGCCGCCGTACATGATGGCCACGCGGTCGCAGGTTGAGTGGATGGCCTCCAGGTCGTGGCTGATTATGAGCATGGTTACCCGCCCCCGGAGCTGCTTCAGGACCTCCAGCATCTGTTCCCTGCTGGCCCTGTCCAAGGCTGTGGTCGGTTCATCGGCTATAAGCATCCTGGCCCGGGCCAGGAGCGCCATGGCGATCAGCACCCGCTGCCTGATGCCGCCCGAAAGCTGGTGGGGATAGCGGCCCAGCAGCCTACCGTTCTCTACAAGGTCGCCCATTGCCAGGCTGTCCAGAACCTCCTTGATCTCCTCCCGGGAACCCTTTCTCTGCCCCCAGGCGCGTGCTGCAGCCCAGAAGCCGCCCCCATTTCGGCGTATGTTCAGGGCCTCTTGCAGTTGCTGGCCGACGGTGTATGCCGGATTGAGCGCTGTAGCGTGGTCCTGGGGGACCAGAGCTATCTGTCTGCCCCGAACGTACCGCATTTCGTTCCCGCTCAGCCTGGTCAGGTCGCGTCCATCGAACATAATGGAGCCGCTGGCTATTCTGCCCGGCTGTTGCAGATGCAGGATAGACAGGAAGAGCACGGTCTTGCCGCACCCACTCTCGCCCATAATGCCCACGGTCTCGTTCTCGTTCACATTCAAGTTTATGCCGCGATTGGCACGCACATGGCCGGCATCGGTATTGAACACAACGCTGAGGTCGTTGATTCGAAGCAGGTCCGTCATCTGTCCAGCGCCCTCTTGAGTCGCGGGTCCGACCGCTCCTCGATACTGTAGCTTATCAGGGTCAGGCCCAGAATACACAGTCCGATGGCCAGACCCGGCGGTACATACCACCACCACATGCCGCCTACGAATCCTCCCCGCAGGAAGGCGTAGCGGAGCATCATGCCCCAGCTCTTGTCTATGGGGTCGCCCAGCCCCAGAAAGCTCAGGCTGGCCTCCATGAGCATGGCCATGGCCACCGTCAGTACGAACTTGGCGATGACCAGGGGGAGGACGTTGGGCAGTACATGGTGGCGCATGATCCAGAAGTCCCCGGCCCCCAACGCCCGCGCCGATTCCACATATCCAGACTCCCGGACGGAAAGCACCTGGGAGCGGATGACCCTGGTCGTTGCCGGCCACCCGAGCAGGCCTATGACCATGACGATATTCCACATGCTGGGGCCTAGGTAGACCGATACCAGTATGGCCAGCGGCAGGGTTGGTATGACCAGAAAAACGTCTGTGACGCTCATCAGCAGGTTGTCCAAGAAGCCTTTCCGGAAGCCGGCCAAGAGCCCGATCAGGGTGCCCAGTGTGACGGCCAGGAGGCCGGCGGCGAACCCGACCGTGAGCGAGATGCGTGCGCCGTAGAGCAACTCGGAGAATATGTCCTGTCCCACGTCGTTCGTGCCCAGTAGATTGGTCGAACTGGGACTGAGAAACGCCCTGCCGAACTGCCATGGATCATGGGGTGCTATCCAGGTGGCAAAGACGGCAAAGAAGGCGAACAAGGCCAGTATGGCAATTCCTGCTGTCCTGGCCTTGTTCCTTTTTACTACGTGCCAAAGCCTTGCCATCTCGTGCATCTATCTTGTCCTGGGGTCCAGCCAGACATATATCATGTCTGCAATGTAATTGGCCGTCAGCATGCAGACGGCGATCATAAAGAATGCCCCTTGGAGTACCGGGTAGTCCCGGGCCCCGATAGCCTCGAATATCAGTGTGCCCATGCCCGGCCAGGAGAATACGATCTCTACCATTAAGGCTCCCGATAGGATGGCGCCAAACTGGATGGCTGTGACCGTGACCAGGGGAGCCATGGCGTTCCTCAGGGCGTGCTTGAACAGCACCGCCATCTGGGAGAGGCCCTTGGCTTGTGCCATGAGCACGTAATCCTCACCATAGATGGAGACCACGGAGTTGCGTACCACCAAGAAATCGTAGGCGGCCTTGGACACCACCAGCAGTCCTACTGGCAGAAACATGTGCCAGCCCACATCCAGTAGGTAGGCCAGACCGCTGGCGTCGCCGCCTGTAACCTTCCCCAGCGGGAACCATCCCAATTGGAAGCCGAATATGAACAGGAGCAGCATCGCCAGCCAGTAGGTGGGCATGGAATAGCAGAACAGGAAGAAGGCAGAAAGGCCCACGTCCAGCTTGGATTGTCGGTACCAGGCGGCCAGCGCGCCCGCAACTGCGGCCAGCAGGGCGCCGAGGAAGATAGCGGGCAGGACCAGGGCCAGCGTCCATCGCAGGTGCAGGCTGACGGCTTCGAGGACAGGCCTCATGCAGAGGAAGGAGTAGCCCCAGTCGCCCTGGAAGAAACTGCCGAAATAGCGGATATACTGGGTATATAGCGGCTGGTCCAGGCCGTGCTGCGCTTTCAGCTCCTGAAGCACCTGGGCAGACCCGTAGTAAGCCTCTTCTCCCAGGATATTCATGATGGGATCGCCGGGCATGAGCCGGGGGAGTAGGAAGTTGAGGGACATGATGATAAACAAGACGATAAGGTACCTCATCGTCTTGCCGGCAATTGCTGCTACGGGGTGCCGATGTCTTTCCATTATGGTTAAACGGGGGCCCAGCCTGGCTTTACTTGAAGGAGGGCCCGGCCCCCGTTAGGCAGGGACTATTCTGCGGTCCTGGTCACGGTGAACCAGGAGAAACTGTTGACCACTCCTCCATAGATGTGGTCTATAACCCAGTTGTCCCAGCCGGTCCTGTATGGGTAGACGCTCTCTATCCATGTCAGCGCCAGTCCCGGAAGGTAGTCGTGGTGCATCTGCTGGAGCTGGAGATCGAGCGTCCTCTGCTGATCAGCAACGGCCGTGTTGAGCCGGGCGTCACAAGCATCCAGGTAATCTTGAGCATCGAGATTGTGTAGGACGCCCTGGCCGGTGCGGCGGGAATCGAAGTAGCCCGATCCATGGCTAGCGTGCATCATATTGCCCCAGGGAGTGGCCCGGAAGAAGACGATGTCGTACTCCATGGCATCCTTCTTGGCTACCCAGGTGGCGCTATCGACCGAGGTCAACTGGGCACCGATGCCGATATCTTGGAGGTACTGCATGACCATTTCCGCGCAGCGTACCGTGCTCGGAGTGTCCGACCTGGCCAGCAATCTCAGTTTGATCTCCTGGCCGTTCGCCTCACGCTTGCCGTTGCCCGTGGTGTCCAGGAAGCCGAGGCCGTCCAAGAAGGCATTTGCTGCCGAGGGGTCGTATTCCAGGCTGGGTATGGAATCGTTGAAATTGGGGTGGGTCGATGGTGCGAAACCGTAGGTGGGTACCGAGCCGTAGTTGTCGAACACCAGCTCTGCAATTTGTTCGTAGTTGATGGCCTTGGCCACGGCTTGGCGAAACTCCAGCTCGCTGGTTGGCGATACGTCGAGATTGAAGCCGATAGCTGCCGGTACGCCCAGGAAGGTAGCCGTGGCGAACTCTATCTGCCCGGTCCCCTGCAGGGTGGGAACATGGGTGTACGGGAATTCCCCGGAGTAGTCCCACCAGGTGTCAATGTTGCCGTTGGCGAGTGACATGACCAGGGCGTCCATGTTCTTGTATACGTCGACTACCAGGCGGTCAATTTTCGGTCTGCCCTGGAAGTAATCGTCGTTGGCCGTAAAGGTGAACTTGCCTGCGGTTTCGTTCCAGGAGTCCAGCTTGAACGGTCCGGACCCGATGGCGCGGTCGGCCCCGTTGTAGCCGTCCGGGTCTTCGACGTTCTCCCAGATGTGCTTGGGGATGGGGTGATAGGTCATGAACTCGGTCAGCAGGTTGCCGTAAGGTAATTGGAGGTTGATGATAACGTCCTGGCCGTCTACCTGGACATTGTCGATGACCTCTTTCATCCAGGCGGAACTAGCGATCTTGTCGCGCTGGTATTCGATGGAGAACTTCACATCCTCTGGGGTCAGGGGCATACCGTCGTGCCATTTCACACCCTCGGCGATGGTGAAGGTAAACTGCTTTGAATCGGCCGACACCTCCCAAGACGTTGCCAGCCAAGGCGACGGCTGCATGTTGGTATCCAGTTTGACCAGGCTGTCGTGAGTGGTTATCCCGGACAGGACCCCGTACCAGTAGTCGCCGAATTTGTTGGTGGTCTTGAATGGCTTCGTTGAGCCCACTTGCAGCACCAGGTCATCTGCGCCGGCGTCGTCACTTCCCTGGCAGCCCGCCAGGGGGAGCAGGGCCAGCAATGCCGTGAGGAGCAGCACGCCCAGGGTGCGTCCTCTCTTAAACAAACTCTTCATCATATCCTCCTCTTCGTGCCTTCAGTCCTGACAGCAGTCCGTTTCTAGCCATACCAGTGCGTCTTTATACCAGCGGCTAAGAACGGGCGCACCGTTCTGCCGGCGTATTCTGCCTGCGGCAAGCAGGCTTTCCGCCAGACGGTCTTGTTGCTCGGGGGTGAGGCCGTGGCTGTAACCCAGCACCTCCAACTGGAATGCCAGGGGGATGTCGAAGTCTCTCTTGATGATTTCGATTCCGGCATGGTACCCCATCTCGTACAGAACGTTGTTGAGATGGTGATAGTCCGGCCCGAGTTGGAAGTCGTCAATTATGCGTGCCAGAGGTTTTGCCAGGTCATGGTCGACGAAATGGACGAGGAAGACGTGCTTGGAGGCAGCGCATATCATCCTGTCCAGGGCAGTCCGGATGTCCTCCATCTGGAAGCAGTAAGCGGCCGTGATTACGTCGACCGGACCCAGGGCTGCGGGGTCAACATCCTCCCAGCGCTTGGCAACAACGGTCACGTTGTCCAGTCCCTCACGCGAGACCTCATGCATGAGCCTGTCAACCTGGCCGGGTGACGGTTCGACAGCGACGACATGTCTGGCGACCCTGGCCAGGGGGACCGTCAAGGCGCCGCCTCCGGCTCCTATGTCGACGACGGTGTCTTTGGGGTCGACGTGCTGCAGAATGCGGTCCATGATCCGGCCCGGATAGTTGGTGTAGGTATGGAGTTTCTGCCAGGTGGAGAAGTGGTCCCAGAATTCCTCAGAGGTCAACCCCGTCTTCTGGAGCCTTGTCCTGTGATTGGACTGCCTCAATCTTTCCTTCCAGGCATGAGACCAGTTGGATCCCGTTTCTTGCATCATCAGTGCCCCTTTCTGATGGCCGGCTTGCCGGCGGCGAGCGCCGGGAATACTCGTGCGGCGACCTTGGTGTACCTGAGTCTATGACAGGGAGCCACTATTGCACCTGGTCACTATTGCAACTGGTTGCAATTCTAGCACGAGAAAACGGGGGGAGTCAAGTAGTAAATGGTGAGGACGTGATCCTCCCTTCTGCAACAGATGTGACGACGGCAATCCGGCATTGTTTGCTTCGAAGAGAAGGACTTGAATCGGGACTTAACCGCACCCTACGCCTGCCGCCACCTCCCAGCATTAGGGGAGTCGCCCCAGTAACAGGTCCTGGTGGAGCTTACCTCATATTGCGTCCAGCAACATCCGGTAACGCCACAGCGAGGTGGTGGGGCGGGCGGTGTAGGGTGGGTTAGTCCCGATGCCAACCAAGAC
>PUNJ01000206.1 GCA_003551705.1 Chloroflexota bacterium | reverse complement strand
GAGTTTCTACCCGGGGCCCTGTCGATGGGGGCCTATGCCGCCCTAATCATGCTGGCCGGCTTCTTCCTCGTCATCGACTTGGGGGCTCCTGCCGGCAACGCGGTAGTCTACGCCGCGCCCATCGGACTGGGTTGCACCGCCTTTGCTCTTGGCCGGTCGCTACGGGAGCCCGGTCACCATGGGCCCTCCCCGGCCCTGACAGCACTGGGGTTGGTCGCGGCTGGAGGCGGACTGTGGGCAATGTTCTCTTGGCTGGCAGAGCAACAGAGCGTCGCATTCAGCCTGGCCAATACGCTTTCCGGGGGCATAATCGCCACCGGCCTGGCCCGGCTCAGCGCTTACGGGGAGAGGTCCGGCAAGCCCGCCCTACGCCGGCTCTGCCGGAGGCTTGCGGGGTCGCCGGTGATGGTGTTCGCCGTGGGAGCAATTGCGGGTCTATACATAGTGCAGGTGCGCCCCTTTATCACCGCCCACTTGGGCTTCGCCCCGCTGGTGGAATGGGCCGTAGTCTGTCTGGTGGTCTGGCTCATATACAGGAGCGCCTGGAGGCATATAGAGGCGCAGACCTCACACCAGTTCTTCCCCATCTGGCAAGGGTACACGCCGGAGATGGAGCGGGTGCTGGACCAGGAATTCACCTATCTCAGCCGGATCCAGCAGGCCTTCGTGGATGAAGGTTGTAAGACCGACTTGGTGGTATATCTGGCGGGCCTGCTGAACAGGATGAATGCCAGCCAGGACAGGGCGGGCAAGCTGCTGCAGCCCTTGATCGAATATGAGGACGTGCGGCCCTGGCACATCCTGAGCTGGGACCGGGCCGGCCTGGCAAAGAAGAACAGTGAGGCGCGGCGGAGAATACTGGGCGGTGTCATCGCTTCACTGAAAGACGCTGCACAGGAAGAAGAGACCGTGGGAGAAAGAAGGGCACGAAGGAGGCAACGCTTTGAAAGTAGGTTTGGACCTGGATGAAGCCAAGAAGCTGTGCGATCAGCTGGTCAGGGCGACGGCCGGCGTCTTTGTCGGCCAGCCGTTGCTGCTGAAGAAGCTGCTGGTGGCCGGGCTGGCCAATGGCCACGTCCTTTTCGAGGACTACCCGGGGCTGGGGAAGACGCTGCTGGTGAAGGTGTTCGCCCGGGTTACCGGCTGCCAGTACAACAGGATTCAGTTTACCCCGGACCTGCTGCCCGCCGATATACTGGGCACCAAGGTCTGGCGTCAGCGGGACTCCAGCTTCGAATTGATGAAGGGTCCCATATTCACCAACGTCCTCCTGGCCGATGAAGTCAACCGCACCCCGCCCAAGACTCAGGCCGCCCTTCTGGAGGCCATGGAGGAGAGGCAGGTTACCATCGAGGGAGAGACCCACCAGTTGAGCATGCCCTTCATTGTCCTGGCTACCCAGAATCCAATAGAACAGGAGGGGACCTATCCCCTTCCCGAGGCACAGATGGACCGTTTCATTATGAAGCTCTCCACGGGCTATGCCGCGTCACTGCAGGAGGAGAGCCTGATCCTGGAGAGGAGGATACAGTGGCAAAAAGACGATCCCACCGCGGATGTGCAGGCGGTGGTCTCCGCGGAGGAGTTCCGCTCCCTGCAGGGACTCGTGGAGACCGGCATATACGTGGACAGATGCATCCTGGACTACATAAGCGAGATAGTGCGGAAGACGCGGGAGCATCCCAAGGTAGAGGTGGGTTCGAGTCCGCGGGGCGGGCTGGCTCTGCTCAAGCTGGGCAGGGCCATGGCGCTGGCCAGCGGCCGGGACTTTGTCACCCCTGACGACGTGAAGATGCTCGCTCCTGATGCTCTATCCCACCGCATCATCCTGAGAATGGAGGAGGCACTGGAGGGATTGAATGCCGACAGCATTGTGTGGGACGTAATCGACGAAGTCGCAGCGCCCAAGGACTTCCGTCCACGGTAGTGCAAATGTTCAGCAGAGAGACCATGAGGCTTCTCAGCCTTTTCACCGTCCTTTTTCTGACGGGGCTGGTGCTGGCCAACCCCGTCATCATGGCAATGAGCCTGGTCCCCCTGTTCACCTTGCTGCTGGGACTGCTCGTGAAACGGCCGGATGATGTGGAGGTGACCGAGGTGGAAAAGGCCAAGCTTTCCTGGGCAGGCGAGGACAGGCCGCTGGTCTTCGATGTTACCGTGAAAGACGGTATGGGGTTCGTTGCGGTGGCGCAGCGACTGCCGGGGAACTTCGAGCTTGTGGAGAGCAGCAATTTCGGCCTCTACTGGAAGGGAAGGGGAGAGAAGCGCTTCAGGCTGTCCTTCAAGGTGAGATGTACCAAGAGGGGCGTCTACACCATGCCCCGGGCCGAATGGGAGGCCAAGCACCCTCTGGATCTGACGCCGGTTAAGAGACAAAGCGGCGGCAGCTACCTCCCGATGACGGTCAGGCCCAAGATCATGAACGTGAGGAGAATACGCGCCATGCCCGGGCTCGCTTCGAAACCCTTCCCCGAAATGGACGTGGCCAGGATCGGTCTTGCGTCGACTGACTTCCGGGAAATACGGGACTATGTGTATGGCGACCCTATCAAGTCCATAAATTGGAAGGCCACCGCCAGGCGGGAGAGGGGTGGTGTCTCCTGGCCGCTGGTGAATGAATACGAGGCGGAGGGCAAGAAGGCGGTCTGGATATTCCTGGACGCGGCGTCATACCTGGATATCGGAACGCCCACCGAAAGCGTTTTCGAATGTGCCATAGAGGCTGCCAACGCTATAGCCTTCTACTTCCTGGACCGCGGTTACCGGGTGGGCATGTATGTTTACAACGACGGCGAGAGACTGTTCTACCCCGACGCCGGTAAGAGACAGTTCCATCGCCTCACCAGGGAACTCATCGATCTGAAGACCTCGACCCGGTTGGACGAGCTTCCCCAGGCGGTGGAGAAGTGCCGCAAGTTCATACTGGCCCACAACGCTCTCTGCGTCATCGTTACCCGTCTCGACACCCGGCATGCGGGGCTGCTGGTCGATGCGACCCGGAAAATAATGGCCATAGGCAGTCGGTGGCGTAGGAGGAGGCTGCCGGTCATGGTGGTCGGCATTGCCGGGTCCGAACTGGTACCCGGAAAGACCGGGTATGAGGAAAACACCGCGGACTTCCTGCGGCTGCAGGGCCGCCACGTGGCGGGATCACTGCGTCATCTTGGTGCCTCGGTGCTGGAGTGGAATCCGCAAAGGGAAGGTTTTGCCGTGGCTTTGCTGAGGCAGGTGAGGACCAGATGAGCCTGCGTCCCCTTTCCGTGATACAATGTGCCCTCCTGGTCGCGCTCACTGGCACGGCGGTCTATGCTTTTTCCCAATCTGCTGTCTACTGGCTTCTGGACGAGACCTTGTACGGTTTCCCTGGCCCGCAGCACCTGGGACTGAAGGTCTTCCTCGTCCTGGCGGCGGCAGGTGCCGGGGCACTCTCCGTGGTGAGAAGGGACTGGCTTCCGGGCGCCGCAGCGGTGCTGATGCTCTTGCTTCTGTCCTGGGCCATTCCCACATGGGCGGGTCTGGGGGCACTGTGCTTTCTGCTGGGAGTGTACCTGGTAGTGAGGCGGGGACTGGTATGGGTCTTCCTGGGGCTGCTGGGAATTCTCCACTTGCCCTCGCTGATGGCGTTCTCCCTGGCCGACTGGTTGTGGTTTGTGCCGGGTTTCGAGTGGGAAACGCGGCTGACGCTTGGCCCCATGATGGTCCTGGGCGGATGGTTGATAGCTGGAACGCTCTTTCTGCACTACGTGACCCAGGCCAGGGAGTCCGGGCTTGCCATGCTCTCCCAGGGATATGAGCCCGATGCCGTAAAGGGCTGGTACTTGAGCAAGCTCGGCTTTGCCTTCACCATACTGGGAGCCGCCACGCTGGCCACAACCGCCGTCATGGGCTCGGCCACGGGTCTTGACCTGCTGCTGGGCGGAAGTGTCGCGGGCATTCCCTATGCAACCGTCATCTTCGGTGTCGGAGGAAGCGCCGTCCTCATAGCGGGCATTTATTACGTTCTGGCCGGCCGTAGGCCGAGGACCGGCAAGTGAAGAAAATTTGTCGTATGGCGCCGGAATCCTTATGATTGACGCGAGGAGACGAGAATGGCTCCAAGCAAAGTCCTGGTAGTCGAAGATGACAAGAACCTCTTGGACGTGGTCTGTTACAACCTGACCAAGGAGGGGTACGAGGTCTCTGTGGCCAGGGACGGACTGGAAGCCGTAACCGTTGCCCGCAGGGAGCGTCCCGATCTCCTGGTCTTGGACGTCATGCTGCCCGGCCTGGATGGTTTCGAGGTCTGCCGGCTTCTGCGCCGGGAGATGATAGTGCCCATCCTGATGTTGACGGCCAAGACTGAAGAGATTGACAAGGTCCTGGGACTGGAGCTGGGTGCCGATGATTACATGACCAAACCCTTCAGCATGCGGGAGCTTCTGGCCCGACTGCGAGCCATGTTGAGGCGGAGCCAGATGCTGTCGGACGCGGTCTTGAACGACGGCCGGCAGAGACTCAGGGTGGGGGACATAGAGGTTGATCTTGACCGGCACCGAGCTACTTGCCGGGGGGTGGCCATCGAGCTCAGTCCGAAGGAGTACGACCTGCTGGTCTACCTGATGCGAAACAGGGGGCGTGTCTTCAGCCGGGAACAACTCTTGGACAAGGTCTGGGGTTATGACTTTGCCGGGGACACTCGCACCGTGGACGTGCATGTCAGATGGCTGCGCCAGAAGATTGAGGCGGACCCGGGCAATGCCCGCCTGCTTCTCACGGTAAGAGGGGTCGGCTACAAGTTCGAGGAAGACGATGCTGCGCAGGCTTAGATGGCGAATAGCGCTGGCATATGCACTTCTCATCCTGATCTCCATTGGCGGGTTGAGCGTGTATATGTCTCACTTCCTGCGTGCCAACTACCTGGATAACCTTGAGAGTCATCTCGGAGCCCAGGCAGCGATCATTTGCGACAGTGCCTACGCTCCTCTTGCATCGGGGGACGGTCCTGAGCTGACTGCTCTGGCCGGAAGGCTCGGGGCGACTTCGGATGCCAGGATCACCCTGATAACAGTTGATGGAACGGTAATGGGCGATTCTCTTGAAGACCCCGCCGACATGCAGCCGCATGGTGACAGGCCGGAGGTAGCAGGTGCTTTGGAGGGCCGGCAGTCCAGCACTGTCCGGTATAGTGACACGCTTGGATATGACATGATGTACGTGGCTGCACCTGTATTGCAGGATGGTGAGGTCATAGGTGTGGCTCGCGTAGCTCTGTCTCTCCATGAGATCAACTCCGCTCTTGCGCGGATCAACTGGAGCATCGCCGGCGTCGGCCTGGTCACGGCCTTCGCAGGCATAGTCCTGGCCTATTACATATCCAGGTCCACCACCGGGTCCGTGGAGAAGCTGACGGCAGCCTCCTCCCGGCTGGCTGATGGAGAATTCGGGGAAGAGATAGCTGTGTCGTCCAATGATGAGGTGGGCGATCTGGCCAGGGCTTTCAATCGCATGGCGTCCAGCTTGGACAGCAGCATAAGTCTTGTGGCCAGCGAGCGAGACCGGATGCAGGCGGTCTTGTCCCATATTTCCGACGGGATTCTGCTGGTCGACAGCCAGGAGAGGATAACCCTGGTCAATTCGGCATGCGAGCGGATATTGAAGCTGCCTCGTGACAGGCTGGTAGGACAGGCCTTTATTGAGGTGGTGCGCGACCATGAATTGCAGGGGGTTCTCCGTCGCTGCCTGTCCCGAATCGGGGAACAACCGGACGGCTGGGACGCAGACTCGACGGGGAATGTGGAGAGCATATTCGTGGACAGCAAACGCAGGGGCCAGTTCCTGAACGTCATTGCTGCGCCTCTGCACAAGGAGAATGCCTGTCTTCTGCTCATCCGGGACCTTACCGAGACGCGGAGGCTGGAGAGGGTGCGCCGGGATTTCATAGCCAATATCTCCCATGAATTGAGGACGCCCGTCGCGTCCACCAAGGCGCTGGCCGAGACGCTGCAGGACGGGGCCATCGAAGACGCGGCGGTCGCCAAGGACTTCCTGGAGCGGATCAACGAAGAGATAGACAAGCTGTCCCTTATGGTGGAGGAGCTTGGCGACCTGTCCCGTATCGAGAGCGGCGAATCGCCTCTCAGGCAGGAACCGATGGAAGTGGCACCGGTGATCGAACGTGCTGTGGAGAGACTTCTTGCCCAGGCGCGCCGGAACAGTGTCGAGATCACTATCCAAGTCGATCCGGACCTGCCGGTCGTCATGATCGACGACGACAGGATTGAGCAGGTGCTTATTAACCTGATACATAATGCCATCAAATTCACGCCGGCAGGGGGCAGGGTGGGGGTGTCGGCGGAGGACAGGAACGGAGAGGTCCTGATACGTGTCAATGACACGGGAGTCGGCATCCCGGCAATCGATTTGTCCCGGGTCTTTGAACGTTTCTACAAGGCGGACAAAGCCAGGTCGGGTAAGGGTACCGGGCTGGGTCTGGCCATCGCCCGCCACATCGTCGAGGCCCACGGCGGCCGCATATGGGTGGAAAGCGAAGAGGGCAAGGGGGCCACCTTCAGCTTTGTACTGCCCGCTCAATGAGGCGTTGCTGGCTGGGCGATTAAGGTTCTTGCCATGCCCCACCCGCCGATTGAACCACGGAGAACACGGAGATTTTTTCGCGGTATTTGCGGCTGATGTGGGGACGCGTCACTCAGTCCTCAGAGGGGAAGAAGTCTTGCATATCGTGTAAATCATGTATATCATGTAACAAAACGAAAAGGGAATACGGACAATGCATGATAAGGATATCGGCCCACCGGAAGGCAAGAAGTTCTACGGCTCGGTCACGGTCAGCCAGAGAGGGCAGATCGTTATTCCGGCGGAAGCACGCCGGGACTTCGACATAGATGCCGGAGACAAGCTGCTCGTGTTCGGCGACCTGAAAACGGGCCTCTGGGTCGCCAGCTTTGGCATACTGGAGAAGAACGTCGAAGGAGGGGCCGCCCTGCTGCGGCATATCGCATCTCAGGACAAGCAGCCTGATGAGGGCTGACCGGCCGCCGGAGCGCT
>PUNJ01000100.1 GCA_003551705.1 Chloroflexota bacterium | reverse complement strand
CCCCTCGCTTGTGTTAATCTAATCGTGGTATGACGGCTGGCACAAACCAAGGATTCTTCATCAAGGCCAGGGAACGCATGATCCTCACAACACAAGGAGTTCTCCCGACAAGTACCCGAACAACCACAGCGCATCTGAATCCGCCGGCGTGCCTCATATTGAACGATGTATAGTAAGAAGCCACGCAAACCCAAGATCGAACTAAACGACAAATTCCAGCAAGCCCTCGATATAATGGAAAACTCCAACAAGAGCCTCTTCATTACCGGACGCGCCGGTACCGGCAAGTCAACTCTTCTCAACTACTTCCGCCACAACACGGCCAAGAAGGTGGCCGTGCTGGCTCCCACCGGAGTCGCCGCCCTGAACGTCAAGGGACAGACCATACACTCCTTCTTCCGGTTCAGACCGGGCATCACCCCGGACGCCGTCAAGAAGCTCCGCTCCTCTGCCAGGCAAAGCATCTATCACAAGCTGGACGCCATCGTCATCGATGAAATCTCCATGGTCAGGGCCGATCTCCTGGACTGCGTGGACCGCTTTCTGCGCCTGAACGGCCCAGAGGCGGATAAGCCCTTTGGCGGCATTCAGATGACGTTCTTCGGCGACCTCTACCAGTTGCCCCCGGTCGTCACCAGCACCGAGAGAGAGTTCTTCCAGTCCCAATACGAAACGCCCTACTTCTACGGGGCTCGGGCCTTCGATTCCTTCGATTTGGAACTCGTAGAACTCGACAAGATATATCGCCAGAGCGACGAGGTGTTCATTACCCTGCTCAATGCCATTCGCAACAACTCCATCACCGAAGAAGAACTCCATCTCCTCAACCGGCGGCACCAGCCGGACTTCGAGCCGCCCCCGGATGACTTCTACATCTACCTTACCACCACCAACCGGATAGCCGAGGACATCAATGCCAGGCGTCTGGCGGGACTTAGGACCAGGCTCCACACCTTCACCGGTCAGATAGAAGGCGAATTCGGCCGCGAGTACCTGCCGACCGCAGTCGACCTCCAGGTCAAAGTCGGGGCCCAGATCATGATGTTGAACAACGACGTCGAGGGACGCTGGGTCAACGGCAGTATCGGCAAGATAACCGATATATCTCAAACCGGGAGGACGGAGTACGCCATCATCGCCGAGCTTGATGACGGCGAGGAGGCCGAGATAACCCCGCACACTTGGGAGATATACCGCTTCTACGTGGAAGCGGGCCACCTGGAATCGGAGATTGTCGGCACGTTCACCCAGTTCCCGCTGATGCTGGCGTGGGCGGTGACCATCCACAAGGGCCAGGGCAAGACCTTCGACAAGGTGATAATCGATATCGGCAGCGGCACCTTTGCCCACGGTCAGGCATACGTGGCACTCAGCCGTTGTACAACGCTGCAAGGCATGGTCCTGAAGAAACCTCTACAGAAGAAACACATATGGACCAATTACAACGTCATGGACTTCCTCACCAGGTACCAGTACCGCAAAGCAGAGGAGTCTTCGCCCACAGAAGGCAAGATCGAGTTGATAAAGCGCGCCATCGAGGACGGAATGCTGCTGGAGATCGTCTACCTCAAGCCCAGTGACGTGAAGACTACCAGGGTCGTAAGACCGGAGAGTGTCGGGGAAATGGAGTATCAAGGCAAGACCTACCTTGGCATGCGGGCGTTCTGCCTCAATCGGAACGAGCATAGGACGTTCCGCGTCGACCGGATATTGCACCTGCGGGATGCATAGAAGCCATGGAGAGACCGGAGGAGCATCTTCATCATAGGTAGCAAGCACAAGCATGCTAGTGTGGCTTCTGAAGCGTCAGTCAGGCGGCAAGCTTGTAGGGGTTTATGCTACCGTGAATCGGGAATTCGCTGACATACAAGCCCGGCAAGCTCGAGTATCCTGTCTGTGTGGTCTTGAGCGGGCTGATGCGGCACATCTTGGCCTTAAGATGATTGAACGTTTGTTTCCGCGCTGCAGAGACTGGACCGGCCCTCACATCGCGCCGGCCCAGCACAATGGAATGCATTCAGCATGTTGACAATCCATTTCATCGCGCTGCTATTCACTGGGGCATTGCAGGGCCTGAGCAGCAGTGTTCTTGGCGCGGGCGGCGGCTGGATCATGACACCTGTACAGTATTGGGTCTATGGCGATATGGGTATAGACTCCGATGTTGCAATAAGAATGGCCTTCGCTACAGACCTTTTCGTGATCCTGCCGGCGGCCGCAGCCAGCGCATGGGGTCACCATCGACGACGCGCCGTTTGGTGGCGGCCGGCGATCATAATGGGTCTCTGCGGGCTTGCTGCATCCTTCGCAGGTGCTACTCTGGCCGCCAACGTATCAGCCGGTCCTCTCAAGACCGTCTTTGGAGCAACCGTGTTGATCATTGGCCTGCGAATGGTTGTTGCCGTGCCCCCAGCAGATTCGACGCGCCCCAGGGAGAACGTACTGCTGTGGGCTGCCTGCGCAGTACCCGTCAGCTTCATGGCCGGACTCATCGGAGTGGGGGGCGGTGTATTCCTGGTCCCGATTATGGTCCTCCTGTTCCGCTTTCCTATGCACACCACCATCGCCACATCAGCCGCCGTGATTGCCATGATCAGTGTCGGTGGCATCGCGGGCTACATCCTGCACGGCTCCGACGTACCCGGGATTCCGTCTCCATCACTGGGTTATGTCTACATAGCGGCCTGGCTGCCTCTCATCGGCACCAGCATTATCATGACCCAAGTTGGCGTACGCATTGCCCATGCGCTTCCCGCAAGGACATTAGCCTGGATTTTTGCAGTAGTCGCAGTCTACATAGGACTGCGCATGATCGGCGTTTTCCAATGGCTGGGCCTGCCGCTGTAGAAGAGTTTCAACCGCTCCCAGGAACCTTCCACAGTACCTGCTTATCCAGGCAACTGTCATCGTAAAACTATCCCCCTAGCCAGCCGCTAGCTTTATCGTCCCGCCACTCCAGTTGCATGATCTCAGCAGGGGCCCGGCCTTTGCAGATTGCGCAAGATGCCGGATTCATAAGTAGATGGTAGTCCTGCCGGAGAGCTCCTACTTGAAAAGACCAGTGGCAGACCGTACAATGCTCCAGGGCAAGTGGAGTAGAGATCAGAGTTTCGCTTCCCCATATGAAGCGTGCCGCAATTCTGTGGAGGCAAATGAATGACGACTAACCGGCTCTGTAATCTGATTGGTATCAAGTATCCCATCATCCAGGCACCCATGAACTGGATTACCGGCGCAGACCTCGCTGCAGCAGTGTCCAATGCCGGGGGCCTGGGCACTATCGGGCCGAATGCCGGCGCTGATACAGTTACTACCGATGTCGACGAAACGGCGGAAAGGCTGCGCCGGCAGATAAGGAAAGTAAAGGGACTTACGGACAAGCCCTTCGCCGTCAATTTTCCCATAGGTATCGAAGGGGTTGAACAGTCAGAGGGAGGACGCAAATTCTCGGAGAAGTGCGTGCGGGTGGGACTCGAGGAAGGTGTACCCATAGCCATAACTTCCGTGGGTCCTCCACAAGTCTATACCAGGTTACTGAAGGATGCCGGAGTGACGGTCCTGCACGCCGTATCTACAGCCAACCAGGCGAGAAAGGCCGAGGAGATAGGGGTGGATGCGGTCGTATGTGAGGGATACGAGGGCGGCGGACATAAGGCCACAACCGAAATGGCGACGATGACACTGATACCTTTAGCCGCCAACGCGGTAAGGATTCCCATAATCGCGGCCGGCGGCATAGCTGATGCACGCGGTATGCTGGCTGCCCTGGCCCTGGGCGCCGACGGCGTTTATGTTGGAACACGCTTCATTGCAACCCATGAATGCGATGCCCACCCTAACGTGAAGAATGCCGTGGTGCAAGCAAGCGATGTCTGCACCATAAGCGTTGACAAATGGATGGTAGCCGGACGTGACCTTAAAAGTCCCTTTACGGACAAATACCTGGAACTCAAAAAGACCGGCGCCTCCATGGCGGAACTCTGGGACTTCATCAGCACCCATACCATGTACATGGGGCTCGTCCAGGGAGATACCGATTGGGGCGAGGTACCCTGCGGGCAAAGTGCAGCAATGGTAGGCCAGATTGTTAGCGCAGCCAGGGTCATTGAGGAACTCATCAATGAGCTTCCTTCGGCCCTGGAACAACTCCGGAATAGGATACCGGCTGACTGAATGCTGCCTGCATTGCCTTATCCAGAACCCCCGCATGCAAGAGTTCCGTAGGGCCTCACGCAAGAGGTCCCATTATGTTTGCTTGAGACCGCACCGTCGCCCAGCCCATGCCGGCCTACGGGGGCAGGACTGGCCCATGCCCCCGTAGGCCGTTAATAAATCCTTCATCCCCCCTTGCCGTAGAGCTTCTTCCACGGCTCCCTTTGATACGCCATGAACTCCAAGATCGCCTTCTTCAGGGCCAGTGCCGCCAGACCGGCACAATGCACGTGGTCTTCGGGAAGTCCGTCCAAGGCTTTGACGATGTCCTCCGCGCTCACTGCCAGCGCATCCCTCAACGCCTTGCCCCTGGCCAATTCCGTGACCATGCCGCCGCAGGCAATGGTAGCCCCGCAACCGTCGGTCCAGAAGGATGCGTTCTCCACCTTGCCCCCCTTCACCTTCAGCCATATCTGCATGTTATCTCCACAGGAACCCCAAACAGATACATGAGCATCCGCCCCAGCTATCATCCCCGCATTCCTCGGATTCTTCATGTAATTGATGGCTTTCCGCGAATACTCCGCCAACTCCGCTTCCGGCGTCTCTTGGGACTCTTCCCAGGCATCCATTGACATTGCCTCCCGAAACTCTGTGTAATAAATAGAATGAGTGAACGTTGCAACCGAGTCTCACAGACCGCTGCAACTCCAGCTCTCGATCACGCCTGCGACGATTCCTACGGCACCTTGACTGCTGCAGCTTTGGCAAGTGCTTCACCAAGCTGCCTGACTATATCGCCGTCGTATACTTCCACCCTGCCCTCGTCGCAAAGCTTGGCCAGCGCCGGATCTATCGGTAACTGGCCCAGCAGCGGCGCGCTGGCAGCCCTCGCCATTTCATGCGCCCGGCTCGGGCCGAACAACTCGATCTTCTTATCTATCTCAGGAACATAAAGGTGGGCCATGTTCTCCACCACCCCCAGGACCGGCTTTTCCATCGTCTGCGCCATTCGCACCGCCTTGCGCACTATCATCGCAGTCAAGTCCTGCGGGGTGAACACGATCACAACGCCCGACACCGGAAAGGACTGCAAGACCGTCAAAGGTGCGTCGGCTGTCCCAGGAGGCAGGTCGATGAGCAAGTAGTCCAGTTTGCCCCAGAGCACTTCCTCGCCGAACTGCTTGATTGCGGAGCCGATCAGCGGGCCGCGCCAGATGACGGCATCGTCCTCGCTGGGCAGGATCAGATTGATGGACATGACCTCGATTCCGGTCTTGGTGGGCACCGGCAAAAGCCCGGACTCGTTACCGCTGGGAGCCCCCTTGATGCCGAACATCCTGGGTATGCTGGGTCCGGTTATGTCGGCATCCAGTATGCCCACCTCGAGGCCCTGCCGCCTGAGACCGACCGCCGCCAGGCTCGTAACCAGGGACTTGCCGACGCCGCCCTTGCCGCTCATTATGGCAATGATGTTGCCGATCTGGTTCAGGTCCTTGGCCTCCACGGCACTGTACTCGACGACCACTTCCTGCACCTCAGGCAGGTCACGTACCGCCTCACAAGCCTTGTCCCTGATCCAGTCCTGGGCCCCAGGTACCAGACCGGTGGAGGCCAGGCCGATGGTTACACTGCCATTGTTTACCGTTACCTCACGCACAAGGTTCATGCCCACAATGCTGCGTTGCACAGCCGGCACAAGCACTGATTCAAGGCTATCAATTACCCGATCTTCTGTTGTCATCTACTCCCCTTCTACTCTTAATGGTCGCAAACATTGTCCCCGGTGGCCAGCCTGCCCTCCAGATGGCTCAGTACGGCCTTTTCCGGATCGCTCTCCATTGCACCGACTACAACTTGAATACCCCTTTCCTGGAAAAGGACTTGAGCACGCATGCCCATGCCTCCGGCAATGACGCGGGCCACTCCTTGTCCAGCCAGCCAGGAAGGGAGCAAGCCTGGCTGATGCTCAGGTGCTGCAACCATTTGTTTCCCGATTATCTCTCGCTTCGCCTCGTCTGTGTCGATCAAAGCAAAATGCTCACAATGTCCAAAGTGTGCACAGATCACACCTCCACTCACCGGTACGGCATATTTCATAATTCTCCTCCCATTTCGTGAAGTTTGGCAACTTCTTTGACCATACTTATCCGTTTCGTCATCCCGCCGGACTGCTCCAAGGGACTGGCCCGGGTGCTTCCATCCCCGACCTCCCCGGCTCAGGGCAGTAATCGCACTTCGCTCCAATAGCCGCTCGACGCTGCCAGCATTCCCGCCGAAACCACTCGCCTTTGAGTATTCGCCCCTTCATCAGGGGGCCGCGCTTACTGGCACTGGCATCCCTCGCCGGCACAGGGCGCGGTGTCACAGCGCTCCTCCCGGCCGCAACATGGTTTTCCTGCCCCATGGCTGCTGGACTTGATGACGTTTGAGGCCGATATCCTGCGCTTCAGCTCGCCACCGCCACAGTGCATACAGCTAGGTACCTGGCCGTCATGTCGGAAGAATATCTCCGAAACCCCGCCGCATTCCCTGCACTCGAAATCGTATATAGGCACCGCTTCTACCTCCGTTGATAGATACACCGGGACAACACCCCGCCAAGTTCAGGCGAGGACCTCCCTCCTCCTGCCGAATGTATAGGGATGGGACCGTACTGTCAAATATGCACACCATGCCTCTTGCATGCATTGTCGCAAGCGTCCCTCACCCGCACCCCAGCGTAAACCGGCCAGGTTTATCCCCTCACCTTCTCTTGAATGAACCCAAGAACGGCTTTCCAGAGTTTCGCCATTTCCTGCGAGACCCGTCCCGTCGAATACTCCACCACGGGAACGCCTTTCACCAGGGCTTCGGTTACCACATTGTCAAAGCCAATCCTGGCTGCCACCGGGACCTCTCCGGCCGAGCAGAAATGTTCGATGGCCTCCGT
>PUNJ01000075.1 GCA_003551705.1 Chloroflexota bacterium | reverse complement strand
CGAAAGTGGGGGTCCAGAGAAGCGCCCTCGAGGCTAGCCTAGCTATGACCGGGCCATTTGCCTGCAACTGATGCGATTACAAGACGGTCAGCCACGGAAAACCTCATTGAGGAGTCGGTGCAGGCTCGTGGCGCAGGGCTCGAAGGAAGGCAGACCAGCTACGAAGTTTGAGAGTTGGGCCTGCCAGTCACGCTCAATACCGTGCATAACGTCCACGTCCAAGAAGTCTTCTGGCCCGTTGAAACTGAGGCCATATTCTGCGGCTTTGCCGGGCAGAAGCTGCCCGACCTCTTCCCAATTGACCGGCCAGATCGACTGGTCACGGAGGTACCATAGATCATATAGGTCGCGGGGTCGGTTCCGGAGCCATCCTCGGTCCTGAAAATGCCAGCGAGACTGGAGGAATGCCCGCAGCTTCTCTGCGGCGATCTCCTCCAGACGGTAGACGTTAAGCACCGCATCTAACATCTCCCCATCGAACTCGTGAATGAGACGGCGCTCCTCGGTCGTGGCAAGAATAGGTTCTTGCGTGGAAACCTCCACTTTGAGACTGCACTCCGGCGCACGCATCCAAGGGAACTGGACCCGAACACGGAAGACGCACTGGCCGCGCGGGTGTGGATCGCGGTGGCGTTCCTCGGTCGCTGCAACTTCGAACGGGCCAAAGGAGAGCAACCGTTCTTTCATATAGTCTACGGCCCGGATCAGGGCATCCCTCATCTCCCCGCAGCAGCAGGATGAGCGCGAGGTGAAATCCAGGTCCTCAGAGAATCGGTAGCCTGGAAAGTAGGCCTTCCGCAGGCAGGTGCCACCCTTGAACACCAGAGACTCTGCGAGCTGGGGTACCGCGGCCATGCCAACCAGCAGATAGCTGAGAGCGTAGTCCTTTTCCAGTATGAACTGGGGCTTCTGAGCCGCCCGGGCTGCAGACGCGATCCGCACCCGGAGGGGCCGCAGAGCCTCGGGGTCTTCTTTAATCATTTCCCAGATTCTCGATGACGTGCCAGGAAGTATTGTGACGACCTCTGGCAGGCCTGCCGGGGTCGAGTGGGGATTCCTCCTTAGCTGGGTAGGTTCGAAGTGGCTCCAGCACGGATGTTGCAACATCCAGGCGTTCCAACACCCAGCCGACGCGCTTCACTACCGCCGCCACTCTGAGCTGGACTGCATACCGGGCGAGGCGATCCAAATCGATGTCAGTCAAGTGCGCCTCCAGGATTTCCATGGCAGTGGAAAGCGAACCGAAGACGTGGAAGTGATGGAACGCGTCGAGTAGTGCTCGCTCCCGGTCGAGTATGGGCACCTGGTTGCGCTCGTTGGCCCAGACCTCGGTGATGCCGAAGAAACGCGCCCTGGTCACGGCAACAATCTCGTAGTGCAAACCTCCCACGGTCCATGCGGGACGGCCGCCACCACTGGAAGATTCGCCAGAGGGTGGAGATGACCGCTTGGGAGACGACAGTGTTATGGTTGTGGGAATCTGCTCGGTAAGCCCCCAGTGCTGGAGGGCTGACCAATGACTGATCGCCGATGGAGTTACCAAGGCGGCACCGATGGCGAAGGGATGCGCCTTGGGCGTCCTGGTCACCGGGTCGTTAATGGCATATACACCCTTCTTGATGCGGGTGATCCAACTGGCTGTCGCCAAGAGGTTAAGAAGTCTGCTGACATGGGTGCTGGTGAGGCCAAGCCTCTCTCCCTCCCTCACCGCCTGGGGTGTGGTGAACGGATCGCTACCTGACCCTTCCAGGGCCGTGATGAGTCGAGTCCCTGCGGTCTCCCCGTAGGGGGGCCTGGATGCGCCTTTCTGGTACGTTCGTGTGGTCATGTTAACTCTCAGAGTAAATTTACCAACATAAGAATACCATATCTTGACCAGGACATCAAAGAGTCGCTGAGCCAGCATCGGCATTCATCCACATTCTCTCCACCACCCCACGCAAGTTGGGGTTCAGAAAAAGCGCTCATCGCATTAGTCTCCTGGATACCGGCCGTCGTATGGCTGGTCAGGCCGGCGGCTGATTACCGCTTCAGAGCTCGCAGAGCCTCGGGGTCTTCGTTAACCATTTCCCAGGTTCTCGATGATGTGCCAGGTAGGATTGTGACGACCTCTGGCAGGCCTGCCGGGGTCGAGTGGAGATTCCTCCTTAGCCGGGTAGGTTCGAAGTGGCTCCAGCACGGATGGTGCAACGACCAGGCGTTCCAACACCCAGTCGTCCACTTGCTTCACTACCACCGCCAATCCTAGCTGGACTGCATGCCGGGCGAGGCGATCCAAATCGATGTCATTCGCCACGACGTCCTCACGGGGGTTATCGCCTCGGTCCGGTGGTTTTAGTAGTAGACACGGACCCCCATCTCCCTAAGCTGAGGAATGTACGCCTCGATGGTGGTATCACTCAGGGGATTGCCTTCAATGCGTAGTTCTACGAGATTGGTAAGGTTCAAAAGCGGCGAGATATTGCTGATTTCGTTGTTGCGAAGGTCGAGTTCTGTCAGGCCGGTGAGATCGGATAAGGGGGAAAGGTCACGAATGGCATTCCCGAACATGCCAAGTACTTTCAGATTTGTGAGAGCAGAGAACGGAGAGAGGTCGCCGATGCTCTTCTCCACAAGATGGAGTTCCCTCAGTCCGGTGATGCCGAAAAGGGGTGAAAGATCGCTCACCTGGGTCTCTGCCAGTAGAAGAACCTCCAGATTGGATAGACCCACAAGAGGAGAGACATCAGTGATCTCATTGGATAAGAGCACCACATGTTCAAGACCGGTGATGCCGGAAATGGGTGAAAGATCGCTAACACCGGTGTTACTCATTCTCAGCACCTTCAATCCTGAGAAGTGCTCCAAGCCTGCCAGGTCTGTGATTGCACCATAGTAGGTAGCATGCCCCTCCGGATCATTCAGATCCAAATAGGGAGTACCGGTAATGGTCAGGGTCTCAATACCCTCAATATCGGCCTTGTGGATAGCTCCGCTGGGTTTCCCCATGGCATCTCGGACCAGGGCCTCGAGATTTGGATCGGCAAACTTCACTCCATTGTTGTCCCACGCGAATACGACCCCGGAGGCGACGATCATCAAGAGGGTCAGGGGTATGAGTGCGATGAGCAGTCTTCTCTTCATCTCCAACCTCACTTATGTGGTGTTTCCTTCAAGATAATGGTAACCCATCTTGGAAGCAATGGAGCAAGCCACCAGTTTCTATGGGTGCTGCCATTGTGTTACATGAGTAACACTGCACAAATCTTATCCTGCAAGCATATATTTGTCATGTCACTCTGTCGGACGCCTCCGCCATGAGGTTTAACACACTCTTAACATGGGCTTAAATCTCTGTTAAACATGGGCTCTTAAACTGTAGACAAATGAAGAAACCAAGAGAAAGGAGGCAGGTTGGAAATGAGTGGAGGGGCGGCATGCTAAGAATGGGCTTTGATGCCGGGAAGTCCAAAGTGGCAAGGCTGGTGCAGGGTCGCCGGCCAGAATCAAAATCGACAGGGAGGTCAAGAGCTTGAGACTATCATTGACAAGGGCCAGGTGGTGCTTACCGCTGATCCTGGTCCTTATTGCCAGCATAGCGTTGACAGGGTGCGGATCAAATGGCGCAACCGGCACGGTTACCCTGGCAGGCTCCACCACGGTACAGCCGGTAGCGGAGAAACTGGCAGAGGCTTTCAGAGGTCCCAATCCCAGTATCAGAGTCACCGTCCAAGGTGGCGGGTCCAGCGTTGGCGTGACTTCGTGCTACAACGGGATCGTCGACATCGGCATGGTGTCCAGGGAGATGAAAGCTTCTGAACCTGCACTGGTGACCCACCTGCTGGGACGGGACGGCATAGCCATAATAACGCACCCGGGCAATCCCGTCAGCGACTTGACCTTGGAGCAGGTCAAGAACATATTCGCGGGTGAGATCACCAACTGGAACCAGATCGACGCCTCCGCCGGGAACCATGCGATTGTGGTCATTGCCAGGGAAGAAGGCTCGGGCACCAGAGGGGCTTTTGAGGAGATGGTCATGGATGTGCCCAGCACGGACAAGAAGGTTATCACTGCCGGCGCCAACCTCTTTCCCTCTAACGGAGCCATCAGGACGGCGGTGGCGACCACTCCGCGGTCGATTGGTTTCCTCTCCTTCGGCTACCTGAACGAATCGGTCAAGGTGATGGCCGTGGACGGTGTTCTGGGCACCCCGGAGAACGCCCTGAAGACCGGAGAGGGAGCTTACCCCATAGTACGGCCGATTCTCCTTGTGACCAAGGGGGAGCCCGAGGGTGCGGTGAAGACCTTCCTCGACTTCTGCAAGAGCAGTGAAGGCCAAGACGTTGTGGAAAGCCAGGGCTTCCTGCGGGTTGATTAGGATGGCAGTGGCAATTGCCATAAGGGCCGGACAGCATGGTCTGTCCGGTCCGTGCATGCTGGAGGCGCGTTGAAATTAAGCAGGTTTACTGATGGCATCGCCAGGCCCGCCGTGGTGGCATGCGCCTCGATCTCCTTCCTGGTGCTGGCCGGCATCTTCATCTTCACCCTGATAGAGGCGATGCCCGCCTTCCGGGAGATAGGCCTGTTCAACTTCCTGTTCGGTACGGAGTGGCGGCCCGGGCAGGAGAAGTTCGGCATCCTGCCCATGGTAATAGGTTCGCTGGCGGTAACCGCCGGTTCCATGCTACTGGCTATTCCTCTGGGCATAGCATGTGCCATTTTGCTGGCGGAGATAGCCCCCTCGCGCATTCAGGCCTTGCTGCGCCCTGCCGTAGAGCTATTGGTCGGTATTCCTTCCGTGGTCTATGGTGTGGTCGGTATGGTGCTGATAGTACCGCAGGTGAGACTCCTGGGTGGGTCGGGGTACAGCATTCTGGCAGCCTGCATCGTGCTCATGGCCATGGTATTGCCCACCATCATCAGCATCAGCGAGGACAGCATAAGGGCGGTGCCCAGGAGCTATCGGGACGGTTCTCTGGCCCTGGGCGCTACCAAGTGGCAGACCATCTGGCGGGTACTGCTGCCTGCGGCCCGTTCGGGAATAATCGCCTCCATTATCCTCGGTACCGGCAGGGCTATTGGTGAGACCATGGCCATGATCATGGTCATCGGCAATGCGGTGCTGATTCCCACCAGCCCGCTGGATCCGGCGCGCACACTAACTGGCAACATCGCCGTGGAGATAATGTATGCTGCCGGGACACACCGGCAGGCCCTGTTTGCCACGGGGGTGGTTCTGTTCCTGTTGATAGTCGGTATAAACAGCCTGGCCATGCTGGCCATGCGTAGGTCGCAGGCTCGCCTTGGAGGACCCAGGGAGCAAACAGATGGCTGTTAAGAGGCTGGACAGGCCCGCGGTCATCGGTCCCCGCATAAGCCCGAAGCATGCGCAATCGGCTGCCCTTTTCCTGGTCTGGGTGGGCGGTGTTGTCACGGTCCTGATCATGTTGGTGGTGGTCGGCTATGTGCTGGTACAGGGACTGCCCCACGTAAGCTGGTCCTTTCTGACCACCCCTCCGGTGGGCGGGATGGACGGCGAGGGTGGCATATCCTCCGTCGTCGTTTCGACTCTGTACCTGATAGGCCTGACTATTGCCATCCTGGTGCCGCTGGGTCTGGGGGCGGCCATATATCTTGCCGAGTATGCTGCGGACAATCGCTTGACCAGGCTCATTCGCTATGCCGTCGATATGCTGGCCGGCGTTCCTTCCATAATCTTCGGCTTGTTCGGCTTCGCCCTCTTCGTCATGGTGCTGAATTTCAATTTCTCCATCATGGCCGGGGCGCTGACCCTGGTCTGCCTGCTGTTGCCCACGCTGATCCGCACGTCGGAAGAGGCGCTGAAGACCGTGCCCCGGGGACAGCGCGATGCCTCTCTGGCCCTGGGGGCGACCAAATGGCAGACCATCTGGCGAGTCGTGCTTCCTGGTGCTCTGCCTGGCATTGTCACCGGCGTAATCTTGTGTACGGGCCGGGCGATCGGAGAGACGGCCTGCCTGTACGTGACGATGGGTGGGGCGGCAGGAATGCCCGATTCGCTGTTCTCCTCGGGCCGCACACTGTCGTTGCACGTGTTCTATCTGGCCATGGAGACCAACGCCTTCGAGAAGGCCATGGCTACGGGTGCGGTCCTCATACTGATTATCATTGTCATCAACACCATAACAAACCATCTTTCGCACCGTTTTCGTGCCAAGATGAGTGGAGGTTAACCCAGCATGGAAACCAATGGAAAAGTGGAAACAAGACGGCTCAGCTTCTTCTATGGTAAGAGCCAGGTACTGAAGGACGTCAGCATAAACATAAGGGCCAACCAGACAACAGCCTTTATCGGGCCCTCGGGCTGCGGCAAATCGACCTTCCTGCGTGTGCTCAACCGTATGAACGACACCATAGCCGCTTCAAGGCTGGATGGGGAGGTGCTCCTGGATGGGGTGAACATATATGCCCCCCATATAGATGTGGTGGAGGTCAGAAAGAAGGTGGGCATGGTCTTTCAGCAACCAAACCCCTTCCCGAAGTCCATATATGACAACGTAGCGTATGGCCCGCGCCTCATGGGCTTGAACCATAAGGGCACCCTGGACGAGTTGGTGGAGAGAAGCCTCCGGGCCGCTGCCTTGTGGAACGAGGTGAGTGACAATCTGGGCAGGTCAGGGTTGGCCCTTTCCGGCGGGCAGCAGCAGCGATTGTGTATTGCCCGGGCACTGGCCACCGAGCCTGAGGTGATTCTCATGGACGAGCCCTGCTCGGCGCTGGATCCCCAGTCGACGCTCAAGATTGAGGAACTCATGCAGGAACTGAAGAAGAGGTATACTATCGTGATCGTGACTCACAACATGCAGCAAGCGGCACGCTGTTCCGACTGGACGGGATTTCTGCTCCTGGGTGAACTGGTGGAATATGCCAAGACAAGCGTGGTATTCAGCCGGCCCCGGGACAGGAGAACCGAGGACTATATCACGGGCCGGTTTGGCTAGAGGAGGAGAGGATGACAAGAGAGGTATTTCACCAGCGACTGCGTGAGCTCCAGGATGAGGTCCTGGTGCTGGGCAGCATGGTCGAGAAGGCCATTGACAAGTCAATGGAGGCGCTCAAGAACCGGGACCTG
>PUNJ01000080.1 GCA_003551705.1 Chloroflexota bacterium | reverse complement strand
GTCTCCAAGCGCAACCGTCTCAATTCCTCCGGCGGAATCCGCCCTTTGATGCCCGGAATCTCCATGCCTATGGCTGATGGAAGCGAGTCTGCTTGGATGATGCTATAATCATCCTTGATCCATTGATCGTGTAGAGGGTGACTGGGCTGGTAATGCAGGCGCTGAATTCTTCAAATCCGATCACAATACATCGGGCGAATCATGCAGGTTGAACGCCTCTTTGATGAATCGCCGGAAACGGCAAAGGCCATTCAACCCGGTTTCAAACTGGATGATGGGTCTGGGCTTCGTGTAGTTAGTGCCAGGTTTCTCGAGGAGCAATGCTTCGACTGGAGTTTTTTTGAGGGTTACGAGAGTTTGCAAATACTCACCTACTCGGCGAGTTGCAAGGCTGTCATCAGGATGCTGGACAGGTACTCTTTCAAGCGCTTCGAATGCATCTTCGGCTATGAAGGAGTGCTGCGAGATCTGAAAAGCATCATGTCATTCCAGAAGGTGGTCATAGGTGACACGCGGGCTGCCATCATGGGTCTCAGGGACGAGCGCCACGTACATATTCTGGAGCGGATCCATAGCGGCCAGGCACGCTTCTATGTGGTCAGGAAGTTCATTGCCCACGCCAAAATCTATCTGCTGACTGCCTCTGACGGACGAACGCGTGTCCTTATCGGCTCTGCAAACCTATCCGAAAGGGCTTTCTCCGGCAGGCAACCCGAGACATTGATCAAATTCGATAACGATCCGGAAGCGTGGAACCACTACAGCAGCATGTTTGATGCCATTCGGGACGCCGCCTGTGACGAGATCCCGTTGCCCAAGGATAGAATCGTCACCGCTGAGATCGAGGTTACGGAGACTCCGGTGATAAACGATTCTTCGGGCACGCTTGTGATTGAACCTCCTGCTTCTGAAGAAATCGAGGTGAGCTTTCCCGTCCAGATAGCACGTGTTGAGAAAGTTGCTGCCGCGCTGAGTCCCTGCATCTCGGCGGCTTTCCCCCCTGTTCGCTCAGGCAAACAGAGAATCACCCCTCAGGTGAAGAGGGAGATAAGCCGGATACACCTGGTTAAGTCCGCCGAGGAGGCGGACAGTCGTTACTTCTCAATAGATCGAATTAACCGCGTGGCACAGTTGTCCGGCAGCCAATTCCCCCTGGAATTTGATGCGCAGGCAAGGAGAAAAGATGCTTCATTGCTGCTGGACTACTTCAAGAACTACGAAGATGCCTTCGAAGGGAACGTGCCCCGCCTGCAGCGTGATTACTTCACTTTGATGGCCTGGTTATACTTCTCTCCCTTCATATGTGATATGCGCTCTCTGGCACTTCTGCGGGACAGCGACGTTGTCAGGTTCCCGTGTTTCGCCATCATATTCGGCAAATCCAACTGTGGAAAGACGAGCTTGGTTGATACTCTGATGACCTCGATGTTCGGCCATGCCCTGACCATAGACAAGCAAAGCTTCACCAGCGCCAAGCTCCTTGGTCTTCAGCAGTCTTACAAGAGACTTCCGGTGGTGTTCGACGATATCGGGCGTGCGGCTTTTGCTCGCCACGGCAGAGACATGATCAAGAACGAGATGCAGCCGCCGGTGGAAGAATACCCCGGTTTTGTAATCTCCATGAATGCCGAACCGCAATCATTCCCTGACGAAGTCGTGAAGCGTAGTATGATGATATACACAACGACTGCCTTGCCCCCGCACAATGAAGAACTCCGCCAGCGTTTGCAGAGCAAAATCCAGGAAATGCGTCATGGTTTGACGGGACATCTGTATCGCTCTTACCTGACCGCGATGCTGGACTACCTTGACGATGAGCGATTACCTGACGACTGGTTGGCGCTCTCGTCAGGCGTATTGATTGATGTGTTGGCGGAAAGCTGCTCCCAGCCCCTTCCGGGTTGGTGCAGGCCGGTAACATGGCTGGACTATGCAGAGAAGCGATACGATCGCGTGAAAGCCCGCCTGGACAATCTGTTGAGGCCGTCTGCCCATGCCAAGATGGAGGGGGAAATCCCCAATGGATGGAAGACCGAGGGCAACAGGATCGTGGTCTGGGAGCAGCGCGACGTATTCGGCAGGCGTGGATTTGAATGGGAGGATGTTCCCTCCACGTTGATTGATGAAGAAGCAAGTGGAGGAGACAGGACTGTTCTGCATCGGGTTGGCGTAGAACAGTTCCTCGGAAGAGGGGTGCATGCTCCACGCAGTTGGTGGAAACCCTGGCGTTGATGACAGATAGTGAATGAACAGGGCCCACAAGTTACAGAATTAGTAGTCCCCCATCCACGGGCATGGCGACGCCGGTCACATATGCCGCCTCATCGCTACACAGCCAGGCTATGGTGTCGGCCACGTGTTCCGGGCAGCCCAGTTCCCGCATGGGTATCCTGGCTGTGAGTTGCTGCATGTACTGCTCCACGTCAGCCACTGATGCCGCCATCATGGGGGTCTGGATCACCCCGGGACAGACGGCGTTGACCCTTATCTTCTTGCGGGCGAATTCGGCCGCCGCGGATTTGGTCAGGCCGATGACGCCGGCCTTGGCAGCCATGTAGGCGGGTGTGCCGGGTGCAATAACTCCGTTCATCGACGAGGTGTTGACAATGGCGCCGCCCTTGACCTTCAGCATCTCGGGTATTTCATACTTCATGCACAGCCAGACACCTTTCAGGTCGATGGCGATGACCTGTTCCCAGTTCTCCTCCGTGCAGGTGACCACTCCTGACACCTCGCCGTTAATGCCTGCGTTATTGGCGGCATAGTCCAGCCGTCCATAGGTCTCGACGGTAGTCTTGATCAGGTTTTCCACCTGGGATGCTTGAGAAACATCACACCTAACGTAAGCCGCCTCCCCGCCAGCCTCCCGTATCAGTGCCACTGTGCCTTGTCCTCCTTGGTCGCTCACATCGGAAACGACCACCCTCGCTCCCTTTCGAGCGAAAGCGAGGGCTGTAGCCCGGCCTATACCCGAACCTCCGCCTGTGACCAAGGCAACCTTGTTGATCATGTCTTGTACCATTCTTTTTCGCCTTTCCTCCGGCGCAGCCGGAATATACTTTTCCTATGCAGCGGACCTGCAGAGCGAGTGTGCGTTCTCTGAGAGGGTGCGTCACTGACTAACGGTCCTTTCTCATGCGCCGTTCTATCAATTTCTCGATCTCCACAATCATGAGTCCCGCAAGCGACACACCAATGATTGGCAACCACCATATTACCGGGAATGGCACCGTTCTGAACGGGCTCACTCCAAACAGGGGCTCTGAGTACACTATGAGAACCTGCAGGCCAACGGTGATTGCTGCACCCAGGATCAACAAACGGTTGCTGAACGGATTTATGGTTAACACAGAACCGTGAATCGTTCTGGCGGTGAACAGGTAGAAGAACTGGACAAAGATCAGCGTTGTGAAGGCGACGGTCTGCGCCTGACTAAGGGATTCTTCGGAACTGCCGGCCCTGTCGACAAACAACAGGAACATCGCTGCTGCAGCTGTTGCCGATAAGAGAGACACAAGTCCAACTCTGCGGAGAAACAGGGGGTTATAGAGTTTCTCTTCTGGGTTGCGGGGTGGTCTGTCAAGGAGCCCCCGCTCTTTGGACTCCCAGATCAATGGTAGGCCGAAGCCTATCGCCACTACCAGGTTCACCCATAGGGCCATGACCGGCTCGAGTGGAAGCCGTTCAGCGAAAACGAGTATCCACGGGGAAAGGAGTATCGCTGAAATAAGTACCAGACCCTGCCCGCCATTCGTGGGAAGCAGGTAAAGAATAACCTTCATAATATTATTGTAAATGTGTCTGCCTTCTTCGACAGCGGCTACGATAGATGCAAAGTTGTCATCCGTTAGGACCATGTCTGCTGCTTCCCTGCTTACCTCGGTACCCGTACCCATGGCCACGCCTATATCCGCTGCCTTGAGCGCCGGTGCATCGTTCACGCCGTCCCCGGTCATTGCGACGATATGGCCTCTCTTCTGTAGCTGTTTGGCGATTCGATACTTGTGTGCCGGAGACGTCCGGGCGTACACTGAGACTCTCTCGACAGCTTGGTACAGGTCCTGATCGCTCATTGCCGAAACCTGTTCACCGGTAAGAACTTCTGCTTCATCATCGGCAATTCCAAGCTGTTTTGCCACTGCTCTGGCAGTGATCATATGGTCTCCCGTTATCATTATCGATCTCACCCCTGCTCTACGGGATTTCTTAACCGCGTCAATGGCTTCCTCTCTTGGTGGATCGATCATTCCCTGTAGACCAAGAAAGGTGAGTTCCTTCATGTCGCTTGTATCCAGCGAACCCTTATCCTTGGGGACGGACTTGTAGGCCATGGCAAGAACTCGCAGAGCGTCGCTTGCCATATCTTGGGCTTCCTTGGAGATAGAGTCTGCATCCAGGGGTTCCGCATGCGTGCCGGTGAACCGGTTTGAGCACATCTTCAACACAGCCTCAGGCGATCCCTTTACATATATGACATTTTCACCATCGCCCGTGTGAAGCGTCGCCATATACTCGTTTTCGGACTCAAAGGGCACCTCGTCTAGAGGGGGTATTTCGGTCATAATCTCGGCCTTGGCCGCCGACACTTTCAGTGCCCCCTCAGTTGGATCCCCTCTGATGCCATAGTAATCCTTTTCATCTCTTATCAACTCGGCATTGTTGCATAGAAACCCCGCAGTCAAGGTTTTGAGTAATGCCTCGTCCTCTTTGGGATTGTAGAGTTCCTCTTTGTAGAAGAAGTCCCCCTGGGGCTCGTAGCCGGCTCCTGTTAAGTGATAGAGCCTTTCGCCGGTGTAGATCCTGACCACAGTCATCTCATTAAGAGTGAGCGTACCTGTTTTGTCCGAGCAAATCACCGTCGTGGCGCCCAGAGTCTCGGCAGCCGGGAGTCTCCTGATGAGCGCATGACGCCGCGCCATTGCCATGCTGCCTACCGCGAAAGCCGTAATAATTGCCGCCGGTAGTCCCTCGGGAATGAGCGCCACAAGTATTGCAGCCGTAGCCAGAAGCATGTATCCCAGTTCGTAACCAAGAAGTATCCCCAATGCGAGTATTATCAGGGCGAAAGCAAGACAGGCTATCAGGATGAACTTGGTGAAGTCATGGATTTTCCTCACAATAGGAGGCACAATTCTCTTGGTTTCGGTCATCATCGCGGCGATCTCGCCCATCTGGCTATGTTTGCCTGTGGCAACAACTACACCTTCAGCGCGGCCTCTGGTAACGAATGAGCCGCTGAAGGCCATTGAACGCTGGTCGCCGGGAGGGAGGTTAGGTTTAGGTAACGGGTTGGTATGTTTCTCGACCGGCTTGGATTCGCCTGTCAGTGCCGCCTCGTCAACATAGAATTGCCTCACCAAGAACAGTCGCAAGTCAGCCGGAAGTCTGTCTCCCGATTCAATCAATACGACATCGCCGGGGACAAGTTCTCGCGCGGGCACGGTCCGTTTCTCGCCGTCTCTTAGAACGAGGCACTGTGGCACCATCATGGATTTCAATGCTTCCAGTGATGCTTCAGCTTTGCCCTCCTGAACGAAACCGATTATGACAGTAGCGATAACGACTCCTACAATAACGTAGGTGTCAATATAATGGCCGAGAACGGCGGTCAGGATCGCCGCACCTATTAGCACGTAGAGAAGGGGATTATTGAACTGTGAGAGGAAGCGGATAATGGGACTGCGTTTCTCCGCCTTCAACTCATTGTAGCCGTGCTCTTCGAGTCTTTTCTCCGCCTGGCTTGTCGATAAGCCACGATTGCTTGTCTCCAGGGCTTCGAATATCTCTTCGATCGGTGTTTGATACCATGACCTTGTATCTTCCATAAATCTCTTCTCTGTCTGGTTAAACGGACGATAACCGGCGTCCCTACGACCCCAATGGCAGTCGCGAGAGCCCGGTTACTTATGCACTGTTTAACATTCTATTTCAGAAATCCCAAGAAATGCCGGGAACTTGCTCTTAAGATCTGCGACAAACATGATTGCACCTCATCATACATCTTGCGGAATTTGTGCTTTGGGCTCTTGGCTGGAGCCACTGGGATAGGCCCTTAGTAAGCCCCTAGCCTGCTACACGAGTTGCTCAAAAATGGAGTCCCTCTCGTACTGGGGGTATCCGATCGATTAATGATGCAGCCGCGGGACATTTTACACGACATGAAGGAAAGTGGCGAAGGTATACAGTAAGCTTCTTTCCGGCAGAACAGGGGGGAACGTGGTCTCCAGATGTGTCTTTGGTTCTGCTACTGGTCATCCTCTCCTTAAATCGTGCAAACATCGACTACCTGTTGGAAAGAAGAAAAACAAACTGTGGAAGTGTCCTGTGACGTACGTGACTCTTCGCTACAGGTACTACAATTATATATCCCAGTGTTCGTAACTTTCAACTCGCTCCCCCGTTGGGCCTTTCGTTCCGGAACCAAAGAGTCTAAGTTCAAGAAGAGATACATCTGCTTATTTCCAATTGGGAGAAAGATAGCGGCTGCCTATTTTGACAAGGTCCTGATACCATGGCTGGGAAGAAGGCTTCTTTCAGGGCGAAATGAATGTGGACAAAAGAATGTAGGCAAGCTTTACAAATGGAGACGACAGAAGCCGGAAACAGGGAGGTTTTCAAACGTGAGCCGGGTGGGATTCGAACCCACGACGCCCTGATTAAAAGTACGGTGGGGGAACGGGAATTGCAAGGTAACAAGGGGTAACCAGGCGTAACATCGGCAACGATTTTTGTGCCTGACATAACTTGCCTTGGAAAAAAGCGTCGACAAAATGTCGACAATTCCGGTCGCTTGGGACAGATAATGCCACGCACAGAATAACTCTCAAGGATGCCACCTGACCAAGATACCTATACTTACCGTGACCTGAAAGTCACGGTCACTCCAGAAGGCGCGGACATGAAGGATACCTTGATTCGTGCGTACTGGCCTCTACACAAACATGGGATTGGGCTGGATATCTCCTACATCGGGATATCCAGCCTTTTTGTTTTGCCAATCACACTTAACCGAGAAATGTTGAACTGGGCGTGAACGGGGGCATTGCATCCCTTAATAGCCTCGTTCAGGCATCTGACTTGATTAGGCCGGCTCCCCTTAGCTCGTTAAGTAGGTCAAACTTGGTTTTGGCCAAGTCCTTTGTTAGGGGAATGTAACCCACTCCTGCAATGTCTGACGGTAACTCGATGCCGGGGT
>PUNJ01000051.1 GCA_003551705.1 Chloroflexota bacterium | reverse complement strand
GTCGGATAGTGTTCCCAATTATCTATGATGTACTGCATGATGACATCTATCTGGCTTTCGGGCGGTCCGAACAAGCTGGTCAGCCACGGTGAGTCCAGAGTCGAAACCTGGTTGGACAGGGCGAAGAAAGGTATTTTGTCGGCTTCGAAGCGGCTTCTGAGGAGTTCCACGTCATGAGGTGCTGCGGACATGATGTCAGCACCCTGGCCCTTGAGCCAGACATATCCGGGCGTAGTTCTGGCGGCCTCGCTCCGGCCGTCGTACGTCAAGAAGGTTATCCTTACGGGCAATGGCTCCTCTTCTTCAATCATTCGAAGGTAGTCCTTAAAACCCTGCAAGGTCTGGGTGGTGCCGACAGCCGCCCGTCCGGTGAAGTCCCAGAGCCATCCGTATTTGATCTCAGGTCTGGCTTCATCCCCTGTTCCGTTTCCGCAGGCGGACAGGACGGGCATAGTGATCAGCAGGATGCTCAGCAGAGCTAGAAAAGAGGCTTTTGTCAGTTTCTTGTGCATTTATCCTCCTTCTGCTTTAAAGAAGTAGTACGAATGGGTAAGTGTTACTTCGCTTCGGATCGTCGGAAACGATATGATATGCTACTCCTCCCTTGGTAGGTTGTCAATACCCCGCGTGCTGAGTCTTATTGCGGTAGCTGGCCTTGACTGGCTCCTGCCTGGCTTGACAATGGCTTACGTCCGGGTTTGACTGTCTATGGTGCCAATCTCCTGAAGGCACGATTACAGAGCACCGACAGGCACGGCTGGATGTCAAGCGAGATCCTGCCTGGGATCCCATGACAGCTATCGCTGTTCACTTTTGCCAAGTATAATGGGAGTCGCTCGGGACACCACCTTCTCTCATCCCTGAGTGTGAGACCAGACAAAGGAGGGAGAAATGTCTCGATCACTCCACTTCAAGTCCCGTTACGGTCCCTGGGCCCTGATAACCGGAGCAGCGCAGGGGTTGGGCACGGAGTTTGCCCGGCAAACGGCATCGTTTGGGCTCGACCTGGTCCTGGTGGATATACAGGCTGAGAAGCTGGCCGGGGTCGCCGGGGAAGTGCGAAACCGGCATTCCACAGAAGTCAGAGAAGCGATTGTGGACCTCTCACGTCCCGACTGTCTGGACAGCTTGCGCCCGTTCACTGATGATATCGAAGTTGGACTTCTGATCAACAACGCTGCCTATCCGCCGGTGGGCCTCTTCTTTGACCAGAGCCTTGTTGACAAACTGAGGATGATCGAGGTCAATGTTCGAGCCCCCTTGTTGCTGTCACAGGAGTATGGAGCGGCGATGCTGGCACGCCGGCGAGGAGGCATGATCATGGTGTCGTCGGCTTCAGCATTACAGGGGGTGTCGTATGTGGCCAGCTATGCGGCGACCAAAGCCTACAACCTGATCCTGGCGGAGAGCCTGTGGGAGGAATTGCGTTCACACGGTGTCGATGTTCTGGGGTTCATGCCCGGGGCGACCCGGACGACGGGCTTCATTGAATCCGAGCCACGTTTGGGATCGTCCACGGTGGCAAACATTATGGAACCGGGACCGGCGGTGGCCGAGGCACTCCGGGCGCTGGGCAGAGGTCCAAGCTGGATTGCGGGCAGGAGAAACCGCTGGACGATGTGGCTGGCGCAGAGACTGCTGCCACGCAAGCAGTTGATCCGGCTGGTGGGCAGCAACATGAAACAGTGGTACGGGACTGGCGAAAGCAAGGGAGTGGGGCTTGAGGTCCGTACATAATAGGACCAAACAAGAATTGACCCGCAACGACCAGACATGGTAAAAGGGGAATGGCCAAGCATCTGGCAAGGGGGAAACGGGGGAAAGCAAGGAAATGCAAAGAAAGGGGTGCGAATCTTGCTGAAAACCAGACCGGCGGTCTCTATTGTTCTGGCGGTGGTCCTGGTGGCCACACTTTTGGTTGGGAGTGCGGGCTGCGCCGATCAGAAGGAACACCAAATCACGGGGGTCTGGGAGCTGACCATGATGCCTGTCTTGGACGTATGGGATCCCGAGGCTGAATCATCAGAGTGGGAAATCCTTCTGTATGACATTGACGGCACCGTCTTCGGCTTCGCTGGGTTCTATCATTTTCAAGGGGCCAGGAGCGGTGATGCCGTGAATTTGTCGGTGATATGCGTGGCTGGTTCGGATGAGGTCGAGACCGGCAAGACCATGAACCTGACCGTCACCGGCTCCAACTCCATGAGCGGCATGCTCGTCAGCAGTGAGGCGGCGGAGGAAGGCGGCGGCTTGAGCGTTTCCGACCTTTCGGCCGTGCGTACTGGAGACGCTCCCAGCCTGGAGGAGCTGGCTCAAGGAGAGGAGATGCTGGGTGGCGCTGCCGACTGGGTCCAGAAGGTCTTGACAGCCGTCTTGGATAAATGGTTTGTCCCGGAACTGTTCTGGAATACTGGCTGGGCCAATATGGACATGATGAAGCCCGGCAGCGTTCACAAGGATGGAGCAGGATACTACATGATGGGGCATCATGGTCCGGGGGAAAGGGTTGGCGGCGGGACCTATACCTTCTACTACCCTTTGCACTGGGGACATGCCGGCCACAGGACGTACACTTTTCGCCTACATTCCCGAGAGCCTTGGACGGAGAATATCGACCTCATGCTGGATAAGGTGGAGGAAGTAGGCTCCAAATACATCACCGATGTCATGCGCTTTGAGAGCGTTGACAAGTTCCGGGCGTTGGTCCACGACTTTCATGACAGACATGGCGATTTTGCCATCACCCTGATCCATACAGTCAGGGGCTCCGAAACCTATATGTACGTGAACCTGGCTAATCCAGGCCTGGCCAAAGGGGTCAAGTATCACGATCTGATCCAGCATATCTATCTGTATGGTGATGCCTACGAGTCCATAATGGTCGGTAAGGATATCAAGGATACCTACAGGCTGAGGCGGCCGTATGGCATCGTGGACGGTAGCCCCCTCTTCTTCACGTATGTGTTCGGCAATATCGGGGTCTATTACAATTAGATAAGAGACGGGGTTGCAGGCGGGCGGAGTTGCGCCTGTTGGCGCAAGGCCCGCCTGCTTTTCGCACGATAGGAGACCTGCCTGAGGATTGTCTCCTGCGGCGACTCTACGAGAGGACTGATCCTTCCGCAGAAGGACAGGAGACTCAGGACTGAGGCAGGAATACAGGGAAGCCGCTCCTCTGTCTGGATGGAAGGGTCACGACTTGTCCTGTCTCTCAGTCCCACAGAGGCAAGGTCTCTGTCAAGGCGAATGCAATCTGCTCTCCGCCGTAGTCCCATGGGTGGTCTTGGACAACCGGCAGTGCCATTTTTGCCGGTAAGAGCCAAGTTTTCGGTGGCTTTTGACTTTGTTGTGTGCGATTGCTGGCCAAGCGAGCAAAAGTGCGATCGAGTGAGGCGGCTCCACCGGGTGTCATACAGGCACGCTGGAATCGTGCCTGGCCCGTTTAAACTGGGTTGCCGCCCGGCGTGGAACAGGTTAAGCTGTAGGTGATCGAGTGGGGTCTGTGAATAGTTCACGCGATGACTTTGTGTGAATGGGTGGTGACTGGGGGTGATGCGTATCCCATGCTGAAGCGTATTGCCAACAGAAGAGTATAGCGGCCCGCGTACAGAGAGACGGAGCCATCCTACTCGTATAAAGGGGAAGCGAGGCCTTTGCCAGAAAGCCTGCTTCTCGTTTGGCCATCCACCGATTACACCTAAGCCGGGCTTGAGCTTTGTAGTAGGCGCTTGTTCCTAACAATGGCTTTGATCCCGGTGTGAAGGTCTGGTGCAACCGCAAGGCATGGATCCGGCTTCGCCCTCGCGTACGCAGAGCGTTGGTTGTCAATGCTGGTCCAGATTGGTCAAAGATAGACCAATCTCGGGCGTTCTAAAGCATGTCCTGATATACATTGGCAGCAAACAATATTGGAGGTAGTCATGGGCAAGTCAGGGAAGAACAGTGATGTCGAACGCAAATCACACAAGAAGACGGCAGCATATCTCAGGAAGGGTCCCAAGAAGAAGGGGGCCAAAGAGGCCGGTGGGGCCTGATTGGTAAGTACTGGTGCTGCTCATATCCCGCTGATGCACTGCAGACGGAAGCGCAGGGGTATGGGCTACCCGAGCAGCCGCGGGACACAG
Source organism: Chloroflexota bacterium (assembly GCA_003551705.1). Classification (GTDB taxonomy): domain Bacteria; phylum Chloroflexota; class Dehalococcoidia; order UBA2247; family RBG-13-53-26; genus PUNJ01. Next base: position 21,825 of record PUNJ01000051.1, on the reverse strand, counting down.
TGAAGGTGGAAATGGTGGTAAATGGAGATGAGGAACTTGGAAATGGCAAGACATTTTTCAAACGATATCGATGGTTGGATTTCTGATGGCGAGGGAGAGGCTTTGTATAACTTGGCCTCAAGCGTGCCTCGCGAACAGGCTATAGTGGAGATCCGGAGCTGGCTGGGCAAATCCACTGTCTGGCTGGCCATGGGAGCTTCCGCCGGTAATGGCAGCAGGGTTTACAGCATTGACCCGCAGGGTGAGGAAGAGTCGTCATTTGATGCCGATGTGGAACAGCGATACCGCATTATGATCGAGAATCTGGCTAATGCTGGAGTCCGGGACAGGGTGACTATACTGCCTTGGAGTCCAGAGACTGTGGCGCATCGCCGGCGGATCAGTACGGGTCTGCTATGGATAGACGCCTTCCAGGAATACGATGCTATAAAGGGCGCTTTCGCTGCCTGGGAATCACGTTTGATGCCGGGAGCCATGGTTGCCGTGAACGACAGCGAGCAAAGCGGACCGTTGCGCTTTGTCGAGGAGTGCCTGGCACAATCCAGCGAATTCTCGATTATACGTAATGTCGACACGATGGTCCTTGCCCAGTACGATACCTGCGTACACCATTGGGTATTGGACTCCGCGGATTCGGGAACCTGCCGCCAGTGTGGCAGGACCAGAAGTTTCCGGATGCCGCGGCGACAGCAGCGAAGAGTAACGCATGCTGGTAATTGATTCCCGGATGGTTTTCTGGAGCTGTTGATTACGTGTGCTCGGATTCCATTACCCATACCCCGCAGGGCCTGTGTTATACACATGCAGGACGGATATCAAAGATCCTCCGGGATCTGTTGCCAAATCGGATACGAATACAGTCTGGAAAGCAGGAATGCAGCATGTCAACGCGGCCCCCGCCTTACTTCTGTGACGAAGCTGTCAATGCAGGCTTATGTCCCAGACGTTGGTTGCCAGCCAGCCTATGAGGAAGGTGAAGGAAGCTATTGCGGCGGCTATCAAACCCATCTTCCCGAAGCGCTTCCAGAAGCTTATGTTGCGTGCAACGGCAACGTAGTAATTGAAGAAGAGCATTATCAATAGCCCAATTCCTATCATGACACCCAGCGCCGTATAGGTCTCTTGGAGAGCGAGATAGGGCGAAATCAAAAGGGTGACCGTGATCGCCGCAGCGAATCCCGTGTAGAGGGCTGCTTTGAAAGGCCGTAGATGACCCTCCTCCGCCTCGGTTGCCAGGTACTCAGTCGCTCCTAATGAAAGCGACATGGCGCTGCCGGTTATGATTCCCGCCAGGGCTATGAGGCCGTTGTCCGCCAGGACAAGGCTCAGCCCGGCAATGATGGCGGTAATCTCCACTACAGATTCATTCAACCCGCGAATGACCGCTCCCACATACTTGAAGCGGTCTTCGTCGATCATCTCCATAAGCTTGACTTCGTGGCCGCTTTCGTCTGAGCGGACCTGTGCGGCGGCAGGCAAGGACCCGGCAAGACCACCATAGGTCACCTGGGCCATCTCCTCGCCCTGCTCCATGAGTTTGATGGCGAAGTTCAGTCCGAAGGTGCGGGCCAGAAGGTAGAAAAACCAGATTCTGAGGCGCTTGGGGCTGACATCCTGCTGGCTGTATTGCTTCCAGAGGTTGTAGTGGCCGAGTTCATCCCGGCCGATCTGTTCCAGCACCTGCCTGTTATGCGGGTCTCTTATTCTGGAAGCCAGCTTGTGGTAGATGTGGTAGTCAGTGATTTCGTTCTGCTGTACCTGCAGAATACTGCGCAGCAGTGCGGCGTCGGGGACTCCGGTTTGCTGGGTCATTGAAGTATATTATCACACGGCTTGCCACTGGACAAAGCAAACGTATGCCTGCAACCGAATCAGAAACAGGGTATGGGAATGTGTGCCGGGAGGAGTGAAGGGCATTACCTTGCTCCGCTTAATGGTCCGCGAAATCCACAAAATAGCGGTGAAAGCGCAAGTCGCCGGTGAGCTCGGGGTGAAAAGCGCAGACCAGGAGTTTACCCTGCCTGGCAGCCATAATCTGTCTGTTGGGGAGCCTGGCCAGCACTTCGACTTCGGGTCCCACCTGGTGGATAAGCGGTGCCCGTATGAACACGGCCGGGAAGGGTTCCTTGCCGAGGACGCGGACGGGCAGAGGCGTCTCAAAGCTGTCAATCTGTCTTCCGAAGGCGTTGCGCCTCACCCGGATATCCATCAGTCCAAGCGTGCTAACCGAACCGTCAACCGCATATCTGGCCAGCAGGACCATGCCGGCGCAGGTGCCCCACATGGGCATGCCTGCCCGCCCCAATTCCTGAAGCGGTTTGATCAGGTCATAGTCATGCATGAGCTTGTATATGGTTGTGCTCTCGCCGCCGGGGATTATAAGTGCATCGAGGCCGCTCAGATGCACCGGTAGCCGGACAGCAACAGGGTTGATGTCCAACTTCTGCAGCGCCTGCATGTGTTCAACATACGCACCCTGAAGGGCTAGAACACCGGTCTTCATAATATGTACCCGAGAAAGAATACCCGGCTGAGCAGTGTGGATGCCTGTGAAGAGAGTCCTGCGGGTAATCCACTGTCATGGTGGTTCTGAGCCATCAGTCCCACAGGGGGTACATGACCAGGCCGGTGGGCAATTTGGGGAAGAAATAGGTGGATTTTGGCGGCATCTTATCGCCGGCGTCGGCCACTGCCAATATCTGTGTGACAGGGATGGGATTCACTAGAAAGGCAATGTGGTAATCGCCCGAGTCTACCGATTCCAGTGCTTTCTCCCCATCCCGGGTGTACTTGAGACACTCCTCTTCCATTTCAGGCGAATCCATGCCCATCAAGCCATGCAGGATGACGGCATGAAGGACAGACACGTCCAGTTCCTTCCATAATGGGCTCTTGTCCTCGGGGAGTAGGCGGTCTATGGCCTGACGGTCACGAATGGTCAGCAGGCAAAATCCCCCCCTTTTGAGACCATACACACCCAGGTACATGCCCGTACCGCCTCGGTCTGCCAGGACCGAAAGCCACCTGTCCGTCCTGCTTGCATCGCTGGCAGTCCGGAATTCCAGGTATTCCAAGTGAAACATGCCGGCCAGTCTGTCATTGAATTCTTCAAGGCTAAGCCCGGCAGGCAGGCGGGCCAGCCGGTGAGTAGGCAAAGCCACTACGCCGGGGTCGCCGGCATCCATGATCGTCATCATGGCAAAATCGAAGGACTCTTCACTGGTTGCAGCACCGGCCGCCAGGCGCTCGCGCCGGTAGAGTTGGGCGGTTTCGTAGCGGTGGTGCCCGTCAGCGATGTATATGGTCTTGCTCTTGCACCAATCGGAGATCCGGGTTATGCTCTCTTGGTCTCCGATCACCCACATATTGTGGATGACGCCCTGGTGGTCCGAAACGGATGCATCCGGAGCCTGCCGGATAACGTCCCCCAGGAGGGCATCCATACCGTAATCACTGGGGCGTACCAGGCCCATTATGGGGCTTATATTTAGTTGGCAGTGTTGCAGGAGCTCCAGGCGGTCCTGTACCTTGGACTGCATGACTACCTCGTGAGGACGGGCGCTGGAGCCAATCTCATCCCCCAGGCGGATCCGGCCTGCGAGGCCGAGCCTGCTGATGAGCATGCCCTGCTGGACAAAACGGTGTTCAAAGACGTAGTAAGCAGGGGCGCTTTCCTGGAACAGCACTCCTTCATCAAGCCAGCTTTGCAACCAGCCGGCGGCTCTTGTGTACTTGTTGTCTCCGGCAGCATCTCCGGGCAGGTCTTCACCGAACTCGAGCCGTACGATATTGTACGGACTCTCCTTATGGTAGAGACGCTGCTCCTGCGGCGATATGACGTCGTAGGGTGGACTGATAACCGACGAAAGGTCTTTCACCTGATCGGGGTTATAGCGGACCCCGCGAAACGGCCGAATATCCGTCACTAAATCAGTCCGCCTACGCTGTAGATCATGCTATATATTTTACGGTGCTCCCACAATAGTGCAACCGCAAACAAACTTGCCTGGATGTCCTCCCTGGTTATGTGCCAGGCCCATACGGGCGTCCTTGATCTGCCTTGAGGGCTCCTCGACTTTGCCCTGGATCTGTTTGTATATCTCATACACTTCACGGCATCCGCTGGCGCCGATGGGGTGGCCGAAGGACTTTAGTCCGCCGCTTGTGTTCACCGGCATCTCACCGTCGTGATAGTAAGCCCGCTTGTCTGTCATCTGCTCTTTGAATTTGCCCTCATCGCAGATGAACATGGACTCACTTGCTATGACTTCGGCAATGGTGAAGCAGTCGTGAAGCTCCACTACGTCCAGTTCCTTGCGTGGGTCCTTTATGCCGGCTTCGGCGTAAGCGGAACGGGCTGCAGCCTGGGTGGCATCCCAGTAGGTGAAGTCGTAGTCATCACGTTCCTTGCCCCACCCTGGGCTGGCGGCCATTCCGAAGGCCTTGATGGTGACATAATCCTTGCGGTATTTGTTGGCGTCCTCCGCACGACACAAGATTGCAGCAGAAGCTCCATCGGTGACTCCGCAGCAGTCGAAGAGCCCCAGCGGCCAGGAGATGATGGGCGCGTTCATGACCTGCTCGACCGTCACCTCGCGTCTGAGGTGAGCCTTGGGATTCTTGGCCCCGTAGTAGTGACTCTTGACGGAGATCTCCGCCAGCATTCGCTTGCCGTCCTCGTTGCTGAGCCCGTACTTGGCGAAATAGGCGGTGGCGGCCATGGCATATCTTCCCGGGCCGGTGCCGAAAGCGCCATAGACCGGTTCCCATCGGCCAATCCACACAGAGGGGAGCCCGCCGAAGCCCATGTCCTTGCACTTTTCCACACCGACGACCATGACCAGGTCGTAAGCCTTGGAGGCCAGTGCGAAAGTGGCTCCCCGGAGGGATTCAGCGCCTGTGCCGCAGGCGTTCTCGACCCTGGTTACGGGTATGTATTGCGTTTGCAGTGCGCTTGAAAGGAGCGTGCCTGTGACGACGCCGCCTTCGACGATCTGCGAGCCCCACTGGGCACCCAGCCATGCAGCCTCAATATCCTTGAGGGGCACACCGGCATCATCCAAGGCCTCGTAGGTAGCCTCGGCAATCATATCCTGTATATCAGCATCCCAGCGCTCACCGAACTTGGTGCAGCCCATGCCTACAATAGCGACTTTATCCTTTATAGGCTCTGCCATGACTCCTCCTTCTCTATACCCTTACCGGCCGGCATTTCCATGAGTAATTGTGAACGCCCAGAGCATCGTGGATTTTCCTGAAAGTCAACTCCATGGGCATTCCCACCTTGATTGTGTTGACATCCCGGTCGGTCATCTGGCTGAAAATCCTGCCGCCGTCATTGAAATTGACGGCTGCCAGAACATTGGGAGGATCCACTATGGCGGCCCGTTCATCCATGCTGTAGGTAGCCAGGTAACCTTTCTTCTCGGCCAGCGGCACTTCCATCAAGGATTCCGGACCGGCCTGGCAATACATGCAGCGCCTCTGGAAGGGGAATTGCACCTTGCCGCACGATTGACATTTGTGGCCGTGACAGCGGTACTGCCAGTTGCGGTCCCTCCACATGGCGGGCAGCGACGTCCTGGGTCTGGTCATGGGTGTCTCCTCGAAGGTCATCAGGTTTCTGAACTTGACGTATTTGCCGTAATTCTCCAGCATGACCTTGGAGTTAAGATGACCCTTCACCCCTCGTTTATGCCTCAAATTCTCGACAGCGGGCGTTACGGAGATGATATGTGCATCGGCCCCGTCGCCATAATTGCCGAGAAGGACCTTATCTCCTGCCTGGGCCTCTTCGAGAACGGCGATAAGGGTCAATATGGCTGCGGTTGCGCCTGTGATTCCCACGCTGTCGAACATGGGATCCTGGACCTGGGTTTTTGCATCCAGACCGGCGTTCTTGGCGACCGTTGCATGGCTCCTGGCATTGGGCGCGTAGAAGGCGGCCTTGGCAAAGTCCTTGGCTGATGCCTCTCTGGTCTTGAAGAGGGCCTTGAAGGCCTTGGTCATGTGCGGCTCATAGCCTTCATCAAGCACAAAGCGCTCTTCCCATGTTCTGGGCAGGATATCGCCCTCCAGACGCCAGATGTCTATGAACTCGCTGCTCATGTAGTAGCTTGCTTCTATCTCGGCGGCTATATTGTCCTTGCCGATGAGCAGGGCGGTGGCAGCGTCGCCGAAGAGCGGCTCGAACGCGGAGTTAGGCGCCGGCAGCCGGCAGTCGGATACAATTACCAGGACGTTCTTGGCTGAGCCTGCTTTTACGGCGTCCAATGCTGATCTCAGGGCAAGAGTGCCTGCCCGGAGAGAGTTGCCAAAATCGGATGCTACGATATCTTCGCGCAAATCAAGAGCAGCAGCCACGATGCTGGCCGACTGCTTCTCCCGGAAGGGTGATGTAGTACTGGCGAAGAACAGGGCATCTACAGACTGTCGATCCTGGCCCTGCAAGCAGTCCATACCTGCCTCGACTCCCAGGGTGATGCTGTCCTCATCCCAGTTCGCTATGGCCTTCTCACCTTTGCCTCCGCCACCCCACACCTGGCCCAGGATGGCTCTGCTTAGCCTGTACATAGGGATGTAAGCCCCATACGAAACTATACCGGCCATGTAGTCGCTCCTTTCCTGTATTGAGCCCGTTCTTTTGGGTTACAAGCAAGACAATTATAAGCGTGGAGCATGGCTGAAGGCAAACCTGGCACGAGCCGGATAACCATCGAACACGAGTGCGGGAGGCGTGCCTGCATGCTGCCTGAGCGCATAAATCCCATTGCAATTTCTGCAAAACAATAGGCAGCTTTGACAATGACTCTTCGTTTCTGGCAGAGGGAATTGCAGGGTTCATGCAGGCATTTCGTCCTGATTGGTGCTGCGTGTGGCAACCGTGATAGAATGCCATGTGACCATGGGTCACATGGGCCGGGTCTGATTGGTCCTTGATTCCCGGAAGGTCTTGCAGCTTCTATGAAAGCATTATGTTGAGAGGTTGCTTGCCGAACGAGGTTTGGCCCGGAACCGGATATAAGGCTAACAGGAGGGAAACGTGATCACCGACAATTTTAGACTTGATGGCAAAGTCGCAGTGGTAACTGGCTCCGGTAAAGGTATTGGCCAGGCCATAGGTCTGGCCTTCTCACAGGCCGGTGCCAATGTGGTCTTCTCCGCCAGAACGCAGAAGGATTGTGAAGCTAATGTTGAGGAGGCCAAGAAACTGGAAGGCCGCGCCCTTGCCGTCTGCTGCGACGTTACCCAAGATGACCAGCTGCAAAATCTGGCCGACAAGACTTTGGACGCATTCGGCAAGATTGACATAATCATAAATAATGCAGGTGGCGCCTGGCCTAGCCCAATACCAGGGGTCAAGCGGCAGCAATTCAATGAGGCCTTTGATTTCAACGTGACCTCTGCCTTTTCATTTACGAAGATATGCTTGCCCTATCTTAAGCAGAGTCAGGGTTGTGTTATAAACATAAGTTCCTCTGCCGGCAGGCTGGTGCAGCCCAATTTCGCGGTTTACGGCACCGTCAAGTCCGCTTTGGTGTTCTTGACCAAACTCATGGCGGCAGAGCTTGCACCGGACGTCAGAGTTAATGCAATCGCTCCCGGCTCCATTCTCACAGATTCTCTGAGCCTGTTTCTCGACCAGAACATGCGGGACAAGATGGCCAACCTGACTCCCATGAAGAGGATCGGCGACGTTAAAGATATCGCTCTGGCTGCCGTATACCTGGCTTCTCCTGCAGCCGGCTGGGTTACGGGTAAGCTGCTGGAAGTCGACGGTGGCTCGGAAGTCACTAACATGCCGTTCTAGTCAGGTCCGAGGAATCCCGCCCCGTCCCCAAGGGTGTATCTTGGTCTGGTTGGGTCATGCTCTGGAGTCGCCGCCGGCCATAGTAGATTATGAGGCGATGGTAAGAAGGCATGTGGCTGTGTTATCGGGAACCGGGACCACTTAACAGGAGGTCTGGTTATGAGTGGAAACCTCTATCAATCACTGAAATCCCTGGAGGGGGGCGAGTCAGAGCTCAGGACTGGTAATGACAGGGTCAATGACGCCATGATCCGGCACTGGTGCGAAGCGATGCAGGATGCCAATCCACTCTACACGGATAAGGACTATGCGGAAAACAGCTGCTGGAAGAGGATAATTGCCCCGCCGACGATGGTCCAGGCATACTGTACTCCGCCCCTCTGGCCGAAGATCGAAACGAATCCCGACCCGGTCTTTCTGGCGGTGCGGACATGCGTAGAAGCAGGCTATTGCTCCAGCCTGGGGGTCTCCATGAGCTACGAGTTTCTGCACCCCCTGCATCCAGGGGATCAGGTTATGTACAAGATCAAGCTGCTCAGTGTGACGCCTGAGAAGTCGACGAGGGTGGGTACCGGCCATTTTCTGGCGGCGGCATATTCGTACTGCAACGATAAGGACGTGCCGGTTTGCCGGCAAGTTCTCACAGTCTTTCAGTACTGCCCTCATATCCAGGTGGTGCATTAATGTTAGGGAGCGAAGAAATGGCATGGACCCACAGGTACTGGGAACAAGTACAGGAAGGCGACGACTTGCCTGTAGCCACGCGCGACATCACTCGCGTTGACGTGATTGCCATGGCATTTGCGGCCAGGGATTTCCTGCCGCCGTTGCACATCGATCACGAAGTTGCTCAGGAGGCGGGACTCAAAGATGTTAACGTAAATATCATTGCGACGGGTGGCCTGATCGGCAAATACCTGACGGACTGGAGCGGGTCTGAGGGCAGACTTAAACGCATGGAATACCGGCTGAGCGTATCGGTGTTCCCTGGAGATACCCTGACACAGAATGGTCGAGTGTTGAAGAAATACGTTGAAGGGGACGAACTCCTGGTCGATGTGGAATACAGCTTTTCCGTGCCCGATGGACTTCATGCCTGGGGGACGGCTACTTTGGTCTTACCTGCTCTGGATACAGGGTCGAGACTCTCTTAGAAGTGCCAGGTTTTAGGTTCGGAGTTGGTCCTTGATTATTGAAGAAGGAGGGTGGGCATGAATGAAAAGAGGATTGTCCCGGCTACCTGTGGAATGTGTATCGAAGAATGCGGCATCATGGTCCATGTTGAAGATGACAGGATACAGAGGGTAGAGGGAATGGAGGATCATCCTTTCAGTGAAGGGTTCATATGTGCCAGTGCCCGTGCCATTCCGGAGTACGTACATTCAGACAAGCGTATTCAGTATCCCATGAAGAAGGAGTCGGGCGGGTGGAAGAGGATATCCTGGGATGAGGCTCTGGATACAATAGCGGACAAACTGAAAGAATACAAGGCTGAGGGCATCTCCCAGTCCTTCGGCGTGTTCACCGGCGACCCTGTGAATATGGCGCTGCGCATGGGCTATTACCTGGTCTGGCGTTTCTGCGATGTATATGGCACTCCGACGCGGTTCTATGACGGCGATCTATGCTACACCCCCCGGATACGGGCGTATTTTCAGACCATAGGCAAGATGACCACGCCTGATATTGTAAACACCAGGTGCGTTGTGAATTGGGGTGGCAATCCTCAGAATTCTTTCCCGCCGCTTTACATGAGGATCAGGCGAGCCATGAAAGAGAACGGGGCCAAGCTGATTGTCATAGATCCACGGCGCATACCCATGGCACGGGAAGCCGATCTGTTTCTCCAGCCGAGGCCCGGAACGGACGCGATGCTTGCACTGGCCATGATGCAGGTCATCATCTCGGAGCAGCTATATGATAAGGACTTCATTGAGAACTGGAGCGTGGGATTCGACAAGCTGGCACAGCATGTTGAACAGTTCACGCCAGAAATGGCCCAGGAGGTAACAGGGGTTCCTGCCGGTGATATCAGGCAGGCCGCTCGCATGTATGCTACTACGAAGCCGGCCTGCTTGCAGGCGGGAGAGAAGCTGGAACAGACATCTTCGGGCTTTCGTATTGCCCAGTGTGTAGTCATGCTGCAGGCAATGACTGGGAATATCGATGCGCTGGGTGGTGGCGTCCTCAGGCTATCTGGAGTGAAGGAGAGATCTTACAGGTTGACCAAGCTTATGGGGGACACATTATGTGTGGGCGCCGATAAGTATCCCATATATCATAAATCGGGACGGGTGTTTCATGAAGGCGTCATGCCGAACTGGGGGGACCTGGTTTTAAAAGGCGATCCGTATCAGCTCAAGATGTTGATCGTATCTGGGGGCAATCCAATGGTCAGCTGGCCCAACACCAACAAGGTTAGCCGAGCCTTGGACGAACTGGAGTTTCTGGTAGTGATGGACCCCTTCTGGACCGCCACTGCGGAAAAAGCGCATATAGTCCTGCCGGCCTGCACCTTCATGGAGAGGATTGCCATGTGCGGCATATACGAGGGGATGAGCACGCCCGCGGTACAGTTCCGCCGGCAGGTGGTCCCGCCCCTGTACGATTCCCGCTCCGATTGCAGCTTCTGGCTCGCCCTGGCAAGGAGAATGGGGGGCGAGTTCGACGAGTATATACCCTGGAATAGTGATGAAGAAGCTATGGACTACTGGCTCTCGCCTTCGGGTCTGACATCCAAGTATCTTGGCGAAGAGCATCCGACCGGCATCGTTCAGGGTTCTGATGAATTGATATTCGACTATCGCAAGCACGGGTTTGCCACACCATCGGGCAAGTGCGAGTTCTGGTCGCAAGAACTGGAAGATATGGGCATATACCCGCTACCCGTCTATCGGGAACCTGCGGAAAGTCCGGTCAGTTCGCCTGAGATTTCAAGGGAGTACCCGCTGATATTGATCACCGGCGTAAGAGAACTGGAATACTGGCATTCACAGCAGCGCCATTGTGCCAGCCTTATGCGCAGGAATCCGGAAGGTAGGGCCGAAATCCACCCCAGCACTGCATCGGCATATGGCATAGCAGAGGGCGACCGCATGTGGATTGAGACGCCGAGAGGAAGAGCGTGCATGAAGGCCATAGTCACGGAAGACATCCGGCCTGACACAGTGGCTACCAGGCACGGCTGGCCCGATGATGCCAATGAAAATCTTCTCACTGACGATGTACCGGTGGACCCGGAGGGAGGCTTCCCTGCTTTGACGGGCGCGCTCTGCCGCATAAAGAAGGCCGGTTGAACCGGCGATCACGACTGAGATATACATGGTCTTGAACAGGTTTGCTCTGACAGGCAAGGTAGCCGTCGTAACCGGCGCAGCCAGGGGAATAGGCAGGGGTATCGCCCTAGCCTTCGCCGAGGCCGGTGCTGATCTGGTATGCGTCGATCGCCGAGTTGAGGACCTGAAGGCGGTGGCGGGGGAAATCGAGCTTTTTGGCCGGCAGGCACTGGCAATTGATTGTGATGTGAAGAACAGCCAGGAAGTGGCCGGCATGACAGGAAAGGCCATGGACGTCTTAGGCCGGATTGACATTCTCGTTAACAACGCAGGACGCGCTCCTATGAGAGACGTCATGAAGATGTCTGTTGAAGAATGGGAGGCGGATTTTCGGGTCAATCTGACAAGCGTGTTCCTTTGTAGCCAGGCCGTAGGTGTCATCATGCTTCAACAGAGATCAGGCTCGATAATCAACATATCGAGCCGGGAGTCGCTGATACCCAGCATCGGCATGGCCTCGTATGGAGCGGCGAAGGCGGGGGTAAATTCTCTAACCCGGACCCTGGCTTGGGAACTGGCCCCCCATGTTCGGGTCAATGCTATTCTGCCTGGTCCGGTATCGACCCCGATGTCGGCTGCCTGGCTTGCCCGGGTAGAGGGCGAGTTGGTTGACCGCATCCCCATGAAACGTATTGGGAAGGCGGAGGACATCGCCATGACGGCCGTATATCTGGCTTCTTCTGCCTCAGACTGGGTTACGGGCAGGCTGTTTGAGATAGATGGAGGGGTGGAGTTTTCTCCTTTGGCGTGAGGGCCGGGTGACCTTGCCGCTTGATGAGTCAGCCCACGCCTGCTGAGGCGCAGGCCGTTGCCAGGCAACATCCGATACAGATAGGCTTCTTCTTGCAGACGTCCTTGCCGTGTCGTACCAGCAGGGCATGGTACTCGTTGAACATGGCTGCGTCATGGGGCAGGTTTGACATGAAAAGGGCCTGGTAGGAAGCATAAGTTCCCAGGCCTTTTCGTCTACTTTCAGGTGTCCAACCGGGCAGGCTATTGCGGCGCTGGTCATTTGAATATGATGTAGTGTCCAGTGGACACCCATGTACACGACTGTTGGTGTGGCCATAATCATGACCGATGCTTGTCTCTTGCCCATGGTCGGCCCCTGGCAGAGAGCCGGGGGTACCCGTGGCAGGGGTCTGTACGCCCCAGGTTGTGCCCAGCCGGTCGATTATGCGTCGCGTGTAGGCGTCTATCACGAACATAGGCTTGCTGGCCGCATACAGGACTATCGAATCGGCCGTCTCTTCGCCAATTCCGTACACGCCCAGGAGTTGCTGGCGCAATTCAGCCGTATCCAGGCTGAACAGATTGTCCAGGTCGGCATCGTGATTCCTGTACAGCCAGTCGACAAAGGCCTTGATTTTGGCTGCCTTGGCATTGTAATAACCGGATGGATACACCAACCGGGCCAGGTCGCTAACAGGCAGCCGTTGCAGGCCCTGTATAGACAAGGCGCCGTTATTCTTGAGGTTGTCGATGGCCTTTTCCACGTTTGTCCAAGAAGCTGACTGGGTGAGAATTGCGCCTATTATCACTTCTAGCGAACTCTCGCCGGGCCACCAGTGTTGGGGACCATATGCACTGAGCATGCGCTCGTAGATATCCATGAGGGCGATGGACGAAGGTGGTGCTGGTCGAAGGCGTGACATTATGGGTGCAGGCGGACTGGAATTTCGTCAGCAAGTTCGATGCTTTGCGGTGATACATTGCAGCGGTAAGCGTATATGTCCACCCCACGTGACTGTGCCTCCCGCAGGGCGGAGCCGAACGCCGGATCAATAGCGTCGTTCGGTGCGAATTCATCCGCATCCGATCGCTGGACGACGAATACGATGGCGGCAGTGTAGCCCTCGCGCTTGGCCCAGGTCAGGCACTCCACCTGGCGGCGCGCCCTTTCGGTAGGCGCATCCGGGAATAGCGCTCTGCCGTTCTGGACCAGGGTAACGGACTTGACCTCGATGAAGCAATCCGGATCTATGCCTTTCAACATGAAGTCCAACCGGTTTCTGCCTCTAGGCACCTCGCGGCGAATGGTGCGGTATCGCGAAAAGGCAGGCAGGCTTTGCCGGTACAGGGCCAGGAAGATGAGTCTGGCTGGGAACCTGGAATCGAGGGAGACAAAGCCCGAGTCTGTGTTCACCCCTACAAGGTCATACGTACTCCGGCGGAATGGAGATGCTTTGTCCGTTAGAAAGACCTTGCTTCCCGGGACCAGCACGGTTTCCAGCCTTCCGGAATTGGGCAGGTAAACCATCTCCTCGCTGTCGGATACCTGTACAGTGCAGGAGAAGCGGCTTGTCCTGCTGATGAAGGTGCCCTCTTGTACGTGATGTATTGTTATCATGAAAAAATCCGACGCTGTTCAGTCGGCCAAGAATATGGGGTAGACCTTGCGGTCTACCCCAAACATAATACCCCGTATTGGGCAAACTGTCATCCTGTATTTTGACTGCCTGTCAAAGGACTAGTCCGCCTTTCTTACTCTGCACAGCAGTCCCTTGAGCATCGGATAACCGGAAACAGGATCGCGTTCCTGTAGGTCTGTAAGGACGTTGGCGTTTGCCTGCGCCCAGCCGTGAGGGATGGTGATACACTTGGGCGCAATATCATCCGTTACCCGGGCCTTGATCTTGATGGAGCCCTTTCTGGTCTCGATGTACATCATGCAACCGTCGATAATGTCGTAGTCTTTGGCAGTGACAGGATGGATCTCAGCCAGGGCTTCGGGGGCCATGCGTCTCATCTTTGTCATGCTGCGCAACTGTGAGTGTGTGTACTCCTTCATCCTGGCGCCGGTAATCAGGAGCAGAGGGTATTCCCGGGCCAGTTCTGGGGTGCTTACGGGACTCTGACCAGGCTCACGATAAGTGGGTATTGGGTCGTAACCCTCATCCTTCAGGGCTTGCGAATAGAGTTCCACCTTCTTTGATGGCGTGCGGAAACCGAAGGTGGTCCGGGCGTCGTATTTCCTCGTATCGTAGAATATTCCGCAAGGGTTCTCTTGCAATTGCTCCAGGGTGATGCCGCTGGGTTCCAGCAAATGGCGGATGACCTCCTCATCGGTATTCCAGGGGAAGTATTCGCCCAGCCCGAGGCGGCGGGCCAGTTCGGTCCAGAACTTCCAATCAGCCCAGGCCTCACCGGGCGGCTCCACCACCTGTTTCCGCAGCAGCAGGTAGGGAAGGCCGGCATTTATGCCGTATACCATGCCAAGCCCCATTTTTTCCAGGAAGGTGCAGGCGGGAAGGACAATATCCGCCATCTCGGCGGTCTCGGTCATGAAGGGGTTGATGACCACTACCAGGTCCAGTTTCTCGATGGCCTGCCTGACCTTGTTGCTCTCGGGCATGGTCAGGACGGGATTGCCGCCGGTCACTATGAGGGCCTTGATGGGATATGGCTTCTCAGTCAGGACCACGTCAGGGAACAGCATTGCCTGGCCGTAGGGGACAGCTTTACCCCAGGTCTTGTAGAATACCGGGTATTCCTCAGCACCGATGGGGTCCTCGTCTATCGGTATACGCAGGTCGCTCAGTTTTACCAGCGGTGTCATGGCCCAGCCGCCCTTGATGTCCATATTGCCCGTTATTGCCTGGAGCATGCAGAGCAGGCGTTCGGCCTGCAAGGCGTTGCCGCTATGGGCCAGGGAGCACGTTCCCGGGATGATGCAGGCTGAGTTGGCACTGGCGAACACCCTGGTTGCCTGTCGTATGTCGGGCGCCGGGATACCGGTGACCTGTTCAGCCCATTCCGGCGTATACTGTCTGACATGCTCCTTTAGCTGGTCGAAGCCGACCGTGCATTCATTGACGAAGTCCTTGTCGTAAAGGTCCTCACAGATTATCACATTCATCATGGCCAGACCCAGGGCCATGTCCGTTCCCGGTCTGATCTGGAGGTGAAGTCCTTCCTTGGCCAGCGCCGTTCGCTTGGGATCGATGACGATCAGCTTCAGTTTGTCCTGGGCTACGGCTTCATGCATGTGGTCCGCCCACATGAACCTGGAATCGTCGGGGTTATTGCCCCAAAGCAGAATGCATTCCGATTCGAGCGGGTCTTCGCTGGTAAACCGGCCAAAGGTCAAGAGGTGGGCCACGACTCTGATTCTAAAGCAGATGCTTTCAACGGAAATCAGGTTGGGTGTGCCGAAAGCGCCTTTGAAACGCTGGGTGAAGGCAGCCAGTTCGATATTTTCGACAGCCATTGAACCGCAGAATATGGCCAGAGCATGGGCGCCGAATTCTTTCTTGATGCCGGTAAGCTTTGCGGCTATGGTGTCCAGGGCCTCGTCCCAGCTGATGCGTTTCCAGGCACCGTCTTCCTTCTTCATGGGATACTTGATCCTGTCCGGTGCATTGGCATACTCGACCAGGTTTTCGCCCCTGGGACACAATCGCCCCTGGTTCAGCGGGTGTTCTGCCATGCCTCTTACTCCGACGAGTTTGCCGTCTTTAACAAAGGCGTCTATACCGCATCCTGACACACATAGAATGCAATCACTCTTAATAAGCTGGGCATCACCTGTTCCGGATTCGGCCGTTGTCATAACTAACCTCCTTTTTGTCCTAGCTGTAACCAAGCGTGCGAACCGTTCAGGGTGTGATGGTCATTATCGTTCTCACCTGCTCGGGATAGCTTGCAATCAAATATAACTCGTCCTCGGTCAGCGGCAAC
Source organism: Chloroflexota bacterium (assembly GCA_003551705.1). Classification (GTDB taxonomy): domain Bacteria; phylum Chloroflexota; class Dehalococcoidia; order UBA2247; family RBG-13-53-26; genus PUNJ01. Next base: position 6,000 of record PUNJ01000051.1, on the reverse strand, counting down.
TGGTTGTGAGCGCTGGCGTAGCGGACCAGGTTCAGAACCTCACTGGCCTGCTTATCACAATCGAAGATGACACCGATCTGGCCGTAGACATATTCAAATCCTGCCAGGCCGCCGAATTCGCCGGTGGTGATAACCCGGCCTCTGGGGGGTGGTGCTTCCAGGTCCAGCCCCAACAGTTCGTGGTCATAGAGTTCGTAATTCCTATGGTCCTTCAGAGCTCCATCTGCATGGATGCCGGCTTCATGGGCAAAAGCATTGGCTCCGACTCCCGGCTGGTTAATGGGGATGGGAACGCCGAAGGCATAAGATACATAATTGGCCAGCTTGGAGGACATGCTAAGGTCAATGTCGTCGGCGATTTCGTAAGCGGTCTCCCAGCGGGCAAACTTGAGAGCCAGGATACAACTGAGCAGGTCGGCCTGTCCGGCCCTCTCACCGAGTCCATTTATGGAGGTATTAATGTAGGCGTCAACGCCTCCCTCGATGGCGCCTTGGGCTCCCGCTACCGAGTTTGCCACTGCCATACCCAAATCGTTATGGCAATGGAGTTCTATGGGTATCTTTACACCCTCGGCCAGGGTCCTGATCCTTTCTCGGATTGCGTGCGGTGTCTCAAAGCCGAGCGTATCGCAGTATCTTAACCTGTCGGTCCCGGCCTCCTTGGCTGCCAGGCCGAATTCAATCAGGTATTGCATGTCTGTTCTGGACGCATCCTCTGCATTGACCCCGATGGTTCTGGTCCCGTTTTGCTTGGCGTACCTGACCGCCGCCATCATCTCATGGATTATGGCGTCGCGATCGAGCCTGCCTTTGAATTTGTGGACTATCATCTGGTCGGAGGTGGATATGGACAGGTTCAGGTCTTTGACCCCAGCGGCGATGCTGGCCTCCACGTCCCCAACAATGGCCCGGCACCATCCCTCCAGGACAAGTGACTTCATGGCGCCTTTTGCCTGGAGTTCCAGATTGCCTTTTACGTAATTTCGTTCGTTTTCGGCAAAAGGAAAAGCGAATTCAGACTGGTGTATTCCCATCTCACAGAGATACAGATTGACCATGGTCTTCTGCAGTTTCGACAGATTAATTCGAGAAGCTTGAACGGTATCTCGATTGGTTACGTCAATGAAGTAAATCTTGGACATAAAAGTCTTCACCAACCTTCTAGTTCTGCCGCTCGGTCAAGGATATCATACCGGCGCGCCTGCGTGGTTTGCAAACGATCAGGTATGGCCTGGAGAGCGGTCCGTCTTGATTCTTGTGGGTATATCCCGGCATGGCCCTGGCTTTGGGTGTGCAAATAACGGTAGGTTGCCCTCTGTACGGGAGCGATCCTTATCGAACCAGGTCCTTGGACCTGTCTCCCAAGCTCATGCTTCCAGCATCATGTTATCGATCAGTCTCGTCTTGCCGAAGCGCACGGCAAGGGAAACCAGGACAGGGCTCCGGATTTCTTCTATCTCCTCCAGGTTGTCCGGCCGGGCTATACTGATGTATTCGATGCCGGCTGACGGCTCGCTTTCGATCATGGCAGTCATGGCGCTTCGTATAGCGTCTGCCCGCCTTTCTCCCCCCAACCATAACTCCTTGGCCCTTTGCAGTGATTTCCAGAGAACCAGGGCTGATTGTCTTTCCTGTGGATCCAGGTAGACATTGCGACTGCTCATGGCGAGGCCGTCTGACTCGCGGACTGTTGGTACTATAACAATTTCCACATTCATATTCAAATCTGCGACCATTTTAGATACCACCACTACCTGCTGGGCATCCTTCTGGCCGAAGTAGGCCCTGGTGGGTTCGGCAATATTGAAAAGCTTGCAGACCACGGTGGCCACGCCGCGAAAATGCCCCGGCCTCACGGCCCCCTCTAGGCGCTCCGTGATCTTCTCCACGTTCACCCAGGTGCTATAGCCTTCGGGGTATATCTCTGCCGGGGCCGGCATGAAGACGAGGTCGGTGCCCTCATCCTCCAGGAGACGCAGGTCTTTGTCCGGGTCGCGCGGGTACGTTGCGAAGTCCTCTTTGGGGCCGAACTGGGAAGGGTTTACGAAGATGCTGGCCGCGGTGAAATCGTTCTCGCTCCTGGCGCGCCGGACGAGTGACAGGTGTCCTTCGTGTAGATAACCCATGGTTGGTACGAATCCCAGTGAGCCGCCAATTTGTCGCCTGGCATTCTTGTATTCGGTTATGGTACTGACTATTTTCATTCGGCTGAGCACCCTACCGGGATCACGTACAGCGGTTCATAACTGCCAGGGAGGGACAACACTTGCTTGACTTCCTTGTCCCGGAAAGCGCCTACGGGGACGGAGTCCAGCCCCAGGCCCACGGCTTGAAGGTGGATATTCTGGGCAGCGTGGCCCGCTTCCATGTGTACGTACCGCTCGGCCCGCGGTCCGTATACCCTGGCTGTTCTCTCGTAGTCGGCAGCGATCACAAGAACGGCGGGGGCGTGGTCAACCCAGCTCTGGTTCAGGCAGGCCTTTGTCAATTGGGGCCGGCAATCGCCGCTGGTAACGGCTTCTATCTCGTGGACCATGGGCTCGTAATGAAAAACGCCATGGGAGGTTATAAGGTATACTTCCAGGGGGTAGGTTGCGCCGGCGGAAGGGGCCGGGCGCAGCCCTCTTGCTCCGGCTCCTTGGGCTGACCACAGAAGCTGGCTTATCTGCTCTGACGTGAGCTCTCCAGCTTGAAAACGCCGCCGGGAGCGTCTCTTTGAGAGGGCTTCCTCGACGGAGATGTTCCCCTTTGTCCTTGCAGGCGGCAACTTCATTCTTTCAGGCCCTTCAGCAGGTCCTCGTCCATGGCGGTGCTTTCCTTCTCGGTAGGGAAGGTGCCGGCCTTGACGTCGTTGATATAGTCCCGGGTGGCCTGTTTGATCGTCTCAAAGAGCGTAGCATACCTCTTGGCGTGCTTGGGAACGAAATCGGTATACAGACCAAGCAAATCGGAGATAACCTGGACCTGGCCGTCGCAGTGCGGGCCGGCACCTATGCCTATGGTGGGAACGCGCAATCTTTCGGTGATGATTCTGGCCAGCGGTGTTGGAATGGCTTCAAGAACGACGGAAAAGGCTCCGGCTTCTTCCAGGGCGATGGCGTCCTTTACCAATTGCTCAGCGGCTTGCTGTGTCTTGCCCTGGACTTTGAAGCCCCCCAGCTGGTGGATGGCCTGGGGGGTAAGTCCGATATGTCCCATGACCGGGATTCCGCACTGGACTACTCTGCGAACGGTATCCGCCATGGCCTCGCCGCCTTCCAGCTTGACTGCCTGGCAGTTCGTTTCTTTGAGGAAACGGCCGGCGTTCTCGATGGCGTCCTCTACGCTGACGTGGTATGTCATGAAGGGCATATCGCCCACGACCAGGGCCTTCCTGGCTCCCTTGACGACGGCCTTCGTGTGGTGGAGCATTTCCTCCAGGGTAACGGGAATGGTTGACTCATAGCCCAGCACTACCATGCCCAGGCTGTCGCCTACCAGGATGAGAGGAATGCCTGCCTCATCGATAAGATGGGCTGTGGCATAGTCATAAGCGGTAAGCATGACTATCTTCTCGCCCTTGGTCTTCATGTCCTTGATGTTATGGATGGTGACTCTCATTCCCCCTCCTTGAGCGTGGCTTCGAAGCCTTCGTCGTGACCTATCCCCGTCAGGCTTCCTGCCTTTGATGGCGTTTGCGCAGGTATACGTGTAGCGGTCCGGTTTTCTGCCTGCGGCTCGTCAAATTGGCAGAGGACGTTGATCAGATATTCTTCAGAGATTCCGCCAGGTCGTCCACCCAGCCATGGCCCTTCTTTTGGTCGACGATGCGGTTCTTGGCGTCGACGTAGACCAATTTGGGCTCAACATGACGGGCCTCTTCTTCGCCTACGGTGGTGTAAGAGAGGATGATGACGATGTCTCCCTTGGCCACCAGCCTGGCGGCGGCCCCATTCAATACGATATCACCTGAACCGGACTCGCCTTCGATGATGTAGGTCTGGAAGCGGGCACCGTTGTTGACATTTAGGACATGCACCAGTTCGAAGGGAAGCATATCAGCGGCTTCCATGAGGTCTTTGTCGATGGTGATGCTGCCTTCGTAGTCGATGTTACCGCCGGTAACCCTGGCTCGATGGATCTTGCTGCGTAGCATAGTCCTCATGGGGTTTGTCCTCCATCACGATTTGCGGTAAGAAGATTGTGCATCTCCTCCGCCCTCATGCCGTCGATCCTCCCCTTTGCCAGTGCAATAGACACAGTCTGCCGTCCCAGTTCACGATAGACTGTGAGCATGTCTGGAGCTTTTGACTCGAGGGCGGAGAGATGCTTTTGAATAGTTCCCAGGTCTCCGCGGGCGATGGGCCCGGTCAGGCAATTGGGGAGGCCGACATTGCCCAGGTTGTTGACCGTTCCCTGGAGTAGGGGTAAAAGAGCCTGGGTAGCTTCCTTGGGGTTTACTCCTAATTCCTGCCAAAGGTCGGTGGCCAGCTTAACTAATGTGACCATGTAGTTGCAGGCGATGACTGCAGCTGCATGGTAGAGGGGCTTGTCTCCGGGCTTGAGTTCCAGCCACCAGCCGAGCAGGGAATTGACTATGTCCTTGAGGTCGCTGAGAAGAGGCTGCTGGGCTTCGAGGGCGAAGCTGGAACCGGGGATGTTGTCGATGGCGTGATTAATACTGGCGAGGGACTGCAGCGGGTGCATCCCGCCGGTGCGGGCACCGGCACGGTAGGCGGGTTCCAGTATATCCACCGATTCGGCGCCGCTGCAGTGGACCACGCTTTGGCCGGCACGCCATTCGACTTGGCTTGCAATCTGGCCTATGACATCATCCGGTGTGGTGATGAAGACCAGATCGGCCCTGCCAACCACATCCTGAGGGCTGGCATAGACCTGGCAGCCGGGTACCATGTCGGCCAGCCTCTGGGCGGAAGCCGGGGTACGGCTGGCGACAGCAACTACAGGGTAGTCTTTTTCCCTGAGCCTGACTGCCAGGGCGGTCCCCACTATTCCTGCCCCTATGAATCCCAGGCCTTTCATCATTTGCCTCTCAAAAAGAAAAGTGCCTTTCCCGGCACGAGCCAAGAAGGCACCCATTTGCGAGAGCTTTATGCGGTCCGTCTCGGTCGTTGCCGATCCAAGCGAGTCGATTTCGTTGTTAAGCCGATATGAGACTCACCGCCATGTAGGTCGGTGGCTGATTAAATAAATAACATGATATCCCGGCTTTGTCAATCCTTCGGGTACGATTATGGACGCCTGGCTCGAGGAAGAACCACCCGGGCGGGAGGGTCAATATTTTGTAAGGGTTCCAGTAGCCGAGGACGCGCCTCTTACCCAGGCAATCCTTAACGGTGGGTTTCGCCCCGGCGCCGGCTGGAAGGGAAAGCGCTCGGTCGGAGGGTCAATATTTCGTAAGGGTTCCAACCAGCCGAGGACACGCCTCTTACCCAGGCAATCGTTAACGGTGGGTTTCGCCCCGGCGCTGGTGCAATTCGAACGGCATCCCATGTCCCGGGGCGATAACACCACCCTACGGCCTCCACACCATCGCCCCCGCGACGACCGCTTTGGGGGGCCGGGTGGTGTAGGGTGGGTTAGTCCCGGCGCCAAGGAAGACGCCCGCCCCGGAAACTACGCAGGGACGTAACCCACCATCTACGTCTGTCACAAGCAACGGCGTAGGGTGGGTTAGTCCCGATGCCGGCGAAGACGTTTGCTCCTGCAAGCCACCCAGGGACGTAACCCACCTTCCACGTCTCTGACAAGCACACGAATATCCGACTAATGGAGGCACGAGTGTTGTGTTGACGCCGCTCACAAAGACACGCCTCTTACCCAGGCAATCGTTTGTCTGGAAGGGAAAGCGCCCGGTCGGAGGGTCAATATTTCGTAAGGGTTCCAGTAGCCGAGGACGCGCCTCTTACCCAGGCAATCGTTAACGGTGGGTTTCGCCCCTACGCCGGCACAATTCAACCGCCATCGCATGCCCCGGGGCTATAACACCACCCTACGGCC